>NZ_CP079863.1:629323-943984 GCF_025263485.1 Mycobacterium sp. SMC-2
CGGTAAGTGACCAGGGCCAGCAACACCGCCACCGCCACCACGGTGGGTCCCGCCCACACGTAGCGCGTCTTCAGAAAGAGCAGGATGCAGGGCGGGGCCAGCGCCGCCACCCATAGCGCGTACGCGGTGCTGAACTTCAGCCGTAGTGATCGCATCGTCGTCACCGCCGTCGCAGGGCTCGTCCGGCCAGGGCCGCCAGACCCAGCGCCAGGGTCAGAGCGATGATGCCCAGCGCCACGGTCGTGATCGGCCCATGATCGGGTCCGGGCGCCGGCACCGGGGGTTGGATTGGTTTCACCGACGGGGCGTTCGGCGGCCCGGCCGGAATGTCCCACGTCAACGCCGCAACCGCGTCGACGACGCCCGCCCCCACCGCGTCGTCCGCGCCGCCGCCGGGGTGCCGGGCGGTGGCCGTGATCCGGTTGATGATCTGGGCCGGGGGGAGGTCGGGAAACTTCTGCCGCAGCAGCGCCGCGATCCCGGAGACGTAGGCCGCGGCGAAGGAGGTGCCGGCGATGGGGACCGGGCCGTCCTTGCCGGGCAACGCGTCCACCGGGTCGCCGTTATCGCCGAGCGCGACGATGTCCTCCGCGGGCGCCGCCGCACCCACCCAGGGCCCGTGCATGGAGAACGGGCTCGGCGCCCCGTTCTTGCCGACACCCCCGATCGCCAGCACCAGCGGCGAGTACCACGCCGGCGTGACGATGGTCTGCACCTGCTCCCAGCCCCGGGGGTCGGCGGGCATGGACGGGTCGGGCGGCGGGTTCTGCGAGCAATCGCCGCCGCTGTTGCCGGCGGCGACGATGATGACCGCGCCTTTGACGTTGACGGCGTAGTTGAGCGCGGCACCCAGGGTGGACTCGTCGACCGGTTTGTGCACCTTGAAGCAGGCCGCTTCGCTGATGTTGATGACGCCGGCGCCCAGATTGGCCGCGTGCACCACCGCGCGGGCCAGGCTGCGGACGGACCCGGCCGCCGGTGACGCGTTGGGGTCGTTCTGGTCGGCCGGGTTGTCCTTCGGTTCGAAGGCCTCCGACGTCTGCCGCACCGAGATCAGCCGCGCGTCGGGAGCGACGCCGACGAACCCGTCGGTGAGCGAGGGCCGGCCGGCGATCAGGGACGCCGTGAGCGTCCCGTGGGCATCGCAGTCGGACAGGCCGTCCCCGCCGCCGACGACGAAATCCCCGCCCGCCTCCGCCGGAACCCGCGGTGAGGCGTCCACCCCCGTGTCGATCACGGCCACCGTCACGCCGGCGCCCGTCGCGAATTGCTGCGCCTGGCCCACGCCCAGGTAGGCGTTGGCCCACGGTGGGTCGCGAAAGTTGGTGCCCGGCAACGTCAATGGCGCACGGCAGACGCGGCGCTGTTCCAGGGGCTGGTCGGGTCCAGTCGTATCCGGCGGCACCGCGCCCGGGTCGATCGAGGGTGGCGCGACCGCGGCGGCGGGCGGCGCGGTCAGCAATACGAACATGAGCGCCACCGTGATTCCGAAGATACGGTGCACCGCGGGACACTCCATTCGCTCAGCCGCGGCGGCTGAACTGACTGGCCGCGGGCCTGCGAGCATCCTAAGCTTCCCGGGCCCCGTCCCGGACGCTTTTTACGGCGGCGCCGATTACCAGACGATGGCCGCCATGTCGCGGTTGTCCGAACACACGCTGCGCACCGCGGCCTCGATGTCGGGGGCGGTGATGACCTGCAGATCCTCGACGGTCACCGGCTGGCCCGCGCGCTTCTGCGCGACCACGCGGGTGTCCCGAAAACCCTCCGCACGTTCGATGACGTTGCGGGCGAACCGGCCGTTCTGCATGGCGTCGATGCCATGCCGCCCGCCGGGCGTCGTGTAGTTGCGGATGGTGGTGGCCGCATCGAGGAAGGTCGCACGCGCCTCGTCGTCGAGCAGGCTGGCGCGCGGCGCGGCGTAGCGCTGCCCGATCTCGACGATCTCGGCCGGCGAGTAGGACTCGAATCGCAACTTGCGGTTGAACCGGCCGGCCAAACCCGGGTTCACGGTGAGGAATTCGTCCACCTGGTCCTCGTAACCCGCGCCGATGAAGCAGAAGTCGAAGCGGTGCGCTTCCAGCGCCACCAGGAGCTGGTTGACGGCCTCCATGCCGATCATGTCGGGTGTGCCGTCCTGGTGCCGTTCGATCAGGGAATAGAACTCGTCCATGAAAATGATTCGGCCGAGCGACTTTTCGATGAGCTCGTTGGTCTTGGGCCCCGACTCACCGATGTAGTGCCCGCAGAAGTCCGAGCGACGAACCTCCCGGATCTCGGGGTGGCGCACGATCCCCATGCCGGCGTAGATCTTGCCCAGGGCTTCGGCGGTGGTCGTCTTACCGGTGCCGGGCGGGCCGACCAGCAGCATGTGGTTGGTCTGTCCCTCCACCGGCAGACCATGCTCAAGGCGCATCACCCGCACTTCCAGCTGGTCCTCGAGCGCGGACACGGCCTGCTTGACCGAAGCCAGCCCGACCTGCTTGGCCAGCAGCGCGCGGCCCTCCGCCAGCAGCTCGGCGCGGCGCTCCGCCGTGGCGTCGTCGTGCAGTTCCTCGCGGCTCTTGGCCGTCGACGCGTCCCAACGGTCGGTGCGGCTGGCGATCGTTTCCTCGTCGGTCACCACCAGGTGCAGGTTCGGGTCGGCCAGCGCCTCCTTGGCGGCCTCGGTCAGGACGCCGTTGATGGTCGCCTTCGACAGCCAGATCTGGGCCTTGTCCTCCTCACGCAGCTGGCGGTGCACCATCCCGCGCACGTACGCCAAGTCGGCGACCAGAAGCGGGATATCGGCCGGCCCGATGGAAGCGGTCAGCACGTCGGCGTCGAAGCGGCCCGACGCGTTGGTCTGCCCGATCACGTCGACGCGGTCGAGCCAGTCCAGCGCGACCCGGCCCTGCCCGAGGTGCGCCGCGGCGTGGGCCGCCAGCGCGCAAATCGACGCCGTCACCGCCGACATGATGATGGCCTGCGGGGGCAGCTCCTCGGCGGCGGCCAACAGCACGTCCGACCAGCGCTGCGTGGTGTACATCAAGAAGGCCCGGGCCAGCTGGTGCCACTGATAGTTGGCCCACGAGTCCAGCAGGTCGCGGTTGGCCAGCAGCCGGTCCGCCTCGGCGTATTCCCCGGCTATGGTCAGCGCCGACGACAACGCCAGGCCCACTTGGGACGCGTCGGTCACGGTGATTCCGATGTAGGGACCCAGCTGGATCTCCGCGGCGAGCGTCTGCCCGATCCGGGTGGTCTCGCGGTGCAACCATTCGCTGGTGGCGTAGAGCTTCTTCAGCGAGGCCAGGTCGTTGTCGCCGCAGGCGATGCGGCCCAGCCACGCGTCGGCCATCGAGGGGTCGGCGTCGGTGGCCGCGACGAACTCCGGCAACGCCGCGGCGCGGCCCTGCCGGCCCTTGATCGCCATGGCGCGGTCGAAATGCCTACGGGCAGTCTGCAAATCACCCATCGTGTGCGCTCATCAAACTATGCCTTTTTGAACTGTTGACGTTCTACGTGCCGACCGACATGGTGAGCGGCTCGAGACTCACGTAGCGGTTCTCGGCGCGGAACATGTCCATCTCGACGACCCATTCCTTGCCCGCCGCGCTGACCCGCACCATCGCGGGGCCAACCTGCTCGATGATGACCTCGAAGTTGTGCCGGTGCCCCTCGGGCAGCCTGGTGCCCGAGGGGGCGACGGTGATCACGGTCGCCGGGCGCGGGGTGGGTGAGACCGGGGCGACGTGCTCCACGACGCTGACGGTGGTACGTGGCGCGGGCCGTGGCGTGCTGACGACGGTGATCTCTGGCATCCGCACGGTGGCCCAGCGAGTCGTGTCGCGGGTATGCACGCAGACCCGCTCGCCCGCGCCCGCGGTGCGGATCACGATCCGCTTGGCGATCGGGTCGTCGGCGGCCACGAAAACCCGTGACAGCTCGCCGGCGTCGGTGATGGGCATCAATAACCGGTCCCCGTTGCTCAGTTTGCCGATCAGCACGCCCGAGGGGCCGATCTCGGTGAGCAGGTGCTTGGGCAGCGGGCTGGGCCGCAGCCCCCGCAGGTGGGGCCGCGGACCGCACATGTTGGCCGCGGCGGCGGCGGCCTGTTCGCCGTTCAGCCGGCGCAGGATCACGCTGGGCGGGATGGGCGCCGGCGTCGGAGTGCGCACGGTGATCGTCGCTGTGCAGCTGGCGTCCGGATACAGGGTCACGTTCTGGATGATCTCGTCCGCGCGCAGCGTCCAGGCCTGCGACAGGACGCGCGACGTGATCGCTTCGCCGGGATAGGCGTATGTCGTCATCCAGCCCGCCTCACCTCGGATGGCCTTCCACCTCTGGGCGTCCCCCTCCATGGCGTCACACCCCAGGCGGCGGTCGAGCTCGGCCAGGTCGGTCGCGGTGGCCACCTTGGCCCGCAACCCCTGGCAGCGCAGCAGCCCGGCGATGCGCTGCGCGACCGAAATGGCCGCGGCGCCAACGGTTGTGCGCCAGCGCAGCGGTTGGGTGTTGTCGATGATCGACAGCCGCATGATCAGCCACGTCTCGCGCCGCCCCGCATACGGCGGGGTGCCGATCTCGGAGTCGTACACCCGCGGGTAGTCGCCGACGGTGCCGTGCCGAGAGCCGAGCGAGACGACGCTGATCGAGTCGAGCTGCAGACCCAGCGCCTGGTGCATCATGGGCAGCAATTCGACGACGTCGATCACGTTGTCGGTCTCGACGGTCACCGAACCGGTCACCGTGGTGGCCTGGTGCGCCCTGCCGAGCAGCTGCACCGCCACCACCGCCACACCGTCCTGCACCCGGACCCCGCCCCCGGATCGGTTGTTGGCCACCGTGATCGGCGCGTCCCAGCTGATCGGGCGCCTCCCCCGCCGCCACAACACCAGCCATGACCACGCCGGCTGACCCCACCAGCGGACGAACACCGCCGCGACGCCGACCGCCACCGCGACCGCCGCCCCGATGTAGCCGCCCACGGCCCAACCCGCCACCGCGAGCAAGAACACCACCCCCACCCCGAGGACCCGCCGATTGCTGCCGGGGCTGAACCCGGTCAGCCTCGGCCTCACCGCGCCCTCCTCAGCCGCCCCGCGATTGCGGCCACGAGCACGCCGGCGGCCACCACGCCGACGAAGCCGATGGCGATGTTGCGTGCCCGGTGGTCCGGCGGCGCGGGCGGCGGGGCGGGGCGGATGACCCGACTTTGCGCTCCCGGGGGCATCCGGTCACCCGGCGGGATGTTGAACGTCAGTGCCGCAACGGGATCGACCAGCCCGTACCCGACCTTGTTGTCCACTCCCGCGGGCGGATTGTGCGCCGACTGCACGATCCTGTTGATCACCTGATGCGCGCTCAGGTCGGGGAACTTCGCGCGCACGAGGGCCGCGACGCCGCTGACGTAGGCGGCCGAGAAGCTGGTACCCCAGAACGGCATGTTCTTCTCGCCCGGCCGCGACGGCGGGTAGGCATTGACCGGGCCGCCGCCCTGCGGCGAGAGACCCATGATATGGGTGCCCGGCGCCGCGACACCCACCCACGGGCCCGACATGCTCTTGTCCAGCGCGGCGCCGCTGGCGTCGACCGCACCGACCGACAGGACGTAGTCGGAAAACCAGGACGGCGATGAGACAACCTTGACCTGATGCCAGTCCCGCGGGTCCGACGGTTCCAGCGGGTCGTACATCGGGTTGTTGTTGCAGCCGCCTTCCCCGTCGTTTCCGGCCGCGGCCACCACCACCGCGTCCTTGACGGTGGCGGCATACCACAGTGCCGCGCCCAACGCCCGCTGGTCGGCGGGGGCCGCCGCCGGCAGGCAGGCGGTGACCGAAATGTTGATCACCTTCGCACCCATGTTGGCGGCGTGGACCACCGCGCGCGCCACCGTGTTCAGCGTGCCCGCTTTGACCTTCTCGTCGGAGTTGGGATCTCCCGGCCCGGGGTTCACCGGCTCAAAAGCCCTGGACGACTGGCGAATTGAAATGATGGTCGCGTGCGGGGCCACCCCCACCACCCCGTCAGGCGCTCCGGGCGGAAGCGGGGGCACGGCGGGTTCGTCCTCGGTCTGCGGATCCGGCGGCCCGTTGGAGATGGCGGTGGCGCCCCCACCCTCGGGCGGCGGAGGCGGCGGGGGCGGGGGCGGAATCACCTGGGTGATCGTCACCGGCGAGGGCGGTGGCGGCGGCGCCACCGGCGGCGGCACCTCGACCGGCGGCGGCGGCGCGCCGCTGGCCGGTGGCGGTCCGGCCGGCGGCGGAAACGCCGGCGCCGACGGCATAGGTCGCGGCATGGGCAGGACCCCAAGTGGTGCGGCGGCGATGATCGAGCCCACGATCGTGCCGTGTGCGTCGCAATCCGACAGGCCGTCCTCACCCATGATGTAGTCACCACCGGGCACGGCCGGCAGCCGCGGGTTGGGGGAAATGCCGGTGTCGATGACCGCCACCGGCACCCCGTTGCCGGTGCTGTATTGCCACGCCTTGCTGATGTTGAGCAGGTTGAAGCCCGGCGCCAGCTGAGCCACGTCGGGGTTGCGCACCGTGATGGGCGTCGAGCAGCTGTTGGCGCGCCGCATCGGCTGGTCTGGTCGCGGCGGCCCGTCGGGCGGCACCATCCCCGGATCGACCTGTGGTGGCGTAATGGCCTGTGCGGCGGGGATATTCGCGGACAGCGCGACCAAAGTGACGGCGGCCGTCGCCGCCGCGACCCTCTTTAGTGGCGAATCCACGTGAACAGCCCTCCCAGGGCCGCCGCCGCCGGCAGCAAGACGATGAAGGCCAACACTTCCGCCCACTCCACGGTCAGCCGGATGAACGGCCTGAATCGCACCGTCGGCACCAACAGCGCCGCGGCCAAGCCGCAAGCGGCGAAGGCGACCACCGCCATCGCGGGCCAAAGCAGGCTGCTGGCAACATCTTTCGGCTCCGCGATCGCGTATTTGACCACGCCGGCGCACACCGCGGCCGCGGCCCCGCACGCCAGCGCCACGGCCTGGTACTTGGCGGCGAATCCGCGGGCCTGGGTGATGAAGATGCCGACGACCAGCCCGGCGACCACCAGCGCCAACCATGCCCACGGGCGCCCGGGCGTCAGCACCCCCCAGACGGCGGCGGGCAGCACGATCGACGCCCCGACGCACACACCGACCTGCACGGCGTTGACCAGCCGGGCCGAGGCGGCGATCGCGGCGCCGCGCGCGGTGATGTCGGTCAATTCGTTGTCCTCGTCCTCGGATTCGTCCTCGCTGACCGGGGAGACCGTGTCAACGGGCATGCCCTCGCGGCGCGCGAACAGGTCGCGCCCGGTGATCGATCCGAAGTGCGGGGGCCGCACCCTGGCCACCCACAACGCGATCAACGGGGTCATCCTGACCAGGATCAGCAGCCCCACCAGCACGCAGATGGCCAGCACCTGCGCCGAGGCCGGCCGGAACATCCGGACGACGGCAACCGCGGCGAGGATCCCGCACACCGTCACCACCGCGGTGACGACCGCGGTCTGCCACCGCTTCCGCGTCATAACACCGATGGCGATGGCACCCAAAATCACGATCACCAGGCCGATCAGCGCGTGGGCCGCGCCCAGGGTGCCCGGCGGCGCGCATGCGCCCGCGACCGCCACCAACAACACGGCGAGCCAGCCGAATCCGCTGAACAGGTCGCGCCGCTCCCGCCAGCCCCACCAGACGACGGAGGTCGCGGCCACCAGCAAGACGCCGACGGCGCCGGCCACCGCGGCCGGAAGGGGGCTGTCGGTGAACGTCCGCGCCCGCAGCGTCAGCGCCACGACCACCGCGGCCGCCATCGCGATGATCGCGACGGCGGTGTGCGCGGCCGTCAGCGGCGTCACCGGAGCGAACATCCGGTCACCGCCGTCGCGGCCCAGCCACTTGCCCATGGCCGCCAGGCCGCTCGACAGCGACTCGTACTGCGGTTCGAAGGACTCGCCGGCTACCCGGGGCACCAGCACCAGGGTGTCGCCGTCCTGCACGCCCAACTCGTCCAGGCTCTTGTTGATGTCCAGCCGGACCCCATTGATCTTGTGCAGTTCGTAGCTGCCGGCCGGCAGCGTAATGCCTTCAAAGCCTTTGCGTTTCAAGTCGGCGTCGAAGAGCTCGACCATTCCCTCGAAGAATCCCTCCACCGGAATTGCGGCGGGGAATACTTGCGAGCAGAGATGCTTCTCGTAGGAAATGTTGACCGCACAACGCGCCGGGAAAGCGACCTTATGCGCGGATGTCACGGCGCCGTCCGCTCCGCATCCGGAATGTATTTGTCGGCCAAGCCGGCGGTAATTTCAAAAAGTCGCAACCGCGTCTTTTTCTTTAATTCATGAACCGTGTCGATGAGCCCGCCTTTGGCCAGGTGCGGATCGAACGGCATCTCTTCGACGGTCGCGCCGACCTTGCTGAACCGTTCGGTCAGGTAGGCCAGCGCATCCTTGTCGGTCATCTGGTCGGTGTGGTTGATGATCACGGTGCTGCGCGAAACCAGCTCGTGGTAGCCCTGCGACCGCAGGTAGTCCACGGCCCGCAGCACCGGCCGGGACCGGTCCGCGGTGATGCCGGAGACGAACACGAGGGTGTCGGTGTTCTCCAGGACCGGCTTCATCACCTCGTGTTCCAGGTCCGGGGAGGTGTCGACGATCATCACTGTGTGCGTTCGCCGCAGGCGCGACAAAACCCCGGAGAACATCGCGGGCACCAGCGGCCGGGGCTGGTCAGACGTCCGGTTTCCGGCGAGCACGTCGAGGCCGATCGGGTTCTGCCCCAAGTGTTCACGGATGTCGGCGTAGCCCTGGACGTCGGTGTCGTTGATGATGGCGGTGTAGTCACCCGGCGGTGACTCATCGATGCGGTCGGCCAGCGTGCCGAATCCCGGGACGGCGTCGATCGCAATCACGTTCTGCGGGCGGCATTCTCGGAACACACCGCCGATGCACGCCACCATCGTGGAGACCCCGACCCCGCCCTTGCCGGAGACCACCGTGATGACGTACTGCCTACGGATGTGCCGCCGGATACGGTTCTGCAAATCCCGGTAGTGCCGCTCCCTGGGTGATTCGCCGGGGTTTATTTTTTTAAAAGAGATGACGTAAATGAATTTCCGCCAACCCGATCCTGGAGGAATCTTTCGAGGCGCGGCCAGATCGGTAATGCGCATGGTGTCCGATACCGAATCCGGGTAGTTGCGGCTCCCTGACGGTTCCCCCCGTCTGAGCGCCCCTTCGTCCGACATATTCGGGTCATTCCAAGGGCTTGTCACGTCGCGATGCTAACACGATTGGCCATACCGCGTTTACTGAGCAAGAAACCCTTCAAGTGCATAAGCGGTTGGTATTCCACGGCATTGGTTAACTGACTTATCTTGCGTCAGTTGACAAGCCGGCCGTCCGGTCAGACCACCCGCCGATACGAGTACCACTCGTCGCCGGCGGGCAAGCGGCGGATGAGCCGCTGCACCGCGCCGCCGATGTCACTGCGGGAGCCGGGCGAAAGGATCTGGTAGCGGCGCTGACCCGAGGTGACGTTCTCCACGCAGACGCGGCCGGCCGGGGTGTCGATGATGGACACGGTCGAATCCCCGACGGCGATCCGCGCCATCTCGTCCGGTCCCACGCCCGCCTGCAAGCCGACGATCGTCGCGTGCGCCGAACGCGCGGGATCGGCGGCCATGGTGACGATCTGCAGCTGGTCGACGTCGAGGTTCTGGCCGAGGAGAAATTCCCGCAGGCTGGCGGCGTCGCGCACCGAGGCGAGCAACTGCTCGGTATCGAGGGTGACTGGCTTCAGCGGCGCCACCTCCGCGACCCCGCACAGCCGCTCGACCTGACCCACCACCAGGTCGCTGGCCCCGCTTTCGTTGCTGGCCGTGCCGGCGGGATAAAGCCGCACCAACTCGCCGTTTCGCTCCAAAACCACCCACCAGGAGGCGAATCGGCAAATCGCCGCGCGGGTGGCCTCCCGGCCCGGCACCGTGATGGTCACCAGCAGCCCCAAGTCGCGCCGCAACAGCACGGTGAGCCACTCGCGAATCATCGGGTCGACGTCGCCGGCCTCGTCGAGCGCGCCGGCGGCCTTCAGGTCGGCCGCCACCGGGTGGCGCAGCGCGCGCTCGGGGGTGTCGAGCCGCGGCAGCAGCGGGCGCAGGCCGAGCTCGGGGCAGGTCTGCTCCACCCCGGCGACCGCCTGCAATACCCACAAACCGTCGACCGTCGTTGTCAGCATGTCGGTTTCCTCAGCGGGCAAGGTGCCAAAGGTGGGGCACACACGCTTCGCGCGCCTGCCCCACCTTCACTCGCCCATAGGCGGACTCAGAACAGGCCGGCGATGTGCTGGTCTGTGCTGAGGGCGCCGTCGAGCACGTGCGACGTCGTCTGCCCGTGCTGGCGAATGGTGTCGATGAGCCCTTGCAGCCCCGACAGCATCTGCGCCTGCGCCTCGAAGAAGCCCGACGCGCCGTGGCCGGCGAAGAATTCTTGCAGAGCGTTCGTCCGGTTCGAGGTGTCGTCGAAAATGCCTTGCAGCTGGCCGGCGCGCGAAGCGACATCGCTGGCGAAATCGGCGACGGCTCCCGGGTTGTAAGTGATTGGATCCGACATTTGTTAACTCCCTTATTAGAAAACTGTTTACGGATTAACTGAATGAGTGGGCGGGAGTCAGGATCCGCCGTGGCCGAATAGAGCGCTGAAAGCGTGCGAAGAATCGGCCTCGTGACCTTCCATCAGGGCCGCCGCCTGCTTGAGGCCCTCGGCCAGGCGTGTGCCGCCATTGAGGACTTTGTTTAGGTCGCTTTGGACTTCGATGGCCGTCGCGTGCGACGCGACCACCGCGTCACCGGACCACGTCGACGGGTTCATCACGTTTTCCTGATTTGCGACGTACCCCTGGCCGATCCCAATCGCATGTTCCATGTTCGCCTGTATGGCATTGGAAGTATCGCGAAGCATTTGCGGTGTCACCTTGATTGTCACTGGATTCCCCTTCTCCGGTTGGCCGCCCCCCGTAGTGCCTGGGGCATGGAGCGAAGTGTATGGCGGCTGTTTATACCTGTCGATTCACCCTTGGCCGGGCCGGCATCACACTCGGTTGTCGACAACCCGCACCGTCACGGGCTGTTCGGATTTGTCTCGGGATCCGCGCTCTCCTCCCGCCCCATGCCCCACCGGCATGCCGCCCACTGGTGTACCGCCGCCGACCGTCGCGGTCTGCGGACGCATGGCCTCGGCGCCCAAAGCCCCGCTTGGCCGCAACCCCACCGGCCGCCCACTGCTGGCCGGTTCGAACGCGCTGACGGGACGGGTGAAGCTGGTCGCGGGCATACCCGCGCTGCCCAGCGACGCCGCCCCGCCACCGCCGCCCGACGCGCCAATGGCCGACATCTCCGTCGCCGAGACCGCCGACACTCCCGGCGCCGCCCCCGCCATGGCGCCGGGATTGGCGAACATGCCCATCATCGACTGCAGCGGCTGCATCATCTGCATCGGCGCCTGCATCATCTGCGTGGGCGCCTGCATCGCCTGCGGGACCGCGCCCATCATCGATTGCACCGGCCCCATGAACGAGCCGGCCTGACCCATCAAGTCTTGGCCGCCCGACGCCGCCTGACCGGCCCCCGACGTCCCCTGCTGCACGCCCTGAAAAGCGGAGCGCATGCCGTCGCCGGCTCCCACCTGCGCGGCCGCTTCGCCCACCGCCGCGGCCGCCTGCGCCGGTGCCGCCGGCGACGCGCCCATGGTCGCGACCGGTGGCGCAATGGCGAGGCTTTCGGTCAGCGACGTCAGAACCGCCCCGTAACTCGCGCCGACGGCCGAGTTGTTGGGCCACATCACCCCGAAATATTGGACGTCGAGCGAGACGATGCGCGGGGTCAGCGCCCCGAGCACCAGCGGGTTGATGCTGTTGTCGACCCCCCATTCGTCCCGGTTGGCGATGCATTCGGGAGCGGGGCGCATCGCGCCGTACGCCATCTGGTACGCGGAGACGGCGGTGGCGACGACAGGCGGCTTCACGTCGACCCAGCCGGCCAGGCCGTGCAGCGAGGCGTTGAGCATCGTGACGCTTGTCGCGGATGCCGCCGACCCGGCGCCGAGCCAGCTCGCCGACGTCGTCGCCGTGTTTATCGCCGAAGCGACACCTGAGGCGTGGTGGGTGGCTGCCAGAGCCATCCAGGCGGCCTGATTGGCCAGGTGAGTGCCCACCCCGGTGCCGCCCTTGAGCAGCAGATCGTTTTCCTCAGGTGTACGCGCAGCCCACCCCGGATCGGCCATGCGTACTTCCCCTTTTAGACGACGGAGCCGAGCAACATCGCGGCTTGGCGAGCGGCTTCCGTCGCGGTGGTCGTGCCCGCGGCCAGCCCCTGAGCGCCGGCAAACAAGCCTCGTTGCGCCGCGTGCTCCGACACCACGCCCAAATAGCTTGCACCGCAAGCGTTCAGCGCCGCCGCGAACATCGCCGAGTCGGGGTCAGCCCCCATCGGCATCGCTCCCAGCAACGCGGGCGCCGCCGCCGACGCTGCCGCCTCGGTTTCGGCGCTGATGGCCGACTCCGCACCTGCCGATGCCAGAACCGCCTCTGGCTGCATCGACATCGTCATGATTTCCCTCCGATTGCTCAGCGTCATAAGACGGGCTTGGCGCATCAGTCTAATGGCGTTCGCCCGCTCGTGTATTCACAAGCCTTTCCCCGGGTCCGGCGCGGAAATTCTGCGGTTCGGGTATTCCCTTTATGAGTCACATGTCAAACAACCTCGCATGCCACTGCATTCACAGTGGTCACGGGAATATCGTTGGGCGACGCCCGAATAGGTCGGAAAATCCGTGGCGGTAATGGTCACTCCATTGTTATTCGTCGCCCGCTTTTTCCGCTGCGTTAATTGCGACCTGAACTACGCGGGACCGCGGCCGTCGCCGGCCAGCTTCAGCAGCAGCCGGGTGCCGCCGAGCGGGCTGGTCTGCAATGCCGCTGTGCCACCGTGCAATTCGGCCTGCTGAGCGACGAGCGCCAGCCCCAGACCGGATCCCGAGCGCGACGCCGTCGACCCGCGGGCGAAGCGCTCGAAGACCGCCGCGCGCTCGGATTCCGGGACACCGGTGCCGTCGTCGTCGATCGCTATCTGGACCCCCTCGCCGGAGCTACTCACGGTGAGCAGGATTTTGCCGGCGTTGCCATGCTTGACGGCGTTGGCGATGGCGTTGTCGATCACCAGCCGCAGACCCGTGGGCAATCCGACCATCAACACGGTCGGCGACGGCACCAGCGACACTTCGACCTCGGGATAGATCCGCAGTGCATCGTGCGCGGCGCGGTCCAGGAGTTCGGTGATGTCGAACGGGACGAAATCGTCGACGGTGGTGAGCTCACCCTGCGCCAGGCGTTCCAGCGCCGTCAGTGTCCCCTCGATGCGACTTTGGGTGCGGATGACGTCACCGATGACCTCCTGACGCTGCTCCCGGGGCAGGTCCAAGGTGGACAGCACCTCGAGGTTGGTCCGCATGGCCGTCAACGGAGTGCGCAACTCGTGAGAGGCGACCGCGGCGAAGTCGCGCGCCGACTCGAGCGCGGCCTTGGTGCGCTGTTGTTCCTTGCCGATGCGCGCGAGCATCCCCTCGACGGCCTCGGCGATCTCCACGGCCTCGCGCACCCCGCGCACCTGGACCTCGTCGGGGCTGGACTGGGCGTTGATGGCGCGGGCCTGCTGGGCCAGCAGCAGGAACGGGTTCACCATGATCAACGAGATCACCCAGCCGACGACCACCGTGCCGCCGATGACGCTGGCACAGATCAACAGCACGCGCAGGTGCAGCTCGTTGATGCGGTGCTGGGCCTCGGCCAACGGCGCGGCCAGCGCGATCGAGGCGGGGCCCGCGGAGAAGGTGCGCACCCGGTACTGCGCCCCGTTGATGGTGGTGTTCGCGTATCCGTTGGGCAGCTTGGGCAGCACGATGTTGCTGGGCACCGACACGGTCACGTCGCCGATGCGCGCGGTGCGCACCAGGTTGCCGTCGGGCATGGGCTGGTCGGGGCCGGCGTGCGCCACGTTGTTGAGCAGTGAGTTGATGTCGCCCAGGCTGCTGACCGAGTCGAGGCGGCGATCCAGCTGGCTGTATTGATCGTTGGTGACACCGACCCATACCCAGGTGCCCAGCAGCACGACGAGGGTGATCACCGACAGCGCGGCGACGACGACGATGGTGCGCAGCGACAACACCCGCATCGGCAGCTGTACGTGCGGTAACACGCGAATGTCACGCTCCTCTTGTGCGGCTCACGACGCCGGGCCGGCGACGGTGTTGACCGCCTGACCCACAACCCTCACACCCATACCGATTCGCCGCGTTCAGGCGTCGTGGCGTTTCGCAGAGAATGTAGCGCCAATCTTTTGGCTCGTGTCCTGCCCGGCCGCGACCAGCGCCGTTTTGCACGGCGCGTTGGTGAGTGAGTACTCTCTCACCATGCTCGCCTCCGGACGCGATCGGCTGCTGGCCGAGGCGCTGAAGCTTTTTGCCGCCAAGGGTTACGCGGAGACCTCCGTGGCCGACATCCAGCGGGCATCCGGGCTGGCGCCGGGGTCGGGAGCGCTCTACAAGCACTTCGGCTCCAAGCGCGAGCTACTCGAGGCCGCCGTGGCGTACCGAATCGACAGCATCGTGGCCGCGCGCGAACAGTACGACGCGGGGCAGCCGGGCAGTGTCGAGCAGGCGGTGCGCACCGCCGGCCAGCTGATCTGGAGCAACCTCAAAGACAGCGAGGATCTGCTCAAGGTGATGCTGCGTGAACCCGACGAGCTCGGCGATCTCGACGAGAAGACGTGGCAGGTGATCACCGACAACGCCTACCAACGCTTCGCCGACGAGCTGGCCGCGTCCAATCGTTCGGGCCGCACCCGCATCCCCGATCCCGAGGCCGCCGCGGCCGTCGCGATCGGCTCGCTGTCCTACGCCGCGACGCTGCAAGCGCTGACCGGCCGGCTGCCCGGCAACATCGACGAAGAGCGCTACTTCGAGGCGTGGGTCAACCAGACCGTCAGCGTCCTCGCCCAATACGGAAACCCCGAAAACCATTGACCACAAACAATATTCAGGAGTGAAGCCGTGACTTTCTCACTGCAACTGACCGACGACGTGATCGAGGTGCGCGACTGGGTGCACAAGTTCGCCGCCGACGTCATCCGCCCCGCCGCCTCGGAATGGGACGAACGGGAGGAGACCCCGTGGCCGGTGATCGCCGAGGCCGCGAAGGTGGGGCTGTACTCTCCCGACTTCTTCGCGCAGCAGGCCGCCGAGCCTACGGGCCTGGGCATGCTCATCGCGTTCGAGGAGACGTTCTGGGGCGACGCCGGCATCGCGCTGTCCATCATGGGCACCGGCCTGGCCGCAGCGGCCTTGGCGGGCAACGGAACTCCCGAACAGCTGGGCCGCTGGCTGCCCGAGATGTTCGGCACGGCCGACGAGCCGAAGCTGGGGGCGTTCTGCTCGTCCGAGCCCGACGCCGGGTCGGACGTCGGGGCCATCCGCACCCGCGCGCGCTACGACGAGGCCACCGGGGAGTGGGTGCTCAACGGCACCAAGACGTGGGCGACCAACGGCGGCATCGCCAACGTGCACATCGTGGTGGCGTCGGTCTACCCCGAACTCGGCACCCGCGGCCAGGCCACGTTCGTCGTCCCCGCGGGGGTCAACGGTCTGGCGCAGGGCCAGAAGTTCAAGAAGCACGGGATACGGGCGTCCCACACCGCCGAGGTGGTGCTGGACAACGTCCGCCTGCCCGAGGACCACATCCTGGGCGGCCGGGAGAAGTTCGAGGCGCGGATCGCCCGCGTCAAATCGGGAGCCTCCGCGCGCAGCCAGGCGGCGATGAAGACCTTCGAGCGCACCCGGCCCACGGTCGGGGCGATGGCCGTCGGTGTGGCCCGGGCCGCCTACGAGTACGCCCTCGACTACGCCTGCCAGCGTGAGCAATTCGGCCGCAAGATCGGCGAATTCCAGGCGGTGGCGTTCAAGCTGGCGGACATGAGGAGCCGCATCGATGCCGCCCGCCTGTTGGTGTGGCGGGCCGGCTGGATGGCGCGTAACAACCAATCCTTCGACGCCGCAGAGGGGTCGATGGCCAAACTGGTCGCCAGCGAGACCGCCGTCTACGTCACCGACGAGGCGATCCAGATCCTGGGCGGCAACGGTTACACCCGCGACTATCCGGTGGAGCGGATGCACCGCGACGCCAAGATCTTCACCATCTTCGAGGGCACCAGCGAGATCCAGCGCCTGGTCATCTCGCGGGCGCTGACCGGCTTGCAGATTCGTTAGCGGCAGCATCCCGCGGTCCATGCCGCGGCGGGCACGAGACATGATGGCCGGATGAGCACCGACATCCGGGTCCTCGACAGCGAGCATGAACTGCTCGCCGCGGCCAACGTGTTTCGCGTCGCCATGATCGGCTTCCCGCCGTTGCCGGACCTGCCACCCGGCCAGATCACCAAGCTGCTCGAGCCCGGCCGTACCGTCGGGGCGTTCGTCGACGGGCAACTCGTCGGCACCGCGGACGCCGTGACGAGCCGACTGACGCTCCCGGGCGGCGCCATGGTGGGGCACGCCGCCGTCACGCATATCGGGGTGCTGCCGTCGTTCACCCGGCGGGGCATCGCCACGCAACTGGTCCGTCATCAGTTCGCCGACATCGCCGCCCGCGGTGAGGTGGTCGCATCGCTACGCGCGTCGGAGGCGACGATCTACGGGCGGTACGGCTATGGCGTGGCCAGTTCTTCGCAGACGGTCGAGGTGCACACCGCGCGGGCGGCGCTGCGTCGCGGCGTGGGCACCGGCGGTCCGGTGCGGTTGATCGACGCGGCGCAAGCCTGGGAGCTGCTGCCCCACATCTACGCCGAGCATCGTCCGGCGCGTCCGGGAACCATCGACCGGCCCGACATGTGGTGGCAGGGCCTGCGGCTGCGCGTCGAGTCATCGCCCCAGCCTTCATATGTCGCGGTGCACGGCGACCCGGGATCCGAGTCGGGATTCGCCCGCTACCGCCCGATCGACACCGAAAGATGGTTCGTCAGCGACCAGCGCACCATCGCGGTGGAGGACTTCTTCGCGCCCACCGCGGAAGCCTACCTCGGACTGTTGCGGTTTCTGTTGGGGCTCGATCTCATTGACCGCGTGGTGTTTTGGATGCTGCCGGCCGACGACCCGCTGCCCTGGCTGCTCGCCGATCGTCGGGCCGCGCGGGTCACCGCGGTGCACGACGAAACGTGGCTGCGCGTCATCGACGTGCCGCGGGCGCTCGCAGCGCGCCGCTACGGCGGTGACGGAGTCGTCACCATCGCGGTCAAAGACGATATGTTGCAGGGTAATTCGGGCCACTTCACCGTCACCGGCGGCGGTGCGGAACCGACCGAGCGCCCCGCGCAACTCGAGGTCGACGTCGAGGGGCTGGCGGCCGTGCTGCTCGGGGGCACGACCTGGCGCGACCTCTGGGTCGCCGGGCTGGCGCGGGCAGCCGACGCGTCGGCGATCGCGGTGGCCGATCGGCTGTTCGCCGTGCCGGACGCGCCACACGCGGGGTTCTTCTTCTAGTCGCGCGGGTATGCGGGTCCGGTGATCGTCATCGTCGGCGCAGGGGTGTGCGGGTTGGCCGCCGCCTATGAGCTGGCGCGCCGCGGGGAGCACGCGATCGTGCTGGAGCGCGGGCGGCCGTTCGGCCAACAGTCCACAGGGTTGGCGCGCATCTTCCGGATCGCGCATCGGCGCCCCGCCCTATGTGGGCTCGCGTTGCGGGCCCGCGCCGGGTGGCGGCGCTGGGAGAACGAACTCGGCGCGGGCCGACTGCTGGGCTCGGAGGGGTTCATCACCGCCGGCGCCTGCGCCGCGACCGCGGCGGCGATGACGGAGGCAGGCGCGTCGTTCCGCTGGGTGGACCGGGCCGAAATCGCCGGGCGGATCCCGTTCGTCGTCCCGCCGTGGGCGTCCGGTGTGCTGGACCCGCTCGGTGGCAGCCTGCGCATCCGTCGGGCACTGTCCGCGTTGGCGCGTCTGGTCGACGTCCGGCGCGCCGACGTCGTGTCGGTTGCCGACGACGGCGGGGTGACCCTGGCGGACGGCACCGCGCTGCGGGGCGACCGCGTGCTGATCTGCGCCGGTGCCGAGTCGCCGGCGCTGTTTGGTCCCCTCGCCGTCGACTTCGGCCCGCACACGCGGTTCACCTACGCGGGGGCCGACGCGACCGGCGCGGCGTGCCTTTCGGTGCCCGAGGGCTACGGCTTGCCGCTCGGCAGCACGGGCCGTTGGGCGTTCGGTCAGGAGGTACCGGACCCCGAGATGGTGCGCGCGTTGTTTCCCGCGCTCGTCCCGGTCGGCCGGGTGGACTGCGTGACGGCGCGGGCGCCGTGGCTCGACCCGGGCGGGGACGGCTGGACCGTGGCGCGGCGGGGTCGCCTCGTCGCGTTCGTCGGGAGCAACCTGATGAAGTTCGGTCCGCTCCTCGGCGAGCTCCTCGCCCGGGCCGCGCTGGAGGACGAGCTGCCCGACGAGCTGACCGAAATCCCAATTCACTTCAGCGAGTAGCGGATCGGCAGGTGCTGGAGGCCGCCGACGAAGGTCTTGACCCTAGGCCCACGCGGTGGTGTCCCGGAATACTCCGGCGGCTTGGTCGCGGTCTCGCCGTTCGTATGGAATGTGTTCAAGAGCTGACGCTACGGCGAACGGTCGCGCCACGACTTCACCAGGCCGCGCCCCGGACCCGTTGCGAACGAACGGCTTTCGAATTGCATTACCCACACACGGTGGAGCGCATGCGCGCCGAGGCGCAGGCCGGCCGGCGTGAACTCGCCAGTGCGACGGCCGATTCGGGTGGCGCAGCACGGCCCCCGATAGCCGAGACATTCGCTTCTGCACCGGCTGCACCGCCGGCGATGACCGTCAGCCGTGCGGCGCCTCGGAGATCTTGGTGTCGGGCTTGCCCAGCGTCTGGCAATACGTCAACGCCGACAGCCGGGTGGCCGAGATCTCGGCATTGGACGGGTCAGTGCCGTTCTTGTCCTTCAGCATCTTGCTGACCTCATCGTTCTGCTTCTTCTCATCCTGCGCGGTGAAGTCCTTGCACTTGGTGTCGCCGCCGGTGTTGATGACCTGTGAGGCCGAACACGCGCTGGACAGCAGCACGGCCATCGCGAACGTGGCGGCCACGATTTGCTTCATCATTTGCCTTCCTGGAGCCGAGTCGTGGTATCAGTACACCAAATCGACCGATTTGAAACCCCCGCACGCGATTTGCACGTCGACCCCCCCGTTTGCCCCGCGTGCATTCCGCGGCCAAATGGGAATAACTGCCTCGTCCACATCGTCGTTTAGGCTTCGTCGCGCCTAGCTCCAAGGGCTCCAAGGGGAGGAAACGTTCCGTGCCGTGGTCCAACGGGTCAACTCCGCAGTCGGCACTGGCCACGCTGGAAGCGGACGATAGTTCGGATCCGGTCCGGGGTGGGTTCGCCGGCGTGCTGGTGCTGCTGCTGTCGGTCGGCTGGGTCGCCAACCATTTCGTCGCGATGATGCCCTTGCTCAGCGTCCGGCAACATCTCAGCCCGGCCACGCTGGACGCGATCTTCGGCATCTACGCGCTGGGGTTGTTGCCGGGTCTGCTCATCGGCGGGCGCGCGTCGGACGCTTTCGGGCGCCGGTCGGTGGCCCTGGCCGGTTCGGCTACCGCGCTGGCCGCAACGGTGGCGATGCTCTGCTCCCAGCAGTACGACGTTTTGCTGTCCGGACGCCTGGTCGTCGGGCTCGGCGTCGGGCTGGCCATGAGTGCCTGCACCGCGTGGGCGTCCGATCTGAAAGGTCCCGCCGGGGCCGCCACCGCCGGAGCGGTCTTGATGGCCGGTTTCGCGATCGGGCCGTTCGCCGGAGCGTTGATCGCCCGCGCCGGGTCGACGGCCGGCATTCGGTTCTCGTTCGGGATCGCGGCCGCCGTCGGCGCCACGGCGATGGCCATCGCGGTCCTCGCGGCGCGGCACACGGGGTCCACCGCGCGGAGAACCCCGCACGTTTGGGAGCCGTCGGCAACCGCGGGACAGGGCGCCGCGCGGGCGCTGGGTTGGGCTATGCCGTTGGCGCCGTGGGTGTTCGCGTCGGCCACGCTCGGGTTCATCGCCATCCCCAGCCGCGTGCACACCGGGCTCGCGGCACCCATGGCCGCCGGCACGGCCACCCTGCTGGTGAACGGCGTCAGCGGGCTGATTCAGGTGCTCGCCCGCGCGCGTCGATGGGGGCCGCAGGCCGGCACCGCCGGTGCGGCGCTGGCCGCGCTCGGCTACGCGGTCACCGCGGTGGCCCCGCCGACCATGTCGCTGGCGCTGGGGCTGCCGCTGTTCCTGGTGCTCGGATGCGCGTCCGGCCTGTGTCTGCGCGAGGGCTTGATCGACCTGGAAGCCGCGGCGCCAAAACGCTCGCGCGGTGCGCTCGTTGGCGCGTTCTACGTCGTGACCTACATCGGCTTCGGCCTGCCACTGATCTTGACGACGGTCGGGTCCGCGGTTTCGACGGCCATCCTCGCCGTGATGGCGGTGCTGGCGTTGCTGGCCGCCGTGAGTCGAGCGGTTCGACTCCGACGGGACGCCCACCGCCCGGGATGACGGCGGCCAGCGGGCGACGGCATGTTTCGCCGGGCACCGCGCGAGTACCAGGAAGGGCTTTCCGCATAATCAGCGCGTGTTGCCGTATCTCGTTCTGGCGGCATGGTTTTCGGTCACGCTGGCCGCGTTGGTGGCGTGCTCCCGTGCGCTGCACCGCTCACCGGCAGAGGCCTAAACGCGCCGGCGTTCAGAGGAGTTCGCGCAGTGTCTCGATCAGCTTGACCCGCTCGGCCGGTGTGGACGCGATGGGTGAGACGTTGAGGGTGGTGACCCCGGATTCGGAGAACGCGGCCACGCGATCCTTGACGAATTCGCGGCTGCCGATCAGGTTCACGTCTCGCACGAGATCGTCGGGCACCACCTTGGCGGCCCCCTCCTTGTCACCGGCCAGGTAGAGCTCTTGGATCCGATCGGCTTGGGGGCCGTAGCCATACTTGGTGGCCAGCGTGTGGTAGAAGTTCTTGCCCTTGGCGCCCATTCCGCCGATGTATAGGGCCAGGTGGGGTTTGACGAATTCCCTTAGCGGCTCCACGTTTTCGCCAATCGCCAACACCGGACCGGCATAGACATCCAGCTCGCCCAGGCTGGGATCCCGCTTGGTCCTCCCAGCAGACAGCGCCTCTCCCCACACCTCCTGCGCCTTCTCGGGCAGGTAGAAGATCGGCTGCCACCCCTCGGCGATCTCGGCGGCCAGCTCCACATTCTTGGGGCCAAGCGCCGCGATCAGAACCGGAATTCGTTCTCGGACCGGCTTATTGATGAGCTTGAGCGGCTTGCCAAGCCCCGTGCCCTGGCCGGCGGGCAGCGGGATGGTGTAGTACTTGCCTTGGTGTTTGAGGGTCTCGCGTCGCCACACCTGCCGGCAGATGTCGATCACTTCGCGGGTCCGGGCGATCGGCGCGTCGTAGGGCACACCGTGGAAGCCCTCGATCACCTGTGGGCCGGAAGCGCCCAGCCCGAGCGTGAACCGGCCGTCGGAGACGTAGTCGAGCCCGGCGGCCGTCATCGCGGTCAACGTGGGCGTTCTGGTGTAGAGCTGCAGGATCCCCGAGGCCAGTCCCACCCGATCGGTGCTGGCGGCCAGGTAGCCGAGCGCGCTCACCGCATCGAACGAATACGCTTCGGGGACAAAGACGATGTCGAGCCCGGCGCGCTCGAGGTCGGCCACTTCGGCGGCCACGTCCTTGAAACCGCCGGCATAGTTGATGCCCAATCCAATTCGCATAGTCGCCCGCCCCTACGCGGTGCCGAACTCGTCGGCCAGTTCCAGTGCCTCGTGCTCGATCCGATCGAACTGGGCGCCCATCGCCTCGGACACTGCCTTGGCGCCCGAGAGCGGCCGGACCATCACCATGAAGTCGTCGATCAGACCGTCGTCGTTGAAGTGCAGGAAATCGCAACCGGTGACCTTGAGCCCCGGCGCCCCCGCTAGCCCGGTCTCGAACACGAACGCGTGGTCACGACCGTTGGCGTCGTGGATTTCACGGACGTAGCGGAAGTCCTCGAAGATGCGCATCGCACCGCGCAGGATCGCCGCGGCGATCGGCTTGCCGATGTAGGGCTTGAACACGACCGGGCTGGTGAACACCACGTCGTCGGCCAGCAGCGCCTGGATGCCCCTTTCGTCGCGTTCTTCGACCGCCTTGCGGAAGGGATGCATCCGACACCTCGCTTATCGTTTCGCCAAGTGCCGTTGACGCTAGGCCGTGCGCACTGGCGTGTCCATAGTGCGATTAGTCACTTTGTTGAATACTCATCTCGTTGTAGCCTTTGCCGATGTCGCTGCGTGATGCGGTCCTGGCCGCCCTTCTCGAGGGCGAATCGTCCGGGTACGACCTTGCCAAAGACTTCGACGCCTCGGTGGCGAACTTCTGGACGGCCACCCCACAGCAGCTGTACCGCGAACTCGACCGGCTCGCTGAGCAAGGGCTGATTCAGGCCCGGGTCGTGCAACAAGAGCGCCGGCCCAACAAGCGGCTGTTCTCGCTGACCGATGCCGGCCGCGACGCCATCCGGGACTTCACCGCACGGGCGCCCAAGCCGTCGGCGATCCGTGACGAACTGCTGGTCAAGGTGCAGGCCGCCGACGCCGGCGACACCCCCGCCGTGCGTGGTTTCATTCTCCAACGCCTGCAGTGGGCGACGGCCAAACTGCAACGCTACGAACGGTTGCGGGCACGTGTGCTCGACGGACGCGGCGAGGAGGAATTTCTGGCCCAGGCCGAGCGAATCGGCCCCTACCTGACGCTGCTGCGGGGAATCGCGTTCGAAGAAGAGAACATTCGATGGGCCGAGCGCGCGCTGGCCGTCATCGAACACCGCCTGTCCGCGCGGGCCGGGGAGTGATGTTCGACCGCTACCTCCAGGCGAAGACCGGTTGCTCCAGCTCGTCGACCGGGTCGGGGCGGCCCTCCAGGCACAACCACCGCAGCTGCAGCAGCACGGCGCCGGTCGGTGCGTGAATCAGGTCATTGCCCAACGGGATTTGCACGACGGGACGTGGGCTCTCCGGGATGGTAATGAATCGCGGCGAATCGTCGCGCTGCAATTGGTGCAAACCCACCCGGTACACCGCCACCACCTCGTCGGGCGCCGGACGGGGATCGAGGCGGCCGCCGCCCCAGATCACCACCGGAGTGATGACGTACCCGGACCGGGTCGGGTAATCGTCCAGCAGGCCAAGCACACTCGAGTCGGGCAGGGCGACGTCGACTTCCTCGCGCAGTTCCCGCAGCGCCGCCCCGACGGCGGTCTCGCCGGCGTCGAGCCGGCCGCCGGGCAGCGCCCACTGCGCCGCGTGCGACGTGAGGCGCGATGCCCTGCGGCACAACAGAAACGCCGCGCCGCCAGACACCCCGACCATCCGGCCGTCGAGGCCGGGCTCCGGCATCGGGCGGTCACCGTTCCACGCGTCCACCGGCGCCGGGTCCACCCGGTCCTCACCGGGGGTCGAGTCGACCAGCACCACGGCGACCGCCGCGTGCCGCTTTGTCGGGTCGCTGACCTCGCGGCGGTCATGGGAAGCCAGATGGCCCCTGATCCGCTCACGCAGCGCCTCGTCATACGGGATGGTCACGGGTTCGAGACTATGCGGGAGCCGGTCCCGCCCCGTGCCGTGTACTCCGCTGAACGCCCGGCGGCCCGGCCTCGTGGGTGTCAATGTATGGGAGGAGAAGGATGAAGGTCATCGGTTTCGAAGAGCACTACAAGCTCCCCGCCATAGCGGAAGAACACCAGAACGTGGGGCTCGACTCGACGACCGAGCTGTTCGAGGAGGCGGGTTACGGCTCCCCCGGAGCGGAAGGGGAATGGCCGCCGGGCATCAACGACCTGGGCGAGGGCCGTGTCGCCGCGATGGACGCCGCGGGCATTGATATGCAGATCCTTTCGCACGCCGTCCCGGGCCCGGAGACGCTGGAACCGGCGGCGGCCGTCGAGCTGGCCCGGCGGGCCAACGACGCGGTGGTGGCCGCGGTCGCCAAGCACCCGGATCGGTTCCGCGGCTTCGCCACCTTGCCGATGCGCGATCCGACCGCGGCCGCCGCCGAGCTCGAGCGCACCGTCCGCGAGCACGGGTTCGTGGGCGCCCTGATCAACGGTCACGTCAACGGAAGCTACCTCGACGACACCTTCTTCTGGCCGGTTTTCGAGTCCGCCGAAACGCTCGGCGTGCCAGTCTTTTTGCATCCCACCGTGCCGCCGCAACCGGTCATCGACGCCTACTACGCCGGCTTCGATCCGAAGATCTCGGCGCGGTTGGCCGCCGCGGGGGTCGGCTGGCACATCGACACCGGGGTGCACTGCCTGCGGCTGATCCTGGGCGGGGTGTTCGACCGGTTCCCGCAGCTGCAGGTCATCGTGGGCCACCACTTCGAGGCGCTGAGCTGGATGGGGTGGCGGACCGACTACTCGTTTCCGCCAGAGGAGACTGGCCTCAAACGCACCGTCAAGGAATACCTCCGGGAGAACTTCTACGGCGGCATCCTGGCCGGTGACTTCTGCACCCAGCAGCCCGGCGGGATGGATCCCAGTTGGAGCTTGTCCTTCAACGCCTACCTGGCGATGGTCAACGTCATCGGCATCGACCGCGTGGTGTTCACCGCCGACTATCCCTACGGCAACATGACGGCCTGCCGGCAGTTTCTCGATCGGATGCCGATCGGCGAAGGCGATCGAGAGAAAATCGCCCACCGCAACGCCGAGCGCCTGCTGAGGCTTTGAGCCGTCGGTCGAATCAGGGTGGTTAACTTCGACCATGCAACGAAAACCTCGTCTGGCGCGGCGCTTCTTCGATCGCTTCGAACCCGTGCACGGGGTGACGTATTTCGCGCCGGAGGCGCGGGCGGCGCTGGACGGGCTGGGTTACCGCGGTTTCTGGATGGGCTATTTCGCCGCGCGGTCGGCGCCGCTGGGCACGGTGCCGCCCGAAGTGGTCACCGCGATCTTCTACAACTTCGCCCCCGAGCGGGTCGCCAAGGCGCTGCCGGCGGCATGGCAGGTCGCCGGTCCCGACGCGGCGTTGCGTGCCCGGCAGCAGTCCGCCGTCGCGGCGCTGCGCCGTTACGGGCTGGATGCGAACGAAAACGTCCGTGTCGCAGCGGAATTGGCAGGGAAGGCGGCCCGGCATGCGCCGCTGGACGGGCGGCCGTTGTTCGCCGCGAACCTGGCACTGCCGTGGCCGGAGGAGCCGCTGGCCGCGCTGTGGCACGCGACCACGCTGTTGCGCGAACACCGCGGCGACGGGCACGTGGCCGTGCTGGCCGCCGCCGGCATCTCGGGCCGGGAGTCCAATGTGTTGCACGCCGCGGCCGGCGGGATTCCGCGCGAGTACATCGCGCGCACCCGTGACTACGACGACGCGGCGTGGCGGCACCACCAGCGGCGGCTGGCCGCGCGGGGACTGCTCGGCGATGATGGCTCCCTGACCACCGCTGGCCGCGAACTGAAGGACCACATCGAAAGGTCCACCGATGCCCTCTCCCTGTCGGCGCTGGACGCGCTCAGCGACGACGAGGTGGAAACGCTTTTCCGCGCACTCACGCCGATCAGTCGTGCCGTCGTCGCCGGCGGTGATGTCCCCGAGGTCACACCGATGGGCTTGCGCCGCGACGAATTGCACGACGACAGCGCGCATTTGCCTTCCTAGCCGCTGCGAGCGACCGGGGAAGCGGCGGGTTAGCCTAGGGCCATGAGCAGCCAGCGGATACCGGGCGGAGTGGTGCACGAGCTTCCCGAGGACCTGCGCGAGTCGCTGATCGGCAACGCCACGGCGCTCGCCGCGTGGACGGACATCACGCCCCTGGCCCGCAACGAGTTCATCTGCTGGGTCGAGGACGCCAAACAGGAGGCGACCCGGCAGCGCCGGATTCGCCGGACGCAGGAGGAACTGGAAGAGGGCAAGCGCCGACCGTGCTGCTGGCCGGGGTGCAAGCACCGCGAGCGCACCGGCAATAGCGCTCAGCGGGCGAGCGGCTTGTAGAAGACCAGGCCGTTGCCCTTGTTGTCGTAGACCACTGCGCGGCGCTCGTGTGCGTCGTCGTACGGGCCTTTGACGATGCCGCCACCGCTGGCTTCCACCGCCTTCGCCGCGGCGTCGACGTCGGCGGTCTTGATGCCGACGACCACCTGGCCGGGGATGGGATGGTCCACGGCGGTCGCCAGCGCGAGCGTGACCGGCCCGCCGTCGAGGGCCGCGAAGTGCGCCCCGTCGCGGAATTTCAGCGACATGCCCAGGGTCTCGCTGTAGAACCGGATCGATTCGTCGAGGTCATCGGTCGACAGGATGATCATCTTTACTTCATGCTCGCTCACGGCGCCTCCTCTGGCTGGATGGCATACAGACTAAGCCGGGTCCGCGCCGAGCAGAAGGCGGGGACCGCCAAGCGGCAGATTGTTGCGCCGGCGGCGATCAGGTGCGGCCGGCCGGAATGATCTGCCCGTCAAGGTAATCCATCGGCGGCCCGTCCCCGCGCCCGAAGTGACGGTCGGCCACCGCCGTGGCCAGGGCGGTGCCGTCCTGAATGGTTCCGATGATGTCCACGTGGTCGTTGACCGTGAAATGCGGAGCGACAGTGGCGGGTTGACCGCCGTGCCCGATCAAGGTCGTGTCCGGGGTAATTAGGTACGTCTGGGTGTATCCGTTGGCGCTGCGCGCGGTGACCGAACCCTCCGCCACGGCGACCACCGTGCCCTCCTGGCGCACCGGCTGCGACGCGGCCGGCGGCTCCTGGGTGGCCTCGACCGTTCGCTTTTCGCCGTGTGGCGCGTTGAGCACCAGGGCCGCACAGGCCGCCGCGCACAGCATCGATGCGGAGATCGCCTCACATACCGCCGTGACGGCCGGCGCTGGCCTTTGCTCCGGCGTGGCCGTCATCCGATGCTTGGCACTCACGATCAATCCTTCCCTGCGGCTTTGCGCGGACGAAGGTCTGCGCGCACCGAATCAGGTTGTTGCTCGTGGTTTTACCCCGGGCGCAGCGCCGATAAACCGCTCCAGGGTTCGGATGCGGCCGGGCGGGTTTGCTGACGGGGTCGTTCAGGCCTTGGTGAGGGTGAATTGCGCGACGTCGGTGTAGCCCTCGCGGAACAGGTCGGCGCAACCGGTCAGGTACTTCATGTACCGGTCGTAGACCTCTTGCGACTGAATCGCGATGGCCTCGTCGCGGCGCGACTCGAGCGCGGCCGCCCAGGTGTCGAGGGTGCGCGCGTAGTGCAGGCGCAGCGGCTGGATGAGTTTGACGCCGAAGCCGGCGCGCGTCGCGTGCTCTTCGACGGTCTTGGCGGCGGGCAGGTCCCCGCCCGGGAAGATCTCGTCCATGATGAATTTCATGAACCGCAGTTTCGTCATGGTGATGGGCAGCCCACGCTCGGCGAACTCCTCGCGGCTGGGCTGGATGATGCTGTGCAGCAGCATCACGCCGTCGGCGGGCAGCGCCTCGTAAGCCATCTTGAAGAAGTCGGGGTACCGGTCGCGCCCGAAGTGCTCGAAGGCGCCGATGGACACGATGCGGTCCACCTGTTCGTCGAACTGCTCCCAGCCCTGCAGCAGCACCCGCTTGCTTCGCGTGCTGGGATGCTGGTCAAGACGTCGCTGCACGTGCGCCTGCTGGTTGCGGCTCAGGGTAAGGCCGACGACGTTGACGTCGTACTGCTCGAGCGCCCGGACGATGGTGGTGCCCCAGCCGCAGCCGATGTCGAGCAGCGTCTGACCCGGTTGCAGGCCGAGCTTGCCAAGCGACAGGTCGACCTTGGCGAGTTGCGCCTCTTCGAGGGTCATGTCGTCGCGCTCGAAGTAGGCGCAGCTGTAGGTCCGCGTCGGGTCCAGGAACAGCGCGAAGAAGTCATCGGACAGGTCATAGTGCGCCTGAACGTCCTCGAAATGCGGTTCCAGGTTTGCGGGCTCGCTGCGGTTTTCCGGCACAAACAACCTCTGAGATTGGTGGGATTCATCGGGCGTGCGATCGTCGTCGATCGGCATACCGGTGCCCCAGTGTATCCGCATGGTTGCGGGCGCCCCGCCGGAGCGTTCACCGGTTGACTGGTCCCGACACGATGGGACACCATGGCCGCGAACCATAGCGGTGAGGGAGGTGGGGCGTCGCGATGGCCGACATCACCATGTTGATCCTCGCCGACCACGAGTGGTTCCGCGAACAGTTCGCCAAGTTGGACTATCTGCAGGCGCAGACGCCGGCCGACGAAACCGCTCTGGCGCGGGTGTGGTGTCCCCTCGCCGACAAGCTGGATGTGCACGCCTACATCGAAGAGAAGATCTTTTACCCGCAGTTGCTGAAGCGGGGCACCGAGGACGCCGAGGGCGAGACGCTGGACGCCATCGGGGATCACAACGACATTCGCGGCGGAGTGCGTGAGGCCAACGCGGCCCGGGTGGGCACCGAACAGTGGTGGGCGGCGGTCGGCCGCACCCGTGAGGCCAACGACGACCATATGGCTGAGGAGGAGCGGGAAGGGCTGTCGGACTTCCGTCGCGCCGCCCCCGTCGGCCTGCGCGAAGCGTTGGGGCTGCAATACAGCGAATTCATGGCCGAGCACCCCACCACCGAGGGATTGCCGATCACCGACCGCGATCCGCAACGCTACGTCGAGGACATCGAGGCCACGCCGAAAGAGTCGTCCGGGCCCACGGATTTTTCGCTTCGCATCGGCAGCCTGAAAGGTCAGTGAGTTCTTGTCGACCTAGACCGGTCGCTACGCTCGGCCACCGGTCGCTGGCGAGGATAGAGCCGGTTGGGAGTGCACTTGTTCCGCCCCTGGGACTTCTGGGTACGCATTTCGTCGATGAATGCGCGACGCCGCCGGAGAACATGGGCACGCAAAGAGATCAGGGTCGCCGACCCGGCAATGCGCCAGACCATCATGGGCACCGCCATAGGCAACTTTATGGAGTGGTACGACTTCGGGGTCTACGGCTACATCGCCACCACCCTCGCCCAGGTGTTCTACCCCGGCAAGAGCGTCAGCGGTGTCCACCTCATCGCCACGTTCGGCACACTGGCGGCGGCGTTCGTCGTGCGCCCGCTCGGCGGGTTCATCTTCGGCCCCCTCGGCGACCGGATCGGACGCCACCGGGTTCTTGTCGTCACCATTCTCATGATGACGATGAGCACCACCGTGACCGGGCTGCTGCCCGGCTACAGCGCGATCGGCATCTGGGCGCCGATCCTGCTCGCCGTCGCGCGCATATTCCAGGGCCTGTCGACCGGCGGTGAATACGTCGGCGCCATGACCTATCTCGTCGAGCAGGCCCCCGACCACAAACGCGGCAAGATGGTCGGGTTCTTACCGATGGGCAATCTGGTGGGGTTCGTGCTCGCCGGGATGCTGGTGACCGCGCTGCAAACCTGGCTGCCGGAGGACGCCATGCTGACCTACGGCTGGCGGATCCCGCTGCTGCTGGGCGCGCCCTTCGGCCTGTTCGCGCTGTTCCTGCGGCTTCGGCTCAAGGAGTCGTCCGCCTACCAGAGCGCGACGGAGGGCGCGCAGCCGTCGGGCGGGCGCCGGCAGCAATTCCGGCGCACGGTTGTGGACCAGTGGCGGGGGCTGGTCATCTGCGCGGCCCTGGTGCTCACCTCTCAAGTCGCCGACTTCATGCTGACCGGATACCTGCCGACCTACCTGAGGCTGTTCGTGCGCGCCGGCCACACCGCCGGGCTGTTGATGATCGTGGTGACGCTGGCGATCCTGATGGTCACGGTGGTGCTGGTCGCCGGCCTGTCCGACCGCGTCGGCGTCAAACCGATCATGTGGACGGGCTGCGCACTGCTGATCGTGGGTTCCATGCCCGCCTTCCTGCTCATCCGCTTCGGCGGCATCTACCCGGTGATCTTCATCGGCGTGGTTTTGATCGGGTCGATGGAGCTGTGCTTCGACAGCACCGCGCCCGCCATGTTGCCGGCCCTGTTCCCCACCGATGTCCGCTACGGAGCGCTGGCCATCTCGTACAACATCTCGATCTCGGCCGTGGGCGGCACCACGCCGCTGATCGCCCAAGCGTTGGTGTCGGGCACCGGCAACGTGATGGCGCCCGCCTACATGCTGATTTTCGCCGGCCTGGTGGGCGCGGTCACGCTGCTGTTCACCCCCGAAGTCGCCGGGAAGCCGCTGCCCGGGTCCGGGCCCGCGGTGGAAACCGAGAAGGAGGCGCGCGAACTGGCCGACGAAGTCAGGTAGCCAGCTGGCCCGGCGAAACGCGTTGGGAGCGCGATCCCTTCACGACGGACCGTTTCGCGAGACGACCAATCGCCACAGCGCGATGTTTTACTTCGCGCTTCCCTGCCTATCTCTAGTGGATGAGAAGCGCTTTTCAACACCGGTTGGGAACGCTCGCCCAACAGCTCGGGGCGATGTGCGCGATGGCCGGGGAGGCCATCGGGCTGGCCACGGAGGCGCTGCTGAAAGCCGACTTGGTGCTGGCCGAACGCGTCATCGCCGGCCAGGCGGACCTCATCGCGGTCAACACAGACGTCGAGGAGACGGCCTTCGCGCTGCTGGCATTACAGGCGCCGGTGGCCGCCGATTTGCGCGCGGTGGTCAGTGCCATCCGAATTGCCGCCGATGCACAACGGATGGGCGGGCTGGCGGTTCACGTAGCCGAGATCGCCCGCATGCGCCATCCCCAGAACGCCGTGCCGGACGACGTCCGCGGCCACATCGCTGAAATGGGCCGGCTGGCCGAGCAGTTGGCCGGCGGCGCCCGAGAGGTGCTGCTGGCCCAGGATCCCGGCCGGGCCGCTCAGATTCGCCGCGACGATGACGCGATGGACGAACTGCACCACCAATTGCAGGAGGTGCTGCGAGATCCCCGGTGGACGCACGGCGTTGTCGCCGCGGTCGACGTCACCCTCCTGGGGCGCTTCTACGAGCGGTTCGCCGACCACGCCGTCCAGATCGCTCGGCGGATCATCTTTCAAGCCACCGGACGCTAGGCGAAAGCGGCTGTCACCGAACGGATTCGGCAGCCCGTGTGAGAGCCCGCGGCTGGGGTATATATGCGTTGTGCTTTCGCGTCATCGTCTTATCGCCCCCGTCGGCGCCCCACCCGGGCCGGCGCGCTAATGGCCGGGCCCAAGCCGGTTCCCGATGACCTGCGCCGGCTGGCCGCGGCACACGGGGTGGCCACCTCCTACCGAAACGAGCGACGCGAGCCCGTGGAGGTCGACGCCGACGTCGTGATCCGGGTGCTCGGCCTGCTCGACGTCGACGCCGGAACCGAAGCGGACCGGCGGCGGGAACTGGCCAGGCTGGCCCATCGCGACCGCGCCGGCGCGCTGGCGCCCACCGTCGCCGTGCGATTGGACCGGCACCCCCGGCCGCTGCCCGGCGCCGCCCTCTTGGTGGGCGAGGACGGCGACCGGATCGAGGTGCGCGACGAGCTGCCGGGCGACCTGACCGCGGGCTGGTACCGGCTCCGTCTGCGCGACGGCCAAGAGGCCACCCTGGTGGCCGCGCCGCCGCAGGTGCCGCCGACACCGGCCACCTGGGGCTGGATGCTGCAGCTCTATGCGTTACGGTCGGGCCGGTCCTGGGGCATCGGCGACCTGGGCGACCTGCGGGAGTTCCTGGCTTGGACGGCCGCCGAGCATGGGGCGGGCGCGGTGCTGCTCAACCCGCTGCACGCGCCGGGTCCCACCCACCCGGTGCAGCCGTCGCCCTACACCCCGTCCAGCCGCCGGTTCGCCAACCCGCTGGCGCTGCGCATCGAGGACCTCGGCGCCTACCGCCGGGCCGGCCCGGACACCCGCGCCGAGGTGGACGCGCTGCGGGTTTCGCCGACCACCGAACGAATCGACTACGACCTGGTGTGGGCGGCCAAGCGGTCGGCACTGGAACTGCTGTGGCGCGCCGAAGGCCGGCCCGGTCCGTTGGACGAGGCAGCCGCCGGCACCGGGCTGCGCGACTGGGCCACCTACTGCGCGCTGGCCGAGCGGCACGGTGGCCGGTGGACCCAATGGCCCGCACCGCTGCGTGACGTCGCCGGGCCGGCGGTGGCGGCGGCCCGCCGCGAGTTGGCGCCCAGGGTGGCGTTCCATGCCTGGGTGCAGCAGTGCTGTGACGAGCAGCTGACGGCCGTGCGCCGCGCCGCCCGGGACGCGGGCATGGCACTCGGCGTGCTGCACGACCTGCCGGTCGGGGTGGACGCGAACGGCGCCGACGCGTGGGCGCTGGCCGACGTGCTCGCCACCGGGGTGAGCGTCGGGGCGCCACCGGACAACTTCACCCCGCGCGGCCAGGATTGGGGACTGCCGCCGTGGCGGCCGGACCGCCTCGCGGCCACCGGCTACGCCGCGCCGCGGGACATGCTGCGCGCGGTGCTCGCGCACGCCGACGGGTTGCGGATCGACCATGTCGCCGGGTTGTGGCGGCTGTGGTGGATTCCCCCGGGGGACGGCCCGGATCGCGGCACCTACGTGCACTACGACGCGGAGGTCATGCTCGCCGTACTGGCGCTGGAAGCGCACCGGGCGGGGGCCACCGTCGTCGGCGAGGATCTGGGCACCGTCGAGCCGGAGGTGACCCAGGCGCTGGCCGACAACGAGATGCTGGGGTGCGCGGTGTCCTGGTTCACCCGCGACGAGTCGGCGCCGGGCGAGCCGCTGCTCCCGCCTGCACAATGGCCGTCGCGGGCGGCCGCCAGCCTGTCCACCCACGACCTGCCCACGGCGGCGGGCTTCCTGCGCGGCGAGCACGTGCGGGTCCGCGCCGACCTCGGTCTGCTCGACGACGTGCCCGGCGAGCAATCGGTGGCCGACAAGGAACGCGCCGAGTGGCTTCAGCTACTGCGATCCGAGGGGCTCCTGACGGACCCGGACCCCGACGAGGCGGCGGTCATCACCGCCATGCACCGGTTCCTGGCGGCGACCCCAAGCCGCCTGAAACTGATCTCGCCCTACGACGTGCTGGCCGAACCCCGCCAGCCCAACCTGCCCGGCACGGTCGACGAATACCCGAACTGGCGGCTCCCGCTACCGGAGACCCTCGACGAGCTCCGCGCCGACCCCAGGGTCGCCGAAATCGCCGCCGTCTTCCGCGAGTCGCCATAGAGAACCCCGCGGCCCTCGCACAAACACCCACTCCCACAAGCGACTTCGCCCATCGTCGTCATCCGGGGTGATCTATCGCGATTAGCAAACGCTCGCTGCGGCTACAAGGAGGTGGGTGTGCCGGGTGGCCGGCGCAGCGAAACGAACGGGGTTTGACCATGGAACCGATATCGCCGACCGATGCGCTGTTCCTCATCGGCGAGTCACGCGAGCACCCGATGCATGTCGGATCGCTGCAACTTTTCGAACCGCCCGAGGACGCCGGTCCCCATTTCGTCCGCGACGCCTTTCAGGCCATGCTCGAGCGCACGGATGTGCAGCCGCTGTTCCGCAAGCACCCGGCCTTCTTCGGTGGCCTGACCAACCTCGCGTGGTCGTTCGACAACGACGTCGAGCTCGACTACCACCTGCGCCGCTCGGCCCTGCCCGAGCCGGGGCGGGTCCGTGACTTGCTCGACCTGGCGTCCCGGCTGCACGGCAGCCTGCTCGACCGCCACCGCCCGCTATGGGAAGCCCACCTGGTCGAGGGGCTCCAGGACGGGCGGTACGCCGTGTACACGAAGTACCACCATTCGCTCATGGACGGCGTGTCCGCAATGCGGTTGATGCAGCGCGCGTTCACCACCGATCCGGACGACGACGAGGTGCGCGTCCCGTGGAGCCTGAGGCCCCGCACGCGCGGCGGCGGACAGAAGCGTCAGTCGCTGCTGGAGCGGGCCGGCCGCACCGCCGGCTCGGCGCTCGCCCTCGCCCCGTCCACGCTGAAGCTGGCGCGGGCCGCGCTGCTCGAGCAACAGCTGACGCTGCCGTTCCGGGCGCCGCGAAGCATGTTCAATGTGCGGATCGGCGGTGCCCGCCGAGTGGCCGCACAGTCGTGGTCGCTGGACCGGATCAAAGCGGTCAAGTCGGCGGCCGGGGTGACGGTCAACGACGTCGTGCTCGCCATGTGCTCCGGTGCCCTGCGCGCCTACCTCATCGAGCAGAGCGCCCTGCCCGACGCCCCGCTGACCGCGATGGTGCCGGTCAACCTCCGCAAGGCCGACGACGACCGCGGCGGCAACCTGGTCGGAACGTTCCTGTGCAACCTGGCGACCGACGTGGACGACCCGGCGAGGCGGCTCGAGATCGTCAGCACCTCGATCCGCGAGACCAAAGAGGTGTTCCAACAACTGCCCCCGATCCAGCAACTGGCCCTGTCGGCGTTCAACATCGGCGGCCTGTTCTTCGGGCTGATCCCCGGCTACCTCTCGGCGGCGTCCCCGCCGTTCAACATCGTCATCTCCAACGTCTCGACCGGCCCCGCCGAGCCGCTGTACTGGCGCGGTGCACGGCTCGACGGGAACTATCCGCTGTCCATCCCGCTCGACGGCCAGGCGGTCAACATCACCGTCACCAACAACGCAGACAACCTCGACTTCGGTCTCGTCGGTTGCCGCCGCAGCGTGCCCCACCTGCAGCGACTGCTGGGCCACCTCGAGACGTCGCTGAAGGACCTTGAGCGCGCCGTCGGCGTGTGAGGCTAGGGCCTGGTAGTGTAGTCCAGGCACACCGTCGTGCCGTTGGGGTGGGCGTTGATGGTGCAGTGGTCGGCCAGCGCGTGCATCAACGCAATGCCACGAGACCGCCGCGGATCGCTGAGCCGTTGCGACGAAGGGTGGTGCCACGATCCGCGGTCGCTGACGCACACGCTGATCGACTGGGCCGCGGGGTCGTGGCTCGCCTGCATTTTCATGGTGCCGACCTTTCGGTGCGTGCGATACGCATGCTCGACGCAGTTGGCGAGCGCCTCGTTGACGCCCAGAATGATGTCGTCGCGAACCTCCGCCGGGGCCTCGGTCACCTCCTGGAGCCACCGGCGCAGGGCGTGGCGCAGTTCGGCCGCCGTCATAGCGTCGGCGGCACCGGCGCAGGTCAATCGCGCGCGAGTGACGACCGTTGGTGCAAAAGGTGAGGTCATGCTAAGGGCATACCCGGTTGCGGGCGGGATGCTAACCCGTTCGACGTCTCGCTTTGGCCACGGCCGGGTACAGGTTCGGAATCGGGTTGCCGTACAAGGAGATACAGAGGGATCCTATGGAGTTCCGTGCATTCATCGAGCCACACCAGGGCGCCCGTTACGCCGATCAGGTCGCCGTCGCCCAAACCGCCGAACAGTTGGGCTTTGCGGCGTTTTTCCGGTCGGACCATTACCTGGCGATGAGCGGCGACGGCTTGCCGGGACCAACCGATTCGTGGGTGACGCTGGGCGCCATCGCGCGGGAGACGTCGAGCATCCGGCTGGGCACGCTGGTGACCTCCGCGACATTCCGCTACCCGGGTCCACTGGCTATCGCGGTCGCGCAAGTGGACGACATGAGCGGCGGACGCGTCGAATTCGGCCTGGGCAGCGGCTGGTTCGAAAAGGAGCACCAGGCGTACGGCATTCCGTTTCCCCCGCTGCGGGAGCGGTTCGATCGGCTCAGCGAACAGCTGGCCATCGTCACGGGGTTGTGGACAACCGATCCTGGTGAAACTTTCGACTACGCCGGCGAGTACTACACCATCAGCGGCTCGCCCGCGCTGCCCAAACCGGCGCAGAGCCCGCATCCGCCGATCATCATCGGTGGCCTCGGCGCCCAACGCACCCCGCAGCTGGCGGCGAAGTACGCGGGGGAGTTCAACATCCCGTTCGCGCCGATCGAGGTGGCCGAAAAGCAATATCGGCGGGTGGCGCAAGCGGTCGCCGCGGCCGGCAGGCCGGACGACACGATGGTCTACTCGAGCGCATTCGTGCTCTGCGCCGGCCGCGGCGACAGCGAAGTCGCCCGCCGGGCCGCCGCGATCGGCCGCGACCTCGACGAGCTGCGGTCGAACAGCCCGCTGGTCGGCACCCCCGCCGAGATCGTCGACAACTTGGGCGCCTGGAAACAGATTGGCGTGCAGCGCGTCTACACCCAGCTGTTGGACCTGAGCGATCTCGCCCACCTGGAATTGTTGGCGAGTGAGGTTATGCCGCAACTGCTTTGACCTGGTACCCGTTATTCGGTGACCGGATCGTCCGGTGTGAGGCATCTGACAGCAGCCGGGCCTCCGTCATCTCCGCGGTCGCAGCACCGGTGTCACCAGCTCACCCGTGTCGAGGTAACTGTCCAGGTTGCGGATCGCCAGCAGCGCCATCGCCCTGCGGGTCCGGCCGGTGGCGCTGCCGATGTGTGGGAATAGCACCACGTTGTCCAGCTCGAACAGCTCGGTCGGCACGCGGGGTTCGTCGACGAAGACGTCCAGCCCCGCCCCGGCCAGGGCGCCGCCGACCAGCAACTCCACCAGCGCGTCCTGGTCGACCACGCTGCCGCGGGCGATGTTGACGAGGTAACCCTCGGGGCCCAATGCCTCGAGGACGGTGCGGTCCACCAGATGGCGAGCGTGGGGGTCGCCCGTGGTGGCCACGACGAGGACGTCGACCGACTCGGCCAGCTCCAGCGGCGACCCGGCGTAGCGGTACGGCGATCCGTCGATGCGGTGGCGGTTGTGATACGCGATGGCACAGTCGAATCCGGCCAGCCGGGTGGCGATCGCCGAACCGATGCGGCCCAGACCCAGGATCCCGACCTGCAGACCGCTGACATCCCGGGCGTACGGGAATGGGCCGTCGCGCTCCCATCTGCCCGCCCGAACGTAACGGTCGGCGGCGCCGAATCGCCGCAGCGTCATCAGGATCAGGCCCACGGCGGTGTCGGCCACGGTGTCCGAGAGCACGTCGGGCGTATTGCTGACGCCGATGCCGCGGCGCCGCGCCGCAGTCAGGTCGATCAGGTCCACCCCGGCGCCGTTGTTGACGATCACCTCCAGCTTGGGCAGTGCCGCGATCGTCCCGGCGTCGACGACGGCCGAGCCCGACGTGACCACCACACGAATGTCGGCCGCACGCTCGGCCAGGAAATCGGCCCGCCCGGGACCATCGGGGAGCTTCGGAATCTCATAGCGTGCGCTCAGCTCGGCTTCGAATGTCCGCTCAAATTTACCGATCCGCAGCGCGCTTCCGATCTTTCGTGTCGTCACCCGTCCATCATCGGGCGTCGGGGAAATATTCGGGCGGCGGCCGTCGTCGTGACGCGCGACGGTGCCGGGCATTCCCGTGCTGGAGCGGGTCGCCGGCGGCCTGGGTAGTGGCAACGGCTGTCGATGTCGGCCGAGCGGCTGACGGCAATGCACGGTTGGCGGAACAGATTGGGACGCGGGCTATTCCAGGACGAATACCGGGATCTGCCGCGTCGTCTTCGTCTGGTACTCGGCATAGGGCGGATAGGCTTCGACGGCCCGCTGCCACCACTGCTCGCGTTCTGGCCCCTCCAGCTCGCGTGCCCTCAGCGCGACGACCTTGTCGCCGTCCTGCAGCGCCACCTCAGGATTAGCCCTGAGGTTGAAGTACCACGACGGATGCGCGGGGGCGCCGCCTTTCGATGCGACGATGGCGTAGCTGCCGTCGTGTTCGACGCGCATCAGCGGCACGTACCGCTTTTTGCCGGACTTTGCTCCGGTCATCGTCAACAGAACGACGGGCCGATCGAAAATCTCGACCCCGTCGGTGGTGCCTTGTCTCAGGATCCGCTCGGTCTGTTCGCGGACCCAGTCGGTCGGGCTCAGTTCGATGTCATCGGCCATACCCGATCTCAACACGTCGTCGCGCGTTAGTCATCCCCACGCCCATGCCAGGGCGATCGCTCCGCACGAAAAGGTGCGGTGAACCCCAATTCCTTATATCAACCCAGTTGACACATATCAGCGTGCTTGATATAAAGGCGGTATGTCTCAAGCCACTCCTGAAATGTTCGAATCCGCCTACCGGGGTGAAGCCCCCGAGATGGGTGACGGTAATCGGCCGCCGTGGAGCATCGACGAGCCGCAGCCCGAGATCGCGGCCCTGATCGAGGCCGGGAAGTTCCACGGCGACGTGCTCGACGCCGGTTGTGGGGAGGCGGCGGTGTCGTTGTTCCTCGCCGAGCGCGGCTTCACCACCGTGGGCCTGGACCAGGCGCCCACCGCCATCAAGTTGGCTCGCGAGAAGGCCGCCCGGCGGGGCCTTACCGACGCGACATTCGAGGTCGCCGACATCAGCTCTTTCAGCGGCTACGACGGCCGCTTCGGCACCATCGTCGACAGCACCCTTTTTCACTCGATGCCCGTCGAGTTGCGCGACGGCTACCAGCAGTCCATCGTGCGGGCCGCCGCGCCGGGTGCCTCCTACTTCGTGCTGGTCTTCGACCGCAAGGGCATGCCGGCCCACAGCCCAATCAACGCGGTCACCGAGGGCGAGCTACGCGACGTGGTCGGCAAGTACTGGGTGATTGACGAGATCCGGCCGGCACGGATTCACGCCAACGTGCCCGACAGCTTCTTGGAAGGCTTTGCGACCTTCGCCGGCGCCGACATTCGCGACGAAGGCAACGGCCGCAAGTCGATGCCGGCCTGGCTGCTGTCCGCGCATCTCGGCTGACCGACGCCGCTGGTGCAGACGCGGGCGCCATGTCGATCCATGGTCGTATAAGCCAGGTTTCGATGCGTGGAATTCGGGAGATCCTGACTGGAGCATTTCAGACGGTCAGAGGAGATCTCGCGTGGGCCAACAAGTGAATTTCGACCCGCCACCTGCACCCGAGGACGCCAGGGAAGCGACCGAGGAGCAACGCAAGCTGCAGGAACAACTGGAGCACCGAAACGACGACCCGGATGCGCCGGGACTGCACCAGTCCCGGCGTGACCTGCCCGACGAGAGCACGCGCTAGATGGTGCGTGTCGACGGTGCCGGACCGGACGTTTCGACGGTGCCGGACCGGACGTTTATCGAAACCGGTTGGGCCCCAATTTTTCCACTGCATCGGCGCCGCTAGATCATGGGAATCGCCTCAGCTTCTGATGCGTCGGCGGTCGTGTGCGAGCGTCACCCCCGCCAGCCCCACCAGCGTTAGGCCGCCGAGTGCCGCCGCAGGAATCGCCCACGCGCGCCGGATCATCAGCGCGTCGTCACACTGGCCAACGTAGTTCGCGCTCGGCATGGCTCCTTCGTGTTCGTTCTTGTTTGCGTCGGCGCTCGACGCCTGGGCCAGATCGGTCGTGAACCCGTTACCGCATTTCACCTTCCAACCGAACTGGTCATAGTCGTCGATGAACACGGGAAAGCGCAGCGCTAAAAGCCCCACCGTCAAAGCCACTATGGCCGCCGCAAAAACCAGAGTCCCCCGCTTGAACATCTTTCCCACCTAGGTCATGCACACGTTCGCGAAAATGAGCACGGGCCATGACACGATCGAGCCCAGAAACGACACCACCAGATCCGCGCCGTGCATGTCGCGCAGGTGTGCCGTGTGAGTGGACGACCAGATCACCCCGACGATGAGATATGGCGTGCCCAGCAGCACGGCGAGGCCCAGGAGTTCGGCGATCGTCAACTGGTAGTCCAGTAACCGGCGGATCCTGTCGAGCATCGGGCACGCCTTTCTCTGGGCGGCGCTATCGGTGACGCGCCCGGCTCACAGTGAATCGGTGAGGCCGCCACGCTCCCGGCGCGCAGAACAGATGGCGTTCATGTTAATGTCGATTCCGATTATGTGGTAGAGCTCGTTGCGTGAGTCCGCGAGGCGGTTGACTCAGAGACCAGCGAGGGCAGAATCGGATTCGTCATCGCCGCACGTTCACCTGCCGATTGGCTGCGTCGGCACAAGTACAGCGCTATTCGGGCCACACGCGGCCTGGCACCGCGCCGAAGCATCAGCGTCGCGTGCCGCTGAGCGCCGCCTGGTCGGAAGCCGTGACAGACTCGCCGAGCAATGTGATTTCCATAAGTCGGCGCACCGTCGTGCGGGCGAGTTGGCTCGGGCCGGGGATGACGAGCTGACCCACGCCGACGGCGAGGGCGAAGGCGGCGTGTACGGCGTATCGTGCGCGGCCGAGCGAGAGTTCGGGCCGCGCCGCAACCGCCAGGCGGGCCCAGGATTCGACGGTGGAGCGGTGAATGTTGTCGAGCAGCACCGCGTCCGTGTCGGGCAGGTTGTGGCGCTCCGTGTAGTACACGCGGGCCAGTTCGGGGTTGGCGAACGACCGCTTGACGAAGGCGTCGATCAGCTGCACGAGCGACTCCCCCGGGCCAGTGCCGGCGGCCAGGATGGTGGACAGGTCACCGGAGAGACGGTCGGCGCCGCGGCGATACGAGACCGCCAGTATCGCGGCCTTACTCGGGAAGTATTGGTAGATGTTGGCCACCGGTATGCCGGCCGCCGACGCGATGTCCTCCATGCCGGTTTCGCGGTACCCACGTTCGTTGAACAACCGTGTCGATTCGTGCAACAGCAGTTCGTAGCTGCCGACCGCGCTTGTGATCGTCGGCGCCGCTTGCGGCTCACTCGCCCCCTGCGCCGGTACATCGGCCGTCAACATGGCCGCCGCGATGTCGGCCAGCGCCGCCCGGACCTCGTCGTTGCCCAGGCGGGAACGATGGTCGGTGATGCTGCCAATGACACTCAGCGTCGCCGCCGAGAGCACCCAACGCTGCCGCGATTGCAGATCGGGCCGGAGTCTGATCAACGGCCGCTGCAGACGCCGGTTGACCAGCTTCACCTGCTCGTTCAACACCTCCCGGTCTCCCCCGCGCAGGTACCGGCCCTCCCAGCGATAGAGCCCGCCCGCGGTGCGATTGACGATGGTGGTGTCGATCAGCGCGCCAGTCAGTGCGCGCAGCGTCTCCTCGGGATCGGCATCGTCGGGCAGGTGATCGGCGAACTCGGTGGCGTCGACCAGCAGTTGCCCGAGAGCCAGGACCGCGGAGCGGAACAGGTCGTACTTGCCGTGCGAATGCCGGTACAGCGCCGCCGCCGAGATTCCGACCCGGGCCGCGATGTTCTCCATGCTCACTGCGTGGTAGCCGAGCTCGCTGAAGGCATCCGCGGCGGCCCTGGCGATCTGCGCCTTGCGGTCTCGCGGGCGCCGCTTCACCGGGTTTGCGGACGAGCGGCCGGCCGGCGTCATAGTGATCACCGTAGCCCCAGCAGCGTGGCTCGGGCGGCGCGCGGCCGGCCGGTCTTTCGGGCAGGTCCTCGACGCGCTACCGCGACTCGGGGAAAATCCGCACTGCCCGACGGCCTGTGCCCGGCGGAGGGACTACCACCCGGCATCTAGACTGCTCGCCCAAATTCCAGTCAGCAATGACCATTTGGAGATGCGTGGCCCAGTTCGTGGGAGCCCGCCTGATTAACTTGCGGATCTTTGCCAAGGGCGACGTCGGATCCTTCGGGGCCGCCCCCGCAAGCCAAGCATCCGGACACCCGGGAAGTCGACTTCGAGATGCTCCAGCGGCCACAGCCCTGGACGGTCAGCCCGGATCTGGCCGGCAGCTAGGCGTAGTCACACCGATTGCGCGGGGAAGGGATCGGTGCGGGATTCCGGGGCACCGGCTACTGGCCGCCCTTGCGGGCCAGGTCGATCGCATACTGACTCACGAAGGTGCCGGCCGCCGGATCACCTTTGCCGCATGACCCATCGGACTCACCGGGACGTTTGATCCACAAGTAGGCGTCGGCGTGCGCGCCCGCGGTAGCCGTGGTGGGCGGAGTACCCAGTGCTCGGCCGCTGGGGTTGCACCAGTTGAGCTCGGAGTCCGGCGCCGGTCCGGCGCCGTTGCGCGACGTGTCGACCACGTAGTGCGAACCGTTCGTCAGGCCGGAAATCGCCTCGCCGTAGCCGATTTCGTCCTCGGTGGTGAAGAAGTTCGCAGTGTTGACGCTGAAACCCCGTGCGTGGCCGACACCGGCCTGGCTGAGCCTGGCGGCCATGTCCTCGGGGCTGTGCCAGCGCAGGTGGCCGGCATCGACGTATACGGCCGCGTTCGGGTCCCGGGTCAGCGTGTCGACGGCGTAACGAATCAAGTCGTAGCGTTCCTGGCGCTGGTCCGCCGACAGGCAGTCGGCCATGGCGAGCGCGTCGGGCTCGACGACGATCCCCACCCGCGAGGTGCCCACACCGGAGGCGATGCCGTCGACCCAGCCCCGGTAGTCCGTGCCCGACCCCATGCCGCCCGCAGCGAAGCTGCCGCAATCCCGGTGCGGGATTCCATAGAGCGCCAGAACCGGGATGGCGCCGGCTGCGTTCGCGTCGCCAACGTACTTCCCGACCGTCCCTGCCGAAGAGCCCGGGACGATCCAGTACGCCTGCGGCGTGTTGGCGATGGCGGTCAACTCGGGACTCGGCGGATCGGCACTCTGCGCGGCGCGCATGGCCGCCGAGTTGGGATTGACGTAGAACGGCGCACCGGCCAAGGGGTTCCCATCGGCGACCAAACGCACTGTCGGTGCGGGGCCGACCTGGGGGCCGCCCGCAATGCCCGGGCAGGCGAGGGCCGCCACAGTCAGGGAGGGAACAATCCACCGCGCGAGAGCGCTACCAGCTGAGCACATCACTTGAAGAAAACTAGTGCTTCAAGACTTTGAGCGCGAATCAATGTCCGCGAAGCGATGGAGGGGCTCAATCTGTGGTAGATGGCGAACGGCCGGTTCGCCTGGGCGTCGTTAAGATCGGCCGGACCATGCCCAGCGCTGCCGATTATGCGGACGCGAAAGTCGCCGCGGCCCGGGAAGACCCCCTGGCGCGGCTGGCGTTGATGGGCTCACTCTATGAAGCGGCGCCCGGTAGGCCAGAGCTCCATTTGCCTTACCGGCGGGCGGCGATGGCGTTCATGGACTGGGAGGTGCGCCGCGGACTGCTGCGCCCGGCGGCCGGGCCAAGGCCGGGCAGTCCGTGGTGGCGAGCGGTCAACGAGAAATTGCTGCGCGACACCGCCGAGGCCCGCGGGTATCTGCTGGGTTTCGGCGGGCCGGTGTCCTCCTCAACCGTTGCGCATGCAGTCGAATTCGCTCGCCACCCATCCGTGAAGGCGTGGTATCGCGCGCACAACGCCACCATCGTGCAGGCCTACCTGGACAACCGGGACCTTGCCGAAGCCGAGTCGCGCGTAGAGAGATTCTTCATCAACTTAGTGCTGATCCGAGTGCTCTACGCCCACGCGCTGGTGGCCGCACCCCGGCTGGCGATGAGCTGGCTCTGGCCGATCGCGCCTGTGCTGGGTGACCCACGTCTGACGATCACGGGCATCTTCATGTCCCTATCACGTGTACTGCCCGACGAATATCCCTTACGCGGGGAGCTCCAGCGCTATGTCAGCGACGAAAACATGCTCGGCCGCCTGCTCGATATCGGAGTGATCACACCGCGACTCGACGCGCTCTACGCGTGGTCCGCAGTGGAGCTCGGCATACCCGAAACGAGAAACCTCGTAAGAAATTCTGTGCCCACCTACGCCTGGGACTCCGACGACACCGAGGGCTGGCACCAAAAACCGAGGGCGGTAGCCCGAGCGCTGCACGGGCTGCTTCCCGCCCGACGGTTCAAGCCCTGACACCGCGCTCAATCGCCCGCGACGGATATCTGCCGGAAGGTCCGTGGTGACCGAAAACCGCTGGTGCCCCGACGATCATCACGGCGGCGGCGGCGGTGTCCCCGCTGGCGGCGGCGGCGCTGGCGGGTTATCCCAACTCCCCGGAGTACCCGCGGGCACTTGCATCCCCAACCAGTTGCACGGCGTCATCGTTCGCCATGCGATCAGGGCGCACTGCTGCTCTGGCGTCAACGGGCCGGGGCCGGCGCACGGCGGCGTCCCCGGCGTCCCGCAAATCGGATCGGCGGACGCCGTCGGTAGGCCAGAGAAGCTGCCGGCGGCGATCATCACCGCGACGGCTGCGACGAAGCCACTGATGAAACGCTGAAGATGTCCCATGTCTGACTCGAATCTGTTCACCGATGCGCAGAGCGTAACGCCGGCGCCTGGCGCTCGGCAGCGGTTTAAATCTCCGGCCGAGAATGTTCGCCCTCGGTGCGTCGCGGGAGCGGTTACCGCGCCATGTTGGCGAAGCGTGACAAGTGCAGCTGGTGCGCGACGGTGACGGTCTTGGTGGGGCCGTTGCGGTGTTTGGCGAGAATGAAATCCGCCTCTCCCCCGCGCGGGTCGTCCCGCTCGAACGCGTCCGGGCGGTGCAGCAGGATCACCATATCGGCGTCCTGCTCCAGCGATCCCGACTCGCGGAGGTCGGACAGCATCGGCTTCTTGTCGGTGCGCTGCTCCGGGCCGCGGTTCAGCTGGCTGATCGCCACCACCGGCACCTCGAGTTCTTTGGCCAAGAGCTTGAGATGCCGCGAAAATTCGGACACCTCCACCTGCCGGGACTCATGCTTCTTGCCCGACGTCATCAGCTGCAGGTAGTCGACCACGACCAACTTCAGGTTGGCTTTCTGCTTCAGCCGGCGGGCCTTGGCACGGATCTCCATCATGGTCAGGTTCGGCGAGTCGTCGATATACAGTGGCGCCTCGCTGATTTCGCTCATCCGGCGCGCCAGCCGTGTCCAGTCGTCATCGCTCATGCGGCCCGAACGCATGTCGCCGAGCTTGATCTTCGCCTCGGCCGAGAGCAGCCGCATCACGATCTCGGACTTGCTCATCTCCAGCGAGAAGATGACGCTGGCCATCCGGTGCTTGATCGAGCAGGACCGCAAAAAATCTAGTCCAAGCGTCGATTTGCCCACTCCAGGCCTGGCCGCCACGATGATCATCTGCCCGGCGTGCAGGCCGTTGGTCACCTCGTCGAGTTCGGTGAAGCCGGTCGGCACACCGCGCGAGATGCCGCCGTTGGAGGCGATCGCGTCGATCTCGTCCATCGTCGGCTGCAGCAGGTCCTCCAGCGGGACGAAATCCTCCGACGTCCGGCGGTCGGCGACGTCGTAGATCTCCGCCTGCGCCCGGTCGACCACCTCGGCCACGTCGGCGCCCTCGGCGCCCGCGTAGCCGTACTGCACCACCCGCGTACCCGCCTCCACCAGCCGGCGAAGCAACGCCTTCTCGGCCACGATGGTCGCGTAGTAGCCCGCGTTCGCGGCCGTGGGCACGGTCGAGATCAGGGTGTGCAGGTAGGGTGCGCCGCCGATGCGGCGCAGCATCCCGCGACGGTCCAGTTCCGCGGCCACCGTCACGGCATCGGCCGGCTCGCCGCGGCCATAGAGGTCCAGGATGGCGTCGTAGACGTTCTGGTGCGCGGGGCGATAAAAGTCGCCGGGCCGCAGCCTTTCCAGCACATCCGCGATGGCGTCCTTGCTGAGCAGCATGCCGCCCAGGACCGCCTGCTCGGCGGCGAGGTCCTGCGGCGGCTGGCGGCCGAAGTCCTCGCTCGGCGCTGATGAATCCATGCCCGGCGCCAAGTCATCGACGACGGCCATCAATCCCTCCTCGCCTGCCACGTACCCGAACGTACATTCGAAAACCGGTTTCTTCAGCGTAAGTCAAGGAGCCGACACTTTCGTCGCACAGCACTCGCACGCTTCGCGCCGGGACGACGTTAGACGTTGCTGGCTAATAGGTGAAAGGGCCGCTGTTCATGAACCTGTGCATCGTGTGTGCATTAACGTCGACACCTGTGTTGAGTGGGGTGTGGAGAACCTGTGTATGAATTCCGGGGGCTATGACGTTGGTGCTGTTAAGGGCCATGTAACGCGACGAATTTCGTGTGGACAAGAATCTCTCCGGCGTGTCGTCGCAGGTTACTGCTCCGGGCGTGTTGGCTTTCGGCCACATTTTGGCAGCGTTACGGCAGGGTAAAGTGCGCCTCCGGGATAGACCGCGGCAATAGTTCGCTAGGGCGCGCGTCCGCGACCAGTGGCGGCATGGCCGGAAGCGGTGCCCGCAGCACAACTGAATCCGGCGGCGGCCGATGATGGCCGCCGCCGGGAAAGAGCAAACGTTGCCGGCTTAGCTCTCGGCGACAACCTCGAGGGCGACCTCGACGTCGACCTCCGGATGCAGGTGCACCGACACCGGGTGAGTACCGACAGCCTTGATGTGCGACTTGGGCAGCCGGACGATTCGCTTGTCCAGGTTGGGCCCGCCGGCCTTCTTGATCGCCTCGACCACGTCACCGGACGTCACCGAGCCGAACAGCTTTCCGGAGTCGGCCGCGGTCCGCACCGGCAGCTGGACCGGCCCCAGCGCCTGGATCGCCGTCTTGAGTTCGTTAGCGTGCCCGAGGTCGCGGACCGCCTTGCTTTCGCGGGACCGACGAATCTCGTCGGCCTGCTTCTGCGCGCCGCGCGAGGCAAGAATCGCCAGACCCCGCGGGAGTAGGAAGTTGCGGCCATAGCCGTCCTTGACCTCGACCGTGTCGCCGACGGTGCCGAGGTGGTCGACGTCAGCCGTCAGAATCAGCTTCATCGTTTTCGTACTTTCGGTTGGCTTCGGCGGCTATCGCGCCGAGGATGTGAACGGCAGCAGAGCCACCTCGCGGGCGTTCTTCACCGCGATCGCGATGTCGCGCTGGTGCTGCACGCAGTTGCCGGTGACGCGACGCGCCCGGATCTTGCCGCGCTCACTGATATAAGTACGCAGCAGCGCGGTGTCCTTGTAATCGATCGATTGTTCCTTCTTCGCGCAGAAGACACACTTCCGCGTCTTGACCGGCTTTTCCGGCGCCGGACGTCGCTTGTTGGACTTCGCCATGACTGTCTTTCTTGTCGATTCTTACTGTTGAAAGTTCGTTAGAACGGCGGCTCGTCGTCGCCGCCGCCGAAGGACCCGGATGCCGGGGCGCTGCCCCACGGGTCGTCGGCGGGTGCGGCACTCGCCGGCGCCGATCCCTGGCGCGACCCGCCTCCGCCGCCGAAGCCGCCGCCTCCGCCGCCTCCGCCGCCACTGCGGCTGGCCTTGTTGACCTTGGCGGTGGCGTACCGCAGCGAGGGTCCGATCTCATCGACCTCGACCTCGACGACGGTGCGCTTCTCACCTTCGCGCGTCTCGAACGAGCGCTGCTTGAGCCGGCCGGTGACGATCACGCGTGCACCCCGGGTGAGGCTCTCCGCGACGTTCTCGGCGGCTTCCCGCCAGATGTTGCATCGCAAAAAGAGCGCCTCTCCGTCTTTCCATTCCCCGCTCTGGCGGTCATAGATCCGCGGTGTCGACGCTACGGTGAAATTCGCGACGGCGGCACCTGACGGGGTGAAGCGCAGTTCGGGGTCGGCGGTCAGGTTTCCGACGACGGTGATAGTGGTGTCACCAGCCACTGTTTCCTCCTAATTCCGCCCTGCTACTCGCTGCTCCGACGGTAAACGGCACGTATCCTCGCTGAGCCTACGCAAGTCCACCGACGGCGGGCCCACGACTCAGCCATAGGTGTTAGTGCTTGTCGGTACGCATCACCTTGGTGCGCAGTACCGACTCGTTGAGGCTCAACTGACGGTCGAGCTCGGAGACCGTCGCCGGCTCCGCCTTCAGATCCACGACGACATAGATGCCTTCGGCATGCTTGGCGATCTCGTAGGCCAGCCGGCGCCGGCCCCAGATGTCGACCTTTTCGACGGTCCCGCCGTCTTTGCGGACGACGTTGAGGAATGTCTCCAAGGACGGAGCAACAGTGCGCTCGTCGAGCGTGGGGTCAAGAATGACCATGATTTCGTATGGACGCATGGAAACCTCACCACCTCCTCTGGTCTGCACGGCCACGGTCGATCCGCGGCAGGAGGGTCGCCTGCGTCGGCAACCGCCCCAGGCTACCGGACGGCGGGGTGATGGGCGAAATCCGCGCTTTTGAGCAACTCTGCTACTGCCGGCCAGCCAAATATTCGGTGGCCCGGGCCACAGTCGCCTGGTCGGCCTTGGCGAGGGAGCCGGAGTCGAACGGCGGCCGCGGGTCGTACTCGATGAGCAGCTGAGCGGCCTGCGCGGCCTGCCGATCGACCAGGAGCTCGACCAGGCGCAGGGCCATGTCGATTCCGCTGGACACTCCGGCGGCGGTGATGATCCGCTGCGGGAGGTGCTCGACGACCCGGTCCGGCACGTAATGGGCGCCCAGCTCGTTGAGCAGCTCGCTGGCCCGCCAGTGTGTCGTGGCGGTGAGCCCGTCGAGCAGGCCCGCGGCGGCCAACAGCAGCGCACCGGTGCACACCGACGTGGTGAACGTCGTCGTCGGGTGCACCGCGTGCAGCCAGTCACGGATGGTGTCGTCATGAATCAGCTGGCGCGTGCCGATCCCGCCCGGAAACACCACCACATCCGGCGAGGTGATTTCGTCGAATCTCGCGTCGCAGCTCAGCCCGAGCATCCCGTTCTCCGTCCGCACCTCACCCCGGCGGTGCCCGACGAACGTCACCTCGACCGACGGGACGCGTTGCAACACTTCGTAGGGCCCCACCGCGTCGAGGGCGGTCACCCGGGGGAACAACGGGATGGCGACGAGCGTCATGGCGACACTCCGGCCGGCACCGCGGACTCGGCTTCACCGCCTGGCGTACGGCGCGGGCCGGCCGGCCGAAGCCGGCCTGCCAGCCACCCGGGCGGGTCGTCGGGCGCGCGGTCGAAGGGCCCGCCCGACGGGTCGTCCACCCGGCCGCCCCAGCGCACCAGGTCCTCGTGGGGCCGGTAGATCTGGCGAATCACCAACGCGCACAGCGTGATGACGGCGATGTCACGCAGCAGCACCGTCGTGGTGAAGAACTGCTCCGGCAGCGAGCGGTTCGGGTTGCCGTACAGGTAGTACATCCGCGGCACCCACACCACCGCGTCGATGGTCATCCACGCCAGCAGGATCCGGCGATGCGGCAGGGCCAGCACCGCCAGCGGGACCAGCCACAGCGAGAACTGCGGGCTCCAGACCTTGTTGGTCAACAGGAAAACCGCCACCACCAGGAACAGCAGCTGCGCGAGCCGCGGGCGCTGCGGAGCGGTCAGCGCCAGGTATGCGATTGCCGCGCAACCGATTACGAACAGCACGGTGACCACCGTGTTCAGCACAGTGGGCGGCTCCCAGAACCCGAGCTTGGGATCGAATCCACGCCAGCCGGTGAACGACTTCACGACGTTGTACACCGAATCCATGTCGTCGCCGCGTCGGGTGTTGAGCCGGAAGAATTCCGACCAGCCTCGCGGAAACAGCACCAACACCGGCAGGTTCACCACCAACCACGTCGCGGCGGCCGTCCCCGCGGTGCGCGCCAGCGCACGAAAGCGCCCCGTCCGAATGGCCAGGACCACCATGGGGCCAAGGAACAACAACGGATACAGCTTGGCGGCGGCGCCCAATCCGATCAGCACACCGGCCAGCACCGGCTTACGCCGCGCCCACGCCAACAGCCCTGCCATGGCGAATCCCGTTGCCAGCGCGTCGAAATTGGTGAATATCTGGAAAATCACCAGCGGTGACGCGGCCACCAGGGCCGCATCCCAGATCCGGCGTCCCGCCAGGCCGGCGGTCGCCCAGATGGCGGCCAGCCAGGCCAGCGCCAGGCCGAACGCGGCGATGTCGAAGAACATCACCACCTCGGCGACGATAGGGAGCGGGGCCAGCTTGCTCAGCGCGGTGTAGGTCTTGGCCAGCGCCATGGACACGTACTGGTACATCCCGGTCAGCACCGGATACTCCATGTAGCGCACCGCCGGCTGGCCGTCGTATCGGGTCTGCGGGGTGCCGCTGGCGTCGGTCTCGATCCAGCTCGACTTGTACGGGAACTTGCCCTGGCTCAACAACTCCGCGCCGTAGAGCGGAACCGTATCGGAGTAACACAACTCGTAGTACGCGCGTTGGTTCTCCCAGTTGGCCACCCGCTGATCGCCCGTCCCGGTGCCGGTGCTCTGCAGGCAGGCCGCCTTGGTGGACCAGCCGAGCGCCAGGAACACCAGGCCGATCAAGAACATCACCCGCAGCGGGGTCATCACCCGGGCGCGGCCGATCAGGGCGTGGCTGCCAACCGGCCCCCCGACCACGTCCGCTAGCGCGGCGCCCAGCGAGTCGGTCCGGCTCGGGCAATCGCGGTTGTCGACGCTGCGCAGATCGCCGGCCAGCGGCCCCGGGGAAGTGGTGGCGCTGCGCTGCTCGGTGTCGGTCACGGCGGCGGTTGCGGCGGGGGAGCTTGCGGACCACCCGGCGGGACGCCCGGCTCGGGGCCCGCAGGGCCGCCAGGCGACGGGGGCGCGTTGGTGATCGTCGTGGGCGGGCCAACCGGGATGGTGATGCCCGGCGCCACCTCGATCGTGGGCTGAATGACGGTCACCGACGGTGCCGGCGGCGGGGGCGGCGGTGCCGGGACACCCGCGTAGCCGCCGATCTCGGTCGGCTTGGGGAACGACTCGTTCGAGGTCCCCTTCAGGGCGCCGTCCATCGTCGACTTCCAGATGTCCGACGGCAGCCCCGAACCGTAAACCGCTGCACCCGAAGCGGTTACCAGCGGCGCGTCACCTTTGGCGGTGCCCACCCACACGGCCGTCGACAGCGACGGCGTGTAACCGACCATCCAGGCGTCCTTGTTGGCGGTGGTGTCACCCAGCTGCGTGGTGCCCGTCTTGGCCGCCGACGGCCTGCCGCCGGCCAAGGCATGGCCGCGCGAATAGCTGGCGATCGGCTCCATGGCGGCGGTGACGTTGTCCGCGACGGCCTTCGGGATCCGTTGCTCACCGTTGTTGTCGGACTTGCTCGCGTCGAACAGCACCTGCCCGTCGGAGTTGACGACCTTCTGCACGAAGTGGGGCCGGTGGTAGAGGCCGGAGGCCGCCAGCGTGGCGTACGCCGATGCCATGTCGATCACCCGGGTCTGGTACTGCCCCAACACAACTCCGTTGTTGGGCGGCCCGCCCTTGCCGTCCTCGGACAGCGTGTGCTCCACACCGGGAAAACTGGTCGCGATGCCGGCCTGGTGCGCGGCATCCGCGACGGCCTGCGGTCCGCCCTTGAGCTTGAGCATCAGCCGGTAGTAGGAGGTGTTCAACGACTGCTTGAGCGCCTGGGCGATGTTGCACGTGCCGCAGCCCTCGCCCTCGACGTTGGTGATCTTGATGCCGTCGACCGTCAGCGGCGAGCTGTCGACCTGGTAGCCCAGACCAATCCCCTGCTCGAGCGCGGCGACCAGGGCGAAAACCTTGAACGACGAACCGGTTTGCAGCCCGGCCTGCGCGAAGTCGAAACCGTTGGCGTCCGCACCGCCGTAGTAGGCCCGTATCGCCCCGTCGCGCGGGTCGATCGACACCACCGCCGACCGCATGTCCGGGTCTTGCCCGTCAAGGTATTTCGACACCGCCTTCTCAGCGGCCTGCTGGGCTTTGGGGTCGATCGTGGTGGTGACCTGCAAGCCCTGGGTGTTCAGCGTCCGCTCGTCGATGTTGAACAGCTCCATCAACTCTTTGGTCACCTGGCGCTCGATCAACCCGTCGGGCCCCGTCGTCTGGTTCTCCGCGCGCGCCTGATCGGGCGGCACGGTCGCTGGGAACTCTTGCGCGGCACGGTCGCTGGGTGAGAGCGCCTTGGTCTCCACCATGCCGTCAAGCACCCAGTTCCACCGGGCCCGCGCACCCTGCGGATCGACGGCCGGGTCCAGCGACGAGGGGCGCCGAATCAGCGCTGCCAGCAGCGCGCCCTCAGAGACGGTGAGCTGCTCGACGGGCTTGTTGAAGTACGCCTTGGCCGCGGCGGAGATGCCGTAGGTGCCCCGGCCGAAGTAGATGATGTTCAGGTAGGCCTGCAGCACATCGTCTTTCGACCACTCCCCCGACATCTTGGTGGCGATCACGAGTTCCTTGGCCTTGCGCATCAGGCCGCTGACGCCGTGCTGAGCCGAACCCACCAGCGCGTTCTTCACGTATTGCTGGGTGATCGTCGACCCGCCCTGCAGGTCCCCGTTGCCGAAGAGGTTGTTGTTCACCGCCCGCGCGAATCCGGTGAAGTCGAACCCCGGGTTGGAATAGAAATTGCGGTCCTCGGCGGCGATGACCGCCTGGCGCACGTGCACCGGTACCTGGCTGATGTTGACGTCGACCCGATTGCCTTCGGGCGGGATGATCTTGGCGATCTCTGATCCGTCGCTGGCCAGGATGGTGGAGACCTGGTTGGTGCGCAGGTCACCCGGCTTGGGGATGTCGACGATGAAATACGCCATGGCGAATGTGACGATCGGCAACACCACCAGCACCGCCGCCGACAAGTAGGCCGCTCGCCGCACCCACAACCAGTTGATCTGCTGGGTCCAGTGGACGTCACCGCGCGGCCGGGGGCCGATGCCGTCGGGACCGCCGGGGCGTCCCCGCGGTCCCGGTGGCGGGGGTGGTCCTTCCGGCGGGCGGCCACCCGCGCTCGGCCGGTCGCGGCGCGGCGGCGTCCGGCTGTCGAGCACGGCCTTGACCTCCTCGAGCGCGTCGCGCTGCAAGGGCGTCGACGGAGGACCGTCCAGCGCGGCCTTGACTTCCTCGATGCTGGGATCGGGCCGGCGGGGCGACCGGTCGTCGGCGACCGGCGGCAGGATCGTGGTCAGCCGGTCATCGGGGGGAACCCCGCGGCGTTGGCCGGGCTCCGGAGGCGCGTTACGCCGGCGCTCGCCGGTTCCATGCTTGTCCACACGCTCAGTCGCCGGCCCATCCGGGTTGCTGGACGACTGGTCGTGGCGTCCGTCGTTATTCAATGGCCGTGCGCGCGCCGTTTGGTGCCGTCCGCGTGCCGCGGGTGCCCTTGGGTGGGCGCGCCGCGCCGAGCACGTACGACTTGACCAAATGATTCCAGCTGCAGGTCCGGCATACCTCCACCACGTGGACGGCGAACTCGTCGAAGCGGGTAGCCAGCAACACCAACTCCTCGGCTGTGCGTGCCGAGCCCGATACCGGACCCAGGTGTTCGCCGAACACCCAAGACACCAGCGTCAGCGGTTCCTTGCGGCAGATCGGGCACACGACCTGGCTCGGCTTCCCGTGAAACTTGGCGGCGCGCAGCAGATAAGGGTTCGCGTCACACACCTCCGACACACCGGTGCGGCCCGAGTACACCTCGGCCAGCAGGGCTCGCCGCCGGAGCGCGTAGTCCACCACTTGTCGCTGCAGTCGCACGCCCACCAGAGTACGTCTCCATCCGGACCGCCGATACGCAACCAAACTGTGGCGGCCCGCGCGGAGTGATCGGCCGGTGCTTGCCGCGCCGAACCGGAGCCGGACTCTACGATCATGCCCGTGGCGAAATGGCTCGGGACATCACTTGGCGGCGGCGCGGCGGCGAGCACGCGCGCCAAAGACATCAACCGGCAGGACGCCTGCAAGATTCTCGACAACGCCCTCAACGACGGCGAACTCTCCATGGAAGAGCATCGAGAACGGGTGAGCGCGGCCACCAAGGCGGTCACCCTCGGTGATTTGCAGGCGCTCGTCACCGACCTGCAGACCGACAGCAGCGCGCTGCAGACCGCCGCCGTCCAGGCGCGGCCCGTGCGGCCGAATCTCCGCGGCTGGGGGCTGCTCGCCGCCGCGTTCGTGGTCTCGGTGCTGCTGGGCATCGGTATCGGGTGGGGCATGTACGGCAACACCCGCTCGCCGCTGGACTTCACCACCGACCCCGGAGCCAAGCCCGACGGGGTCGGCCCCGTGGTGCTGACCCCGCCCACCCAACTGCATTCGGTCGGCGGCCTGACCGGGCTGCTCGAGCAAATGCGCAAGCGGTTCGGCGACACCATGGGGTACCGACTCGTGATTTACCCGACGTACGCGGCGCTCGACCGTTCGGACCCCTCCGATGATCGCCGAGTGCTGGCCTATACCTACCGCGGCGGCTGGGGCGATCCGACCAGTTCGGCCAAGAGCTCCGCCGACGGCCCAGTTCCGGTCGACCTGAGCAAGTTCGACGTCACGGCGACTGTCGGCATCATGCGCGGCGCCCCCCAGACCCTGCACATGAAGGCGTCGGACATCAAAACCGAATACCTGATTATCGAGCCGGCAAAGGACCCGACCACCCCCGACGCCCTGTCGCTGTCCCTGTATGTGTCCAGCGACTACGGTGGTGGCTACATCGCCTTCGCAGGTGACGGCACCGTCAAGCAACTGAGCTTGCCGTCCTAGCCCGCCCGCTCGCGGTGCGATCCGATTCCGCGCACCCTGACCAAATAGCTGCCGAACAGCCGGTGGTGTTGTGGCGAATATATCGGAACGATACGATGACCCGAGGCGTCGAACCGTCGTAACCGACTGTGCAAAGGGGGTGATTCGGTGCTCGAGCTCGCGATCCTGGGCCTCCTCATCGAATCGCCGATGCACGGTTACGAGTTGCGCAAACGGCTGACCGGCCTCCTCGGTGCGTTCCGTGCGTTCTCGTACGGCTCGCTGTACCCGGCCCTGCGGCGGATGCAGGCCGAAGGGTTGATCGCCGAGGATGCCGCGCCGGCCGGGACGCCGGTTCGGCGGGCCCGTCGGGTCTACCAGCTAACCGACGAAGGCCGCCGGCGCTTCGGCGAGCTGGTGGCCGATACCGGCCCGCACAACTACACCGACGACGGCTTCGGGGTGCACCTGGCGTTCTTCAACCGGACTCCGGCGGAGGCACGCATGCGCATCCTGGAAGGTCGCCGCCGTCAGGTCGAGGAGCGGCGGGAAGGCCTGCGTGAAGCCGTCGCGCGAGCCAGTAACTCGTTCGACCGCTATACCCGCCAACTTCACCAACTGGGCCTCGAGTCCAGCGAGCGTGAAGTGAAGTGGCTGAACGAGCTCATTGCGGCGGAGCGGGCGATGCCCGGCCTCTCCGAGCAGACGTAAAACCTTTGCACAAATCCGATCAGCTGAGACACCAGGTTATTGAGTTAGGAGAACGCCCTATGAGTGACCACCAGCCGCCGAAGGCGGAAGAGGCGCAGTCGGAGGTACGAGTCGCCATTGTCGGCGTCGGTAACTGCGCGTCTTCGCTGGTTCAGGGGGTGCAGTACTACCTCGACGCCGACGAGAACAGCACCGTGCCGGGCCTGATGCACGTGAAGTTCGGCCGCTACCACGTGCGCGACGTGAAGTTCGTCGCCGCGTTCGACGTGGACGCCAAGAAGGTCGGGTTCGACCTGTCGGAGGCGATCTTCGCGTCGGAGAACAACACCATCAAGATCGCCGACGTGCCGCCCACCAACGTGACGGTGCAGCGCGGCCCGACGCTCGACGGCATCGGCAAGTACTACGCGGACACCATCGAGGTGTCCGACGCCGAGCCGGTCGACGTGGTCAAGGTCCTCAAGGAGAACAAGGTCGACGTGCTGGTGTCCTACCTGCCCGTGGGCTCGGAAGAGGCCGACAAGTTCTACGCCCAGTGCGCCATCGACGCCGGCGTGGCCTTCGTCAACGCGCTGCCGGTGTTCATCGCCTCGGACCCGGTGTGGGCCAAGAAGTTCGCCGACGCGGGTGTGCCGATCGTGGGCGATGACATCAAGAGCCAGGTCGGCGCCACCATCACCCACCGGGTGATGGCCAAGCTGTTCGAGGACCGCGGCGTGCAGCTGGACCGCACCATGCAGCTCAACGTGGGCGGCAACATGGACTTCCTCAACATGCTCGAGCGCGAGCGGCTGGAATCCAAGAAGATCTCCAAGACGCAGGCCGTCACCTCCAACCTGCAGCGCGAGTTCAAGACCAAGGATGTGCACATCGGCCCGTCCGACCACGTCGGCTGGCTCGACGACCGCAAGTGGGCCTACGTGCGGCTGGAGGGCCGCGCGTTCGGCGACGTGCCGCTGAACCTGGAGTACAAGCTCGAGGTGTGGGATTCGCCGAACTCGGCCGGTGTCATCATCGACGCGGTGCGGGCGGCCAAGATCGCCAAGGACCGCGGCATTGGCGGCCCGGTGATCCCGGCCTCGGCCTACCTGATGAAGAGCCCGCCGAAGCAGCTGCCCGACGACGTCGCGCGCACCCAGCTCGAAGAGTTCATCATCGAGGGCTGAAGCCGCTTTCCTCCTCCGCGGGCGTAACGCCGCGGCGATTTTCGAGTCCGGAGTTCGCCTCGGCGTTACGCTCGCGGCCGTTCGAAGCCGATTCGTCGACACGGCGCTGTGCGGGTGCTTAGCATCATCTCTCGATGAGCGTTCAACCCGCCGCGTTTCTGCGCACGACTCTGCCGCTAGACCTGTCCCGGCTGGCCGAGTTGGACAGCGGCCGGTACCACTCGATCTGGCTGCCCGACCACATGGTCAGCTTCTGGCCCGACTCGATTTGGACCCCGGAGTTCACCGACCTGGCCACGGCGTCCCCGTCGCCGCACCGCCACCTGGACGGCCTTGCGGTGGCCGCCGCGGCCGCCGTCCTGACCGAGAACGTTCCGCTCGTCAGCGCCGTCGTCGACACCGTGCGCCGCCACCCCAGCATGCTGGCCCAGACGGCGCTCACGATCGACCACCTCGCCAAGGGGCGTTTCATCCTGGGCCTGGGCAGCGGCGAGAGCGAGAACACCCTGCCCTACGGCTTCGACTTCTCCCGACCGGTCAGCCGCTTCGAAGAAGCGCTGACGGTGATCCGGCTGCTCTGGGAGAGCGACGGCCCGGTCGATTTCGACGGGCAGTTCTACTCGCTGCGCCATGCCCGGCTGGACACCGAACCCTACGCGGGCCGGCCGCCGCAGATCTGGATCGGCGCCAGCGGCCCGCGGATGCTGGACATCGCCGGCCGGCACGCCGACGGGTGGTGGCCGGCCGGCGCCTGGACGCCGGAGCACTACGCCGAAATGCTGTCCGCGGTGCGGGCATCGGCGGAGCGCGCCGGCCGCGATCCGCTGGCGATCACACCGTGCTTCATCCAGGTCTGCCTGATCGGGGAGGGCGAGGACGCCCTCGCCGAGATCCTGCAAGCACCCCTGGTCAAGGCCTTCCTTCTTCAGGTTTCGGCGGAAACGTTGCGCGGCTTCGGCTTTGAGCATCCCATGGGCGATCGATGGCGCGGATTCCAGGACATCGACCCGACGGTGCTCACCCGCGAGCGCATCCTCGAATTTCTCGACAAAGCGCGACCGGAGATGGTCCTGGCCGCCGTACCGCACGGGACACCGACGGAGGTTGCCAAGATCGTCAAGACATACGTGGATGCCGGACTGCGCGTGCCCAAGATCCTGGATTACGGCGCCATGGCGGGCCTGAGGTACGCCGAGGCTTCGGCGGCCAACGTCCGCGCCGCCGAGGACGAACTGATGCGGCTATGCGGAGGGCCGGCGTGACGACGGGCCTGGACGCAGCCCAGCTGCTCGCGGACGCGGAGGGCGAAACCGGGCTGTGCGACTACGGCGATCCCACGTTGCCGCAACGCTTCGCCGTCGCCGTCGACCACCTGAACGGCCTCGGCATGGACACCAGTGGCAACCGCCAAGCGGCGCAGGTGTGTCGATGGCTGCTGACGTCGCGTCTGGAATTCATCGAAGACCGCAACCGCTACCCGATCGCCGACGAGGTGATCGAGCAGCCGATGTTTGTCACGGGCGAACCCCGTTCCGGGACAACGCTGATGCACGCCCTGATGGCAGTCGATCCGCGGGCGCGGGCGCTGCGCTTCTGGGAAGTGATGTACCCGTCACCGCCGCCGGGTCTGGCCGGTCCCGGCGATGACCGCCGGCAGCGCGCCGACGCCGACTGGCGCGAGATCAACGCCAAGATGCCCAAGTGGCTGCACAGCCACCCCTACAACGACATGCTGGGCGACGGCCTGCCCGAAGACGAGCGCACTTGGGCGTTCGACTTCAGGGTGATGACACCCACCGCCTGGTGGCGCGTGCCGATGCAGTCGCTGGTGGGCGGTTTGGCCACCGATGCCGCGGCGCAATATCGCCTGCACAAGGCCATGCTGCAACAGCTGCAATACGCTCGACCGCGAAAGTATTGGGTGCTCAAGGGGTTTCACGGGTTTCGCCTCAAGGAACTCTTCGACACCTATCCCGACGCACGCATTCTCTGGCTGCACCGCGACCCCGTCCAGGTCGCCGCGTCGCGCACCATGATGATGGCTGACATCGCCGAAGGCATCGTTGGTCCGGTCGACCTGCACGCCGAGGCTAAGAAGCACCTGGAGATGACCCGCGCCAGCATCGCCAATACCATGAGCAATCCCATGGTCGATGATCCGCGGATCCTGCACGTTCGCTACGCGGACTTCATCGCCGACCACATCGGCACCGTGCGGCACTACTACGAGTTCTGCGGTCGCGAGTTGGCGAGCGAAGCCGAATCGGCGATGCGCGCCTACCTGGCAGACAACCGCGGCGACCGCTACGGCAAATTCACCTACTCCACCCAACTGCTGGTCGACATCGGCGAAGACCTCGACGCGCTGCACGCGGAGTTCCGGCCGTTCCGGGAGCGCTTCGGCGTCGCGATCGAAAACCGGGCATGACGTGACGGGCCCACACCAGCGTCTGTCCGTGCACAACGTCACCTTTTATGGCGAGTCGCTGGCCGAACTGGAAGCGCGTTGGGCGGCGCTCGGCGTCTCCCGGCTGAGCATCCTGGACAGCCAGTTGCTCGAACCGCACTTTCCAATGCTGTTGCACGGCAACGGCTACGCCGTGGAGGCGGTCTACCACCTGTTCGCCGGCGGCGCACTGTCCAGCGACCCGCACACCGCCCGCGCCGCCTTGTCCGCGGTGATCGACGCCGCGGCCGCCGTCGGCGTGCGCACCGTCTACCTGCTCACCGGTGGGCGTGGGGACCTCACCTGGGGACAGGCCGCCGAACGATTCTGCGAGATGGTTGGCCCCTGTGTAATGCACGCGCGGACGACCGGGGTGGCGCTGGCCATCGAGAATGCTTCCGTCCTGTACGCCGACATCCATATCGCCCACACATTGCGAGACACCGTGACGCTGGCCGAGATGGGCGACCTGAGCGTCTGCATCGACGTGTTTCACTGTTGGGCCGAAGGCGATTTCGAGGCGATGGTGCAGCGTGCGCTACCGCGGACGGCGCTCATCCAATTGAGCGACTACGTGCTCGGTGACCGGGCGCTGCCGGGCAGGGCGGTGCCCGGCGACGGCGCGATTCCGATCGAGGCGTTCGTCGCCCAAGCGCTCGCCGCCGGCTACGCGCACGGTTTCGACCTGGAACTGATCGGTCCCCGGATCGACCGCGAGGGGCGCCTGGAATCCGCGCGGCGCGCATGTCAGGTCGTCGGTGCGATGCTCGACAGGCTGGGTACGTGACTATGGCTTTCGGTGACGGTCCCGACGACGCCGCACTGCAGGCGGCCTGGTCCGAATTCTGCGCGCGGCTGCAGCAGGCGGGTGAGCAAGCCTTCAAGCGGGCCAACCCGGCATCCGGCGCGCATCGAGTCGATGCGTACCGGTTTCTCACCCAAAACCTGGGACAGGCCTTCGATCTGGCGCTCGAAACCCACGACACCCGCTACCCGGTGCTGCACACCTTCTGCGGCCCGACCCGCAAGCTGGGCGGCGACTGCGCCGACTTCACCTACCAGCAGGCGTGGATCGACGGTCAGTCGACCTATCGGCTCACCGGCACCCGGGGCACCGCGCCGTTTTTCAACGTCACCGTGCAAGGGCCCCTCACACCGGGTCCGGGCGTGCTGCACGAACCCTTCGGCGACACGCCGGAAGCCAATCTGCTCGGCCATCAGCTCCACATCGGCGAAGACGGGCAATTCGAGCTCTACATCGGCGGACCCGAGCGCGGGCCGAACTGGCTGCCCACCACCGCCGGGTCACGCAAGCTGTTCATCCGCCAAGGGTTCGACCGCTGGGACGAGCGGCCCGCGCAGCTTCGCATCGAGCGGATCGACATGGACTCCCCCAAGCCGTTGCCAACGCCGGGCCAGATGGTCCAGGCGATGCGCTGGGCCGGAGATTTCGTCACCGGCCTGATGGCCGACTGGCCCGAGTTTCCCTTCACCTACGGCGGCGTCGACGCCAACCGCCCCAACGCCTTCCCCCAGGTCGGTACGACGGACGCCGACAACAAGCGCGGCCGGGCCGCCGCCAACATGTATTGGGAACTCGCGCACGACGAGGCACTGATCGTCGAATTCGCTGCCCACGACGGGCTGTGGATGTTGACGAACATGGGTGTCTTCTTCAACAGCATGGATTACCTGTACCGGCCGGTGAGTTACACGCCCAGCCGCACGAAGACCGACGCGGACGGCCGCGTTCGTTTCGTCATGGCTCATCGCGATCCGGGCGTGCACAACTGGCTTGACACCCAGGGCTTCCGGTGCGGCAACCTGACGTACCGGCACATGCTCAAGGGCGAGCCCGCGGTCCTGCACACCCGGGTCGTCAGGCATGACGACGTGCTGGCCGCCCTGCCGGCAGACACCGCCATGGTGAGCCCCGCGGAACGCACCGCCGCGATGTGGGAGCGCTTCCACGGCATTCGCCGTCGTTACATCCTCTAGAGCGGCGGTGGCGACCCGGCGCTAGTGTCTGTAGATCGTGGCCGAAATCTCCGAAGACGAACTTGAGGGTCTGTCCGAGTTCTCGCTGCTGTCCGAGAACGCCGAGCAGGCCGGCGTCACCGGTCCGCTGCCCGACGTGCGGCGCGTCGAGGCGGGCGCGGGTGAGGGCAAGATCAGCGCGCTGCGCTGGGGCGGCAGTCCCCCGCGGATCGTTTTCCTGCACGGCGGCGGGCAGAACGCACACACCTGGGACACCGTCGTCGTCGGCCTCGGCGAGCCCGCACTGGCCGTCGACCTTCCAGGGCACGGCCATTCGGGATGGCGCGAGGACGGCGACTACTCGCCGCAGCTGAATGCCGACGCCCTGGTGCCGGCGCTGCGCGAGCACGCGCCCACCGCCGATCTCGTCGTGGGCATGTCGCTGGGCGGGTTGACCGCGATACGGCTGGCCGCCGTGGCGCCCGACCTCGTCAGCGAACTCGTCCTGATCGACGTCACCCCCTCGGCGCTGCAACGGCACTCGGAGATGACCAAGGAACAGCAGGGCACGGTGGCGCTGATGCACGGGGAGCGCGAATTCCCCAGCTTCGGGGCCATGCTGGACCTGACGATCGCCGCGGCGCCGCACCGCGAGGTCAAGGCGCTGCGCCGCGGCGTGTTTCACAACTCGCGCCGGCTGGACAACGGCAACTGGACCTGGCGCTACGACGCCATCCGCAAGTTCCCCGACTTCGACGTCCTATGGGACGACGTGGACAGGCTGTCCGCACCTATCACCCTCATCCGCGGTGGCAAATCGGGATTCGTCAGTGACGAAGACGCGGCCGAATTAAGCCGTCGTACAAGGCATTTCCGCACCGCCCACGTCGTCGAGAATGCCGGGCATTCGGTTCAGAGCGACCAGCCGCTCGCCCTGATCGACCTGCTGCGCGGCGTGCTCGACGCGCGCACTGGATGACCCCCGACGCTGGCCGCGATAGCGCAGCCGGGCGGCCCCGCGACAGGTCCAGCGACGAGCGGGTGCTGTTGCGTGACACGTGGGCTGGGACGCCGGCGCCCGCGCGTCGTGGGCGATAGCGGTGGGTGCCGCGCTATTGATCACCACGGCCCCGCTCGCAATGACTCGACGATGGCCGCCACGGGAGACCGCCAGCTGATGCCCAACTCCCGCAACGTCTTGCTGTCGTCGGTCGGTACGGCAGCGGTGAGCAGCAGCGCCGCTTCGTAGCCGAGCCCGTCACCCAGCGGAACATAGTGGCCGAGAACATCGGCGAGGCGGCCCATAGCGCGGAATACGCTCGGCGACATCGGGATGCGCCGCACCCGTCGCCCCAGCCCCTCTTCCAGCGCATCGATCATGGCGTTGAAGGCAATCATTTGGCCCCCGCAAACGTATCGGCGTGGGCCACGGCCGGGCTCCATGATCCGCACATGCACATCGGCGACGTCGCGCACGTCGATCATCTGCATACCGCCGTTCAGCTTGGGAGCCACCCTCCAACGCACGATCGGCGCCCAGCCACGCTCGGTGACGCCGGGTGGCGTACCGAACGGCGATCCAACGACACTCGATGGAAAGGTCACCACGATCGGCGCCCCAGCCTCCTGCAGCCGCCGCGCGACACGGTCCGCGTATCCCTTGGTCTTGGCATACGCGCTGCGGCCCGGCGCCGTCGGCGAGTCGGGCGAAATGACACCGTCCGGTGGCGGGAACAGCGCGCTGTAGCTACTCACCAGCACGACCGGGTCGAGCCCGATATCGACTGCGCGGGCCATAATCGACTCGGCCGCAAAGGCGTTGATGTCCCACATCGCCTGCGCGCGGCGTTCGTCGGTACCGACGACTCCGGCGGCATGCACCACCGCCTCGACGCCGCCGAGCAGTTCGCTAATGGTGGCCGCGGCCCGCACGTCGCCGACCACCACAGTCAGGGGACCAAGCGTTCGCAACCGCTCTACCACGGTTGCCGGATCGTCCGGCGCCACCAAAAGCCGTACCTGATGGCCGCTTTGAAGCAGCGCGCGCACCATATGCGCGCCGAGGTAGCCGGTTCCGCCGGTCACGGCGATGCGCATGGCCTACCCCTCCGTTTGAGTCCGATCACCCGGCTGGGTGACCTATTACGGTGCCGATGGTATCGAAACTGGGACTTGCGCCGACACGGCTGGGGCCCTGACCCCGAGTTCACCGCTCGCTGTCACGAGAACCTCTGGTGGTCAGCAGGTTTCACCGCGGCGCGGCCACCGAAGGTGGCGTGTAGCCACTGGAATCAGCTCGGTACGGGCTCGCGGTCGCGTGCTCGACGCGGTGCGCTTACGGTGGTCGTATGAAACCTGACTTCCCCATCCGCATCGGTGTGCAATTGCAGCCTCAGCACGCGCCGCAGTACGGCCAAATCCGTGACGCCGTGCGCCGGTGTGAGGACGTCGGCGTCGACATCGCCTTCAATTGGGACCACTTCTTCCCCCTCTACGGCGACCCCGACGGCGCGCACTTCGAATGCTGGACCATGCTCGGGGCGTGGGCCGAACAGACATCGCGCATCCAGATCGGCGCGCTGGTCACGTGTAACTCCTACCGGAACCCCGAACTGCTGGCCGACATGGCGCGCACCGTCGACCACATCTCTGCCGGCCGGCTCGTGTTGGGGATCGGCTCGGGCTGGAAGCAGAAGGACTACGACGAGTACGGCTACGAATTCGGCACCGCGGGAAGCCGCCTCGATGACCTCGCCGGCGCGCTCCCCCGGATCACGGCGCGGCTGGCCAAGCTCAATCCGCCGCCGACGCGCGATATCCCGATCCTGATCGGCGGAGGCGGTGAGCGCAAGACGCTGCGACTGGTCGCCGAGTACGCCGACATGTGGCACAGCTTTACCTCCGCCGACGAATTCCCGGCGAAGTCCGAAGTCCTGGCGCGGCACTGCGCCGACGTCAGTCGGGACCCGGCGAGCATCGAACGCTCGGCCGCCGTGCCGGACCGCGGCGGGCTGGTCGACAACGCCAAGAGGCTCGTCGGCCTCGGCGTGACGCTGCTGACGGTGGCCTGCGACGGTCCGGATTACGACCTGGGTGCCGCGGAAGCGCTGTGCCGGTGGCGCGATAGTCGTTAGCGCCGTTCGCCTCAAATTCGTCGGTCAAACACCGGAAAATACCAGCCCACTCGTGAGAAACTTTTCGGGCTAGATAGGCGCCGGGGTTTGAAAGAGACTCAACGACGAATGCCGAAGAAATACGGGGTCAAGGAAAAAGACCTGGTTGTTTCGCACATCCTTAACCTCTTGCTGACGGGGAAGTTGCGCACCGGAGACCGCGTCGATCGCAACGAGATCGCGCTGGGGCTCGGGCTAAGCCGAGTCCCCATTCAAGAGGCGTTGGTGCAACTCGAACACGACGGCATTGTCTCCACCCGCTATCACCGTGGGGCGTTCGTCGAGCGATTCGACGAAGCCACCGTCCTCGAGCATCACGAGCTCGAGGGACTGCTCAACGGCATCCCGTCCGCTCGCGCGGCCACCAGTCCCACCCCGCGCATCCTGGGGCAACTCGACGCCCTGATGCGATCGCTGCGCACCGCCAAGGACGCGCGGGCCTTTTGCGACATCGCCGCCGAGTACCGGCGAACCATCAACGACGAATACGCCGGACCCCGGTTGCATGCCACGATTCGCGCCTCGCAGAACCTCATCCCCCGAATGTTCTGGCTGATTTACCACGGCAGCCGCGAAGAGATGCTGCCGTTCTACGAAGACGAGACCGCTGCGATCCACCGGCGCGATCCGGAGGCCGCCCGCGCCGCGTGCGTCGGCCGCTCCTACCTGATGGCGCAGACCATGCTGGCCGAACTTGCCCGGCGCAGGGTGTTCACCGCGCCCGACGACGCGCATCCGGACATGTCGCAACCGCTCGAAGCGCTCGCCGACGCCGGATCCGTGGGCGTCGAGCCGTCGCTGGCGTTCTAGAGCCGACGCTCACCCGGCGACGCCGCCCGCCGATCGTTACGGTGGCAGGGATGAATGCGCGCGCGGACCGGCACACCGGGCGCCGTGGACGGCTGTTCGGACTGGCCGCAACCACGGTGTTGGTGTGCGGCATGGCATTAGGTGGTCTGGCCACGCCGGCGACTGCCGACTGGAATCAATGCGCCCCGGCCGGCCTGGACAGCGCAAGGGCCTTGCCCAAAGACCTGACCGAGAGCCAACCCACGCCGCAGGAAGACCGGGAGACGACGAATTCCGTCGAACCGCTCACCTCGGTCGACGTCGGCGCGCTTGGCCTCGGCACCCCGGGCGTGCTGACGGTGGGCACGCTGTCGGACGCCCCGCCCAACATCTGCATCAGCCCCACCGGCGAATTCAGCGGCTTCGACAACTTGCTGCTGCGCGCCATCGCCGACAAGCTGCGGCTGCGGCTGCGCTTCGTCAGCACGGACTTCTCCGCGCTGCTCGCCCAAGTGGCGTCCCGCCGCTTCGACGTCGGCTCGGCGTCGGTGAAGGCGACCGACCAGCGTCGCCGCACCGTCGCGTTCACCAACGGCTACGACTTCGGCTTCTACTCCCTCGTGGTCCCGCCCGGCTCACCGATCCACAACTTCAGCGAGCTGGCCGCCGGCCAGCGCATCGGCGTGGTCCAGGGCACCGTCGAGGAGTCCTACGTCGTCGACACCCTGCATCTGCAGCCGGTGAAGTACCCCGGCTTCGCCACCTTGTACGCCAGCCTCAAGACCCGCCAGATCGACGCGTGGGTGGCGCCGGGAACCCTCGCCTCGACCGTCATCCGGCCGGGCGATCCGGCGGTGACCGTCGCGAACACTTTCAGCGCAGGCAATTTCGTCGCCTATGCCGTCGCCAAGGAGAACAAGCCGCTGATCGATGCGCTGAATTCCGGGCTGGATGCCGTGATCGCCGACGGAACCTGGGCCAAGCTGTACTGCCAATGGGTGCCGCGCACGCTGCCGCCCGGCTGGAAACCCGGGTCGAAAGCCGCGCCCGCCCCCACGCTGCCCGACTTCGCCGCGATCGCCGCGAGCCAGCACCGCACCGCAACGGGTCCGGCGGCGCCCAAATCGACCCTGGCCCAGTTGCGCGATTCGTTCTTCGACTGGGAGATGTACCGACGAGCCATTCCGGTTCTGTTCACCACGGGGCTGCCGAACACGTTGATCCTGACCAACAGCGCCATCGTGATCGGCCTGGCGCTGGGGATGGTGCTGGCCATGGCGGGCATCTCGCACCGGCGCTGGCTGCGCTGGCCGGCGCGGGTATACACCGATATCTTCCGGGGCCTGCCCGAAGTGGTGATCATCCTGCTCATCGGAATGGGCATCGGGCCGCTGGTCGGCGGGCTGACCAACAAGAATCCCTACCCCCTGGGAATTGCCGCGCTGGGATTGATGGCCGCCGCCTACATCGGTGAAATCCTGCGCTCCGGAATACAAAGCGTGGACCCCGGGCAGTTGGAGGCCTCCCGCGCGCTGGGATTCAGCTATACGAGCGCGATGCGGCTGGTGGTGGTGCCGCAGGGAATACGGCGCGTGCTGCCCGCACTGGTCAATCAATTCATCGGGTTGTTGAAGGCCTCCGCGTTGGTGTACTTCCTGGGCCTGATCGCCGATCAGCGGGAGCTTTTTCAGGTGGGCCGGGATTTGAATGCCCAGACCGGCAGCCTGTCGCCGTTGGTGGCCGCCGGCCTCTTCTACCTGATATTGACCATTCCATTGACGCATTTGGTGAACTACATCGACGCGCGCCTGCGCCGCGGCCGGGGCGCCCCCGAGCCGGACGACACTTCCGACTTGCTCACGACGACGTTCGGCCAGGAGATCACATGAGCGCCGCCAGGGCGGAACGTGCACCAGTGTCGCTGGCGGCCAAGAACATTCACCAAACCCTCGGCGGGAACAGGGTACTGCGCGGGGTCGATTTCGAGGCCCCCGCCGGCAGCACCGTCGCCGTCATCGGGCCGTCCGGCTCGGGTAAGTCAACGCTGCTGCGCACCTTGAACCGGCTGTACGAACCCGATAGCGGCGACATCCTGCTGGACGGCCGGTCCGTGCTGCGTGACGATCCCAACGAACTCCGCCAGCGCATCGGGATGGTGTTTCAGCACTTCAACCTCTTTCCCCACCTGAGCGTGCTGAAAAACGTTGCGATGGCGCCGCGCAAATTGCGGCGCCTGCCCGCCGACAGAGCTCGCGAATTGGCGCTGGCCCAACTGGAGCGAGTTGGCCTCAAGCACAAGGCGGATGCCCGGCCCGGCATGCTCTCCGGCGGCCAGCAACAGCGGGTGGCCATCGCCCGCGCGCTGGCCATGGCCCCACAAGTGATGTTCTTCGACGAGGCGACATCTGCGCTCGATCCCGAAATGGTGAAAGGGATCCTGCAACTCATCGCCGACCTCGGCGCCGAGGGCATGACGATGATCGTGGTCACCCACGAAATGGGCTTCGCCCGCTCGGCATCCGACGCCGTTGTCTTCATGGATCGCGGCAAGGTCGTGGAATCCGGGCCGCCGGAGCAGATTTTCGAAGCCGCACAGACGGAGCGGCTACAGCGTTTCTTGTCCCAAGTACTTTGACGGCGCCATTGCCACTAATTAGTAGGCGTAGCTAGCTTGTACCCGCCTGATATAGCGTTAGACTCCCCGTTTATGGCGGACAGCGAATCCACCGCAGCCGACGTGACCGAGCTTGCGGAAGGTTTGCACCGTGCGCTGTCCAAATTGTTTTCGATTCTGCGGCGCGGGGACCCGAGCGGTGTGGCCGCGGGAGAACTGACATTGGCGCAGCTGTCGATCCTCGTCACTCTGCTGGATCAGGGACCGATTCGGATGACCGACCTGGCGGCCCACGAACGAGTGCGGACTCCCACCACCACCGTGGCGATCCGACGGCTGGAGAAGCTGGGGCTGGTGAAACGCTCGCGTGACCCGTCCGACCTGCGGGCGGTGCTGGTCGATATCACCCCCCGCGGGCGTGCCGTTCATGGCGAGTCCCTGGCCAACCGGCGCGCCTCCCTGGCCGCGATGCTCAGTCAGCTTCCCGCGTCCGACCTCAACACCCTGATGCAGGCGCTGGCGCCGCTGGAGCGGCTGGCCTCGGGCGAACCGTCAGCCCACCCCGCGGGTGACCCACCGGTCCGCAAAGAGGCGTGAAAGTACCTGCCATTCAACGAGTTTGGCGGCGCACGTAGACTGCCTTACATGCCCACTGCACTCATCACCGGCGCCGGCGGCGGTATCGGTTCAGCGATCGCCACGGCGCTGGCGCCCACCCACACCCTGCTGCTGGCCGGTCGGCCGTCTGACCGGCTCGACGCGGTGGCGGCGCGGCTCGGCTCGACGACGTTCCCGCTGGACCTGACCGATTCCGGGGACATCGAGGCCGCCTGCGAGATCGTCGACGAACTCGACGTGCTGGTGCACAACGCCGGGGTATCCATCCCCGGCCATGTCGCGGAGTCCGCCGTCGAGGAGTGGCGCGCCACCTTCGCCGTCAATGTGTTTGGACCGGTGGAACTCACACTGGCGCTGCTGCCGGCGCTGCGGCGTGCCCGTGGCCAGGTGGTCTTCATCAACTCCGGTGCGGGGCGCAACGTTTCGCCCGGCATGGCCTCCTACTCCGCCAGCAAGTTCGCGTTGCGCGCCTTCGCCGACTCGCTGCGCGCCGACGAACCGGAGCTGCGGGTGACCACCATGTACCCCGGCCGCACCGATAGCCAGATGCAGCGCGAACTCGTCGCGTTCGAGGGCGGCACGTACGACCCCGCCAAGTTCCTCAGGCCCGAAACCGTCGCGGCCGCGGTGGCCAACGTCGTGGCGACACCGCCGGACGGCCACGTCCACGAGGTGGTGCTGCGGCCCCGGTGACCCCGGTATCGCTAGACGACCAGGTTGACCAGCCGGCCCGGGACGACGATCACCTTGCGCGGGTTGGCGCCAGCCAAGAAAGCCCGGACCTTCTCATCGGACAATGCCGCGGCCTTCAACGTGTCCTGGTCGGCGTCGGCGGCCACCACCACTCGCCCACGCACCTTGCCGTTGACCTGGACCGGGTATTCGACGCTGTCCTCGACCAGGTAGGCCGGGTCGGCTTGCGGGAACGGGCCGTGCGCCAGCGAAGTGGTGTGGCCCAGCCGCAGCCATAGCTCCTCGGCCATGTGCGGGGCCAGCGGCGCCAACATCAGCACCAGCGGCTCGACCGCCGCCCGCGGCACCGCGTCGCGGTGCTCTTTGGTGAGGTGGTTGGTGTACTCGATAAGCTTGGCCGCCGCGGTGTTGTTCCGTAGTGCCGCATAGTCTTCCGAGACTCCCGCGATGGTGCGGTGCAGCGCGCGCAGGGTGTCGGTATCGAGTTCTTGTTCGTCAGCCACGTCGAGCACCCGTGTCGCGCCGGTCTGCTCGTCGACCACCAGCCGCCACACACGCTGCAGGAAGCGGTGCGCCCCGACGACGTCCTTGGTGGCCCACGGCCGGGAGGCCTCCAGCGGGCCCATCGACATCTCGTACACGCGCAGCGTGTCCGCGCCGTATTCGTCGCAGATCTCGTCGGGTGATATCGAATTCTTCAGGCTCTTACCGATTTTGCCGAATTCCTGGAAGACCTCGATCTCACCGCCGGTGCCCGGATAGAAGAAGCGGCCGCCGCGCTCGACCACCTCGTCTGCCGGGACGTAAGAGCCGCGCGAGTCGGTGTAGGCGAAGGCTTGGATGTAGCCCTGGTTGATCAGTCGGCGGTACGGCTCCTTGGAGCTGACGTGGCCGAGGTCATACAGGACCTTGTGCCAGAACCGCGCGTAGAGCAGGTGGAGCACCGCGTGTTCGGCGCCTCCGACGTACAGGTCGACGCCGCCGGGATCCTGCGGTCCGTGCTCCGCGGGCCTCGGACCCATCCAGTACGCCTCATTCTCCTTGGCGCACAACCGTTCCGAGTTGTGTGGATCGGTGTAGCGCAGTTCGTACCATGAGCTGCCGGCCCACTGCGGCATCACGTTGGTGTCGCGGGTGTAGGGCTGCAGGCCGTCGCCGATGTCCAGTTCGACGTGCACCCACTCGGTCGCCTTGGCCAGTGGTGGCGACGGCTCGCTGTCGGCGTCGTCGGGGTCGAACAGCACGGGCGAATAGTCGGGCACGTCGGGCAGCTCGACCGGCAGCGCGGCCTCGTCGAGCGCGTGTGCGCGTCCGTCGCTGTCGTAGACGATCGGGAAGGGCTCACCCCAGTAGCGCTGCCGGGCGAAAAGCCAGTCCCGCAGCTTGAATTCGATCCGTGCCCAGCCGCGTCCCTCCGCCTCCAGGCGTGCGGTGATCGCTTCCTTCGCCGCCGCCACGTCCATCCCGTCGAGGTAGCCGGAGTTGACCAGCACGCCGTCGCCCGGGTATGCGGCTTCCGAAATGTCGCCCCCGGCAATAACTTCCACTATCGGCAGGCCGAGCTCGTGGGCGAAGTCCCAGTCGCGCTGGTCATGGCCGGGCACCGCCATGATCGCGCCGGTGCCGTACCCGGCCAATACGTAGTCGGCGATGAAAATCGGCACCGGCTTCCCGTTGGCGGGGTTGGTCGCGTAGCTGCCCAGGAAGACACCGGTCTTCTCCCTGCTTTCCTGGCGCTCGAGGTCCGATTTCGCCGCGATCGCCTGCCGGTAGCCGGCGACGGCCTCCCCCGGCGTGGCGGCCCCGTAGGTCCACCGCGCGTCGGTGCCGTCCGGCCAGCTGGGCACGGCCAACTCGTCGACCAGGTCGTGCTCGGGAGCCAGCACCAGGTAGGTGGCGCCGAACATGGTGTCGGGCCGGGTGGTGAATACCTCGATGTCGACCGTCTCGCCACTGGTGTTGCTCGCCGAAAACAGGGCCCTGGTTCCCGTGGAGCGGCCAATCCAGTTGCGCTGCATGGTTTTGACCGCTTCGGGCCAATCCAGCAGTTCCAGGTCGTCGAGAAGCCGGTCGGCATAGGCGGTGATCCGCATCATCCACTGCCGCAGGCGTTTCCGGAAAACCGGGAAGTTGCCGCGGTCGCTGCGTCCGTCGGCGGTGACCTCTTCGTTGGCCAGCACCGTGCCGAGCCCGGGACACCAGTTCACCATCGAGTCGGCGCGGTAGACCAGTCGATGACTGTCGATGACATCGGCCCGCTCCCCCGCCGACAACGTGATCCAGTCCCGTCCGTCATCGAGACGCCGCGCGCCGGAGTCGAATTCAGCGATCAGCTCGGCGATCGGGCGGGCCTTCCGGGCGGCGGTGTCGAACCAGGCGTTGTAGATCTGCAGGAAGATCCACTGCGTCCACTTGTAGAACTCGACGTCGGTGGTCGAGAAGCTGCGCCGGCTGTCGTGGCCAAGACCCAGCCGGCCCAGCTGACGCCGGAAATTCACCACGTTCGCCTCGGTCCGGGTGCGCGGATGCGTGCCGGTTTGAACGGCGTATTGCTCGGCGGGCAGACCGAAGGAGTCGAAACCCAACGCGTGCAGGACGTTATGTCCGGTCATCCGGAAGTAGCGGGCGTACACGTCGGTGGCGATATAGCCCAGCGGGTGGCCGACGTGCAGCCCCTCCCCCGAGGGATAGGGAAACATGTCCTGCACGAACAACTTGTCAGCGGGGACCGGGGTGCCATCCGTCGGGGCCAACGAACCGACCGGGTTGGGCACGTTGAAGGTGCCGAGCTTCGCCCAGTTCTCCTGCCAGGTGGCTTCGATACGGCCCGCCAGCGCCGCGGTGTAGCGATACGCCGGCGCGTCGGAGTCCGTCTGAACGGCACCCGAGTTGCTCTCGGCGGCGGTGGTCGGGGATTCGGTCACCTGAACAGGGTATAAGGACCGCCTCGGCCCCACCGCCGGCCACAGGATGGTCTCGGTTCCGTTGCGCACCGATCAGAGCTTCATCCCATCTCGATTTCGAGCCTGTTCACGGCCTTTGACCTGTAGTTACAGTCGGCCTCTAACAGCCTGGCAATGCGCCATTGGAGGAAGGACCGACGCAGATGATTGAGATCCTCCCCACCCACCGTGCGCTCCTCGGGGGTATGGTCGCCGGTCTTATCAGCATGGCGGTCGTCACGGGCGCCAACGCATCGGCCGATCCAGTGCTTCCCTCTCCGTCACCCGCTCCCGCCATCCCGGCGCCGCAGAACGTCGCCGCCGTGCCCGGGCAGGCGCCCGCCAACCGGTTCCTCGCGGCGCCGCCGGCGTCGAATCCCGTCGCGGCGCCGACGACCCCCGGTTCGCTCGCCCCGGCAGCGGCCGCGCCCGCCGCACCGGCGGCCCCCGCCATCACTCCCGCCGCCTCCGGGACGATTCGTGAATACCTGCAGTCCAAGGGCGTCAGCCTCGAGCCGCAAAAACCACAGACCCTCAAGGCGCTCGACATCACCTTGCCGATGCCGCCCCGCTGGACCCAGGTACCCGACCCCAACGTCCCGGACGCGTTCGCGGTGATCGCCGACCGGCAAGGCAGCAGCATCTACACCTCGAATGCCCAGGTGGTGGTGTACAAGCTGGTCGGCAACTTCGACCCCCGAGAGGCCATCAGCCACGGCTACGTCGACAGCCAGAAACTGCTGGCCTGGCAGCCCACCAACGCCTCGATGGCCGATTTCGGCGGCTTCCCGTCGTCGATCGTCGAAGGCACGTACCGCGACGGTGACATGACGCTGAACACCTCGCGGCGCCACGTCATCGCCACCTCCGGGCAGGACAAGTACCTGGTGTCGCTCTCGGTGACCACCGATCGTGCCGTGGCCGTGGCCGACGCACCCGCCACCGACGCCATCGTCAACGGCTTCCGCGTGACCGTTCCCGGGGCCCCGGTCCCGGCACCGGCCCCGCCCCGCGCTACCTCGCCGGTCGGGCTGGCCCCGGCGCCCGTCGCACACGCACCGGTGCCGGTCGCACAGGCACCGGTGCCGCAAGTTCCCGCCGCAGGTCCCGTTCCGCAGGTTCCGGCCGCGGCTCCGGTCGCGCAGGCCCCCGCCGTGGCTCCGCTCCGGCAGACCTCGGCGATGGCTCCGGCGGGCGTCCCGGTGCAGGCGCCCATGCCCGGCCGCCAGCCCATGCCGAACCTATTGACCCTCGTTCCCGGCCTGCCCCCACTCCCCAATTTCTCGTTCCTGCAGCACTGAACGATTCGGCGGCGCCCCCGGAGCCCACTGAGCGCGCCCGCGCCCGGGCTCGTATTGTGAGGCCATGCTGATTGCGGGGGTGCTGTGCATGTGTGCGGCGGTGGCTTCGGCCGGCTTCGGAAGTTGGGCGCTGGCGCGCACCCGGACCGCCGATCCCACCGCGCTGGCGCTGCGGTCATTGGCTCCGGCGCAACTGGCGGCGGCGATCATGCTGGCCGCCGGCGGAGTGGTGGCGCTGGCAGCCTCGCCGCACACCGCGCTGGTGGTGTTGATCGTCTGCGTCGCCGGTGCCTTCGGAACGCTGGCCGCCGGGTCATGGCAGAGCGCGCGTTTCGCGCTGCAGCAAGAAGCGGCGGCACCAAGCTGCGCGGGGACCTGCGCCGGCTGCACGCAGTCCTGCCACTGAAATTTCGCGGACGGCCCCGGACGCGGGGGCCTAGTTGCGGCTGAGGTCGATCGGATGCGTCGCCAGCAGCGACAGCGGCAGCGGCTGGCGGCGCAGCACCTGCCCCCACAGGTCCGATCTCGACCCCGCGAGAACGTCGGATGGCAACGCGGACAACACGATCCAGTCGTCGCGTTCGATTTCGCCTTCCAGCTGACCGATGGTCCATCCGGAGTAGCCCGCGAAGATTCGCACCCCCTCCACGAAGGGCGCGATCGTGTCCGGGTCGGCGTCGAGGTCGACCATCACCACCCGGCCGTCCACGTGCCGCAGGCCGGCCACGCCCTGCGGATCGGCACCCACCCGCAACGCCGCCAGGCATAGGGCCGCGTCCCGCTTCACCGGGCCGCCGATGAACATCGTCTTCGGCTTGGCCGCCAGTTTGGTCCACTGCGGTAGCACGTTGTACACCGCGGTCTCGCTGGCACGGTTGAGGACGACGCCCAGGGTTCCGCCGTCGTTGTGCTCGACGATGTAGATCACGCTGCGCCGGAAAGTCGGCTCGAAAAGATCGGTGTTGGCAAGCAGCAATGTGCCCGCGCGCACTCGCTGCGCGGCCGGCGCGACATAGTCCTCTGGATCCTCGGGCGGCGGCACCACACCATCATCGCATCCGGCACTCGCCGTCCGGGGGAATCGAGCGCCGGGCGTGAAGATTTGTAGTGTTGGTAAGTCGGCTCGGACCATGACGAGCTTGCTGGCCCCAATTGTGGAAGTCGGTTTTGTGATCCAATCCCGGATGAACTCAAGCGCACCCGCCGATATATGGCGGTCGGTGCGCAGTTTGCCAGACTTCTGGCGGCTGCTGCAGGTGCGCATGGCGAGTCAATTCGGCGATGGACTGTTCCAGGCGGGTCTGGCCGGAGCGTTGCTGTTCAATCCGGACCGGGCCGCCGATCCGATGTCCATCGCGCGGGCGTTCACCGTGCTGTTCCTGCCGTACTCGCTGTTGGGCCCGTTCGCCGGCGCGCTGATGGACCGTTGGGACCGGCGGCTGGTGATCGTCGGCGCCAACGCCGGCCGTCTCGTCCTGATCGCGGCGATCGGCACGATCCTGGCGGTCAGAGCCGGCGACCTGCCGCTGTTGCTGGGCGCGCTATTCGCCAACGGCTTGGCCCGATTCGTCGCGTCCGGACTGTCGGCGTCACTGCCGCACGTCGTGCCGCGCGAACAGGTCGTGACGATGAACGCCCTGGCCATCGCGTCGGGGGCCATCGCCGCCTTCATCGGCGCCAACTTCATGCTCGTGCCCCGATTCCTGCTCGGCGCCGGGGACAGGGGCGCCGCGGCGATCATCTTCCTCACCGGAGTCCCCGTGTCGATCGCCTTGCTGTTGTCGTTGCGGTTCGGCCCGCGGGTGCTGGGCCCCGACGACACCAAGAGGGCGATCCACGGACCGGTCTTCTACGCCGTGATCACCGGCTGGCTGCACGGCGCGCGCACGGTGGCGCAGCGGCCGACGGTTGCCGCGACCCTGTCGGGCTTGGCCTCCCACCGCATGGTGATCGGCATCAACTCCCTGCTGGTGTTGTTGCTGGTCCACCACCTGAAAGATCCCCAGGCCGGGGGATTGGGTACCGCTCTGGTGTTCTTCGGCGCCACCGGCCTCGGCGCATTCCTGGCCAATGTGCTGACTCCGCCGGCGGTTCGGCGCTGGGGGCGCTATGCGACGGTGAACGGTGCGCTCGCGACGTCGGCGGTCCTCGAGGTTGCGGGCGCCGGGTTACTGCTGCCGGTCATGGCGGTGTGCGGCTTCTTCCTCGGCGTGACCGGGCAGATGGTGAAGCTCTGCGCCGACTCTGCGATGCAACTGGACGTCGATGACGCCCTTCGCGGGCACGTGTTCGCCGTGCAGGACGCGCTGTTCTGGGTCGCGTTCATCGCCTCGATCACGGTGGCCGCGACGTTGATTCCCGCCGACGGGCATGCGCCCGCATTCGCGCTGTTCGGCTCGGGGCTCTACCTGGTTGGGCTGGCCATGCACAGCCTGCTCGGCCGGGGCGGCGAACAGGCGAATAATCATTACCCTGCGGAAGCAACCGACGAGCGGAGTCAATGATGACGGGTCCCGAACCGATCGTGGCTGACCTGCGCGCCGAGAGCGACGACCTCGACGCCCTCGTCGCGCCGCTGCCGGCCCAACGCTGGGCCGATCCCACTCCCGCGCCGGGCTGGACCATCGCCCACCAGATCGGGCATTTGTTGTGGACCGACCGCGTCGCGCTGACGTCGGTCACCAACGAGGCCGGGTTCGCCGAACTGCTCCAGGCGGCAGCCGCCGACCCGACAGGTTTCGTCGACGCGGGCGCCGAGGAATTGGCGGGACTAGCTCCGGCCGAGCTGCTCGCCGAGTGGCGGGCCACCCGTGGTCGGCTGCATGACGAGCTGCTGCGGGTCCCCGCCGGCCGCAAACTTCCCTGGTTCGGGCCACCGATGAGTGCGGCCTCGATGGCTACCGCGCGGTTGATGGAGACCTGGGCGCACGGGCTGGACGTCGCCGACGCGCTGGGCGTCCGACGGGCGGCCACCGACCGGCTGCGGTCGATCGCCCACTTGGGCGTGCGCACCCGCGACTACGCGTTCTTCGTCAACAACCTGCCCGCTCCGGCCGAGCCGTTCTTCGTCGAGCTGCGCGGACCCCGCGGTGACACCTGGAGCTGGGGACCGCCCGACGCGACGCAGCGGGTCACCGGTTCCGCCGAAGATTTCTGCTACTTGGTCACTCAGCGGCGCCCGCTCAGCGCCCTCGCCATCACAGCGCATGGGCCCGACGCGCAGCGTTGGCTGGAGATCGCCCAAGCGTTCGCAGGTCCACCCGGCATGGGTCGATAACCGCGCGATTAGTGCAGCGGGCCGCCGTAACTCGCCCGGTTCTCGGCCTCGGCCTCCTCGCGCAGCGCTGCGATCGCCAGGTTCAGCCTGTCGGCCAGCTCCCCATGCGCATACCCGGTCATCACGCCGGGGTGCAGAGTCAGCTCGAGCAACCGGCCGTCGGCATTCGCCACGGCGTAGACGTCGCCGAGATCGACGCTATAGGTGACGGCCTCGGCCTGCGCCACGAGGGCTTCCCACTTGTCGGCCGCCTCGCTCAATTCACGAAGAACTGATTCGACCAGATCCTTGTCGCTGAGATTCGCGCGACCGCCCGAACCCGACACGATCACAGTATGTCGACCCCTTTAACCAGCGTCAATTCATACTCGGGGGCCACGGCGGCACTATGCCCCGTGAGGCTGGGCGGCGAGTTTCTGATACCAGGCGAGGTGATAGTTCGCCGCCACCGAGTCTCCGCTCGCGATGCCTTCGGTGGCGGCCATCAACAGACACTTGAGCAGGAGCGCCGGGTTCACGTTCGGGTATTGGACCAAGAGCTGGTAGCGCGCCGTATCGAGGTGCACCCGCAGCACATCGACCTCCTGATCGATGACAATGCCGTCCGCGGCGGCCGCGTCCGCCAGCCTCTGCACGATGCGGGGGAGTCCGTCGAACCCCCGCGTGGTCTCGCTCAGCACCCTGCTCAGATCCGCGATGGCGGGCAGCTCCCGTGGTTCCACCGACGATTTAGTCGCGGTGAAGTCGGCCGAGCGGCGCAGCGAGTCCCCGGGAGCGTAGGCCACCACACGCACCGCGTCGGCGATCAACGCGGCGACCCTGCCGGTGCGTCGCTCGGGTTCCAACAGCCGCACCCCCGCCGGAAGGTTGATACCTGCCGGTATCCAGCCGTGGGCGAGGTCGGTGACCAAAACGGTCGTGCCGTCCGCAAAGTCGCCGACGGCCCAATTCAGCCGCGGCTCCTGGCGGACCACGAACTCGAGGAGCCGATTCAGCCGATCGATATCGAAACCCGTTGCCGCTGTGTTGTTTTCCCGCTGGGGCGGGCGTGCGGACTCATCGACCACGTGCTCGGCCCGGGTGATCGCGGGGATGATCTGCGTTTCCTCCATCGCGGCCGCCGCGAAGTGGTGCTCGGCCGGTTCTGGCTGCGCCTCGTCCTCGTCCGGTGCGGGCTCCTCGGGCGCGGCGTGGTGGCGACCGACCGGTTCCCATTCCGACGTCGCGGCGCTTTCGGCCGCAAGGGCGGGCTCGACATCGTTGATCTTCGGGATGATCTGCGTTTCGGCGATCGAGGCGGGGTCGTCCCCCACATCAGCGTCCGGAGCCCTTTCGGCTTCGTCCTGCTGCGTTGCCGGCTCCTCCAGCTCCGTCACGCTGGGGATGACTTGCGTCTCCTTTATATCCGGCGCGACGGCGACCTCCACGGCCTCGTGTTCGAAAGCGGTGTCCTGGGGAGGCGCCTCGGGCTGGTCCCCACCTCCTTGCGGCGGCGCGACCGGAGCCGGCTTGTCGGCGACCCGCCAACGCGGCCTGCGCACGCTGCTGACGGGCACATCGGGGACGGGGCCCGCCTCCATCACAGTAGGAATGACTTGGGTTTGATGCATGTCCGGCGACACCGGTTCGGCGAACTGCGAGCGCGGATATCCGGCGGTCACCCCCGCCCTCCCCGCGTGCAGCTGGCGAATCGTCGATTCGACCCGCCGCACGGCGCGGGCACGCGCTTCATCGATTACCCGGGCCTCTTCCGCCCGGCGGGGCACGTCGGCCAAACCCGCCCGTTTGATCATTTTCAGCTGTTCGTTCGCGCTGTCGGCGATCTTTTCCAGGTCGACCTTGAGATAGTCTGCGAGCGTGGCGTTCTCGGCGGTGATCGTCGACAGCTCGGCGGGCCAAAGCCCCCCGATCACCCACGGGGTGCAATCGATCGGAGAGCTGAAGGCCGGCATCACCAGTGATTCCCGGGTAGCTCTCCGGAGGCGCTGACGCGCCGTCATCCGACCGAAGATCGCCACCGGCTAAGCGTACCGGCAGCCGACGAACGGCTTATTCGGTGAGTGAATTGTGCAGCTGTGCCGGCCTGGGTAGCGTGGGGACATGGCTGAATCTGCGCTGCAGCAGCAACTCGACGAAGTGCGTGCCCTGCTCGCCCGCGCACGAGAGTTGTTCGGCCCCAACCCCGTAGAGCCGCCCACGGATATCGCTCCGGACCCCGATGCGGCCAAGACCTGGCTGCTGTAGGCCGTCTAGATCGCTCTGTTGCGGCGGCGTAGTTTATGCGCCAGTAGCTTCTCGATCGCCGCATCGAGATCTCGCTGCGTCGGAACCTCGGCCGAAGGGGTGTGTCCGGCCGCCACGATCTCGTCGCGGATCTCCAGCAATGCCTTGAGACAAGAGACGTCGGCGGTCAGCAAAATGCCTCGAGCCAGCGTCTCGGCGTCGGTGTCCATCGCCTCTTCACTCAGCGCAACGCTGTGCATGTAACCGCCGCGGCAGGAGCGGACGAGGATGTGCCCACTCGGGTGAACGGTGTCAAAAGCGGGATTCGCGTCCGTCATCGACCGCGGTCGGCGATGCCGCCGAGGTTGCGCGCCCCATCCTGCTCGTGCTGTTCCCACATCGTCGCCGACGCTGTCAGCTTGTCCGCCAGGTCGGCGTGGTCCGCGGCTTGTTGCTCGTAGCACTGACGTCTGAGCTCAAGCAGTTCCCTGCCCGCGTCGCGAAGTTCACCGAAGATCGGCCCCAGCGAATCCAGGCTCTCCTGGATCGCCTCGTGCGATGACGGGACCGTGCGCAAGTAATCGGCGGTCTCCTGGTGACGCGCGGCGGCCTGACGCAAGTGCGCGGGCACCACATGGATCGAATCTGCCATCCGCTGTCTCCTGTTTTCGGCCGCCGGCCAGACCGGCGAGATCACTATTGTCAGGTGGTCGACGAGGTCGCCGGCCGCGTGGGTGTCGGTGTGTCGGGCTTCGCCGGCGCGGTCTCGGTCGCAGCCGCCGCCGGCGGATGCTCCCAGCCTAGAAAGCCTGGACCGGTCACGGTGGCGATGTCTTGAATTTGGCCGTCGAGGAGGGCCTTACCGGGACCGAGGGCTAGCGCGTGCCGGTCGATGAAGATCCCGATGTCCGCCGGCCTGACGCGCGAAGCGTCGACCGGGCTGGTGACCGCGGTCCCTGGCGGCGGAATCGTTATCCCTTGCTGCTGGAACGCATCTGGTATGGGTGCTCCGCCGACCGCGGCTTTGATTGCCGCCGCCAATTGCGGGCTGGCGGCCGTCAACCTCTCACCGTCGGGCAAGGTCACCGTGGTGGAACCGGTCGGTGGTGATTCACCCTCGAGCGCTGCCGCGTCCGGACCAGCGTCGTTATTTTCGTCGCCCGATCCCTCTGATGCAGCGTCAGTCTCCGGTTCCGCATTGTCCGCGGCGTCGAGTGGGTTTTCGTCATCCATGCCTTGCAGCGCCGGATCCGTTCTGGTGTCACCCGGTAGGCCGGGCAGTGGCAGGCCGGCCGGCGTCGCGCCGAAACTCGGCAATCCCGGGGAGAAGTTGGGCAGTGGCGGCAGCACGGGTGCCATGGGCGCCGCAGTCGCACCTTCCGGCACACCGCCCCCCGGCAGATCATCGGTCGCCAGACTCGGATCGTCGGCCAACAAGGAATCCAGCAGGGGATCCCACCCCGAATCCTCTGTTGCCGGCGCGGTAGCCCCATCCGCGCCGGCCACCTCCGCCGGCGGGTGTACGTCGTCACCCTTCGGTGGGCTCGTCGACGCGTCGTACAGCGATGTCCATGCCGCCATCAGCGCCGATTTCGATGTGTCGTCGAGGCTCGCGTTGAGGACCACCGAGCGGATGTCGCGGAGCTTGCCGATCAGAAAGCGCTGGAAATCGCGGGCTCCGGCCGGAGTGTCCAGGTCCGATCGCGTCCGCACCGCGGCTTCGGTGTCTTGCTGCAACTTCGTCAGCGCCTGACTGCCTTGGACGGTGTTGAGATGGGCATTCAAGATCGCCGTGATCACTTGCATGTCGAGCTGAGAGCTCGCCGAATTCTGGTGTGCCAGGGCGGCTTCGGCGTGGGCGATGGCTTCCGCCGCCTCACCCTTCTCTCGATCCGGCGCAGCCGCATATTGCTGACGGATCTTGCCCGCAATCGCCTGGAGCTGTTCGGGACGTGTCGTAGGGGTGATCACGGCGGCCAGCTCACGTGGCGACAGACCTGCCTGCCACGCGTTTGGGTCACCGGTGCGGTCCCGGACATATTTCACCGCGGCGAGTAGCTCCTCGTGCGCCGACATCGGCTACCCAACCCGCGCTGCAGCCACCGCGCACCCTCGCGGGATGCGTTGGGACCGTTCCATGCCCGGCGACAGTACCCAGCCCCGTTCCTGCCGACAATTCACTACGCCGCGGGGTTGTGGACGACACCGAGACCGTGCCTTGCTAGCCGTTGTCGGCGGTGTACTGGTCCCGAAGAGAATCCAGCACAGCCTTTTTAGATTGGCTGAGTTCTCGGGCGTTCTCAACAACCGCGGTGATCTCACCTTGTTTGGCCAACAGAAACCTCTGAAATTCGCGAGCGCCCATGGGCGTATCCACAGCAAGGTTCGCTTGGTGCACGGTTGCGTGGTCGATCTGCTCGGCAATGGCATCCAGTCGCCTCACACCCTCACGCATCGCGTCATGGGCGCTGGAGAGCACCTCGGCCAGCATCCGGTCGGCGTCGGCTACCCTGCCGTGCTTGTCGGCCAGTGCCGATTGCCGCGCCTGGATCGCGGCTACCGAAGGTCCGCCTTGTTCCGTCATAGGCTCACCCTGTTCCTCATAGCGGTCGGCGAATAGCGACGTGGGGGCCCATCGGGCTGATCCGGACCGATGCACCCGAATAGGGCGCTTCGACTACCAGGTCGTTGCCGATGGCCAGCTGGACGTGTCCGGCGTGCGGGAAGACGAGATCGCCGGGCCTGACTTGTGAACGGGGCACCGGGAGTCCGTCGTTGATCTGCTGATAAGTGGTGCGGTCCAAGTGGACTCCCGCTTGCGCATAGCTCCACTGGACCAGCCCCGAACAATCGAATTGGTCGGGCCCTGTCGCGCCCCACACGTAGGGTCGGCCCAGGCGCGACAATGCGGCGCGCACCGCGATTGCGGCGCGGCCGTTCCCCAGCCGGGCGGCTCGGTGGCGCAGGAGTTGGTAGCGCAGCGCCCGCAGCTCTGTCACGCGTCGGCGCGCCCGGAAGCGGGCGGACAAGATGTGCGCGCGTTGCGCCCGCAGTCGAGCCGCGCGGCGGCGCATCGCCTCGCGCTGGGCCAGGGGGGTCGCCGGAATGACGGCGGCGTCGGCTCGGGCTTCGTCGAGAACGTTTCGGGTCAGGTCGCGGGCCCGGGCCCGATCCCGGTCGGCACCGGCGATGACGCCCGCCGCGGCGGCGTCCGTGGCAGCCGCCACCGCGAGCCGTTGCCGGCTGTGCTCCACGGCGAGCCGATAGCCACCGTGCGCCAACCCGTCGCTCGCCCCGGCGAGCCGCTGCAGCATGTTGCGGTGATGCCCAGTGCCCGAATCCAGCGAAGGGAGCCGGACGCCGCCGACGAACATGTCATGAGCGCGGCTCAGGAGCTCGATTTCGCTTTCAGTCACTGCGCCCCCTCGGCGTGTTCGCCTTTCGACTCGACGGCATCGGTGAAGGCGCGCACACGGGGGAGCGCTCCGGGCGGGATGGCCCCCCGGTTGCGGATGTCCCAGAGCTCTTCGACGTCGACACCGACCAGCGCGGCGATGATGGTCTCCGGCAATGAGGACTGTGCGCAGGCCCGGTCGAAGCGCGCGCCCAAACTGGTCGGCATCCGTTTCAGCAAGGCCGTGCGCGTCGCTTCGAGGGCGTGGAGGTGCTCCATCAGCCGGCCCGTCGAGTCGGCGCCGGCATTCACCGCGACCCGCCAGGAACCGGCGGCGAGCATCTCTGCCTTCACGCACTGAGCGATCACAGACAGAATATACGTCTCATATTCGTTTGATGTTGTCGCAGGCAAGCGATCGATGACGGATTTGAGGGCTTCGAGCTGGGCTTCGGCATAGCCTTCCAGCATTTCTGTGTCGCTGCGACGGTCCACGACCACGGGCCCGGTGCGCCTGGTGGGGACGGCGGTGGGCGGTTGTGCCGCCATCAGCCTGGCCAGTTCCGCTGCCGGATCAGCCGCCACCAACAGTCGAGAATAGGTCCCCGGCGGGAGGCCTAGCCCATTCTCGACCTTCTGAACTGTGCTTTTGTGCGGCTTGCGGGCACCGCGCTCTAAGAAGCTCAGCCCCATGATGCTGACACCGGTCGCCGCGGCGAGGTCGGCTAGCGACCAGTCGCGCGACTCACGCAGGGCGCGGATCGCCGCGCCGGCCGATTCACGGCTCACCGCACGCTCCGGCCATGGGCCGGATATTACACAGCCGGGACCGTATCGCTCGGCTTATACGTTTCTGTCACGTTTCCCTTGCGCTGCGCGGACGTATGTGTATACGCTTTTGCCTACGTTTCACGCTCGACAAGGAGACCGACATGGGACACCCCTGCGCTGCCAACCCGGAACTGTGGTTCGGCTACCCCGACGACGATGGTGGCGACGGCGCGGCCAAGGCCCGTGCCTACGAGCGGTCGGCCGTCGAGGCGCGCCTCCAGTGCCTGCGCCGCTGCCCGCTGGCGCAGCAGCGCCGGTGCGCCGAACATGCCATCGCGCACCGCGAGGAGTACGGCGTGTGGGCCGGCGTCAAACTGCCCGGGGGCCAATACCGCAAGCGCGAGCAGCTGGCCCAGGCCCACGACGTCCTACGGCGCATCGCGTCCGGTGAGATCAACTCCCGCCAGCTGCCGGAGAACGCGGCGCTGCTCGCCAATCACGAACATGAAGCCGTCCCGGTGGCCGCGGTGGTGCTGCACCTGCCCCTCGCGCAGGTTGGGCCGCGCTCGGCCGCCTGACCTTCCGTCCTGCTCAGGGCCGTTTGCTGGGGTGGCCGACGGGGTAGAGCTTCGACACGACCGAGTCTGTCGACCCAAAGGCGGGATCCATGACGTTCGACCTGACCCCGACTGCGGCACAGCATGACCTCGCGCGGCGGACCCACGAGTTCGCCGAGGAAGTGATCCGCCCCGTGGCGCTCCACTACGACCAGCGCCAGGAGTTTCCGTGGCCGGTGTTGGAGGAGGCGGCCCAGCGCGGCTTCTACAGCCCCTTGTTCTACCGCGATCTGATCGGCGACCCGACCGGCCTCTCGTTGCCGATGTTCATGGAGGAACTGTTCTGGGGCTGCGCCGGCATCGGGTTGGCAATCGTGATGCCGGCGTTGGCCCTGTCGGCGATCGGGCAGGCGGCGTCTCCGGAGCAGATGCTGGAATGGGCGCCCGAATGTTTCGGGACCCCAGGCGATCTCAAGCTCGCCGCGCTGGCGATTTCGGAGCCCGAGGGCGGCAGCGACGTACGTAATCTGCGCACTCGCGCCCGCCGCGATGGTGACGACTGGATCATCGACGGCCACAAGATGTGGATCGGCAACGGCGGCATAGCCAACGTGCACGTGGTCAACGCCGTCGTGGACGAGGAACTCGGCCATCGCGGTCAGGCACTGTTCCTGGTGCCCGGGGGGACGCCAGGGCTGAAGATCGTGCGCAAGCTGGACAAGCTCGGCTGCCGCGCGTCCCACACCGCCGAGTTGCTGTTGGAAGGCGTCCGCGTCCCCGGCGCCAATCTGCTTGGCGGACAAGACAAACTCGAGCACAAGCTCGCCAAAGCGCGCGAAGTCGTCGCAGGCGGAAAGCGCTCCGGCTCAGCGACATTGGGCACGTTCGAACAGACCCGCCCCATGGTCGCCGCGCAAGCCATCGGAATCGCGCGCGCCGCGCTGGAATACGCGACGGCGTACGCCACGGAGCGCGAGGCCTTCGGCGGACCGATCATCGACAACCAGGGCATCGCCTTCCCACTGGCGGAGCTGGCTACCCAGATCGACGCCGCGCGGCTGCTGACCTGGCGGGCGTCGTGGATGGCCGCCAACAACGTCCCCTTCGAACGCGGGGAAGGCTCGATGTCGAAAATGGCCGCCAGCGAGGTGGCCGTCAAAGCCGCGGAACGCGCCATTCAAACCATGGGCGGCTGGGGTTACATCACCGATCATCCGGTGGAGAAGTGGTACCGAGATGCCAAGCTGTACACCATCTTTGAGGGCACCAGCGAGATCCAGCGAATGGTCATCGCCAATGCGCTGGGCGCCGCCGTCGGCACCCCGCCGCTGCATGTGGTGCTCGAACCGTCGGGGGGACCGCTGAACCGGGTATTCGGTCGCGGCACCCCCGTGCGATCGCGCGCCGCCGACGCCGCACTGTCGATGCGGGACCGGGTACCCGAACCCGTCATGCGGCTGGTTATGAAGGTGCTCCGGCCGCCGCGCAAGTAACGGACCTGAGTACGGTCAAGTGGACGATGAGCAACCTTGAGCCGGCGCCGATCGAAGTTGCCTGCGCCGCTTCACCAAGCGCGGGCACCGAGGTGCTGCGCCCCTGGGAGGTTCCCCTTGGCGGGTCCCGCGCGATACGGGTGCGACGGACGCTGCCGCAACGCCAGCGCTCGCTGATCGGGGCGTGGTGCTTCATCGACCATTACGGTCCGGCATCCGCCCGCATGGATGTCCCGCCGCACCCCCACACCGGACTACAAACCGTCAGTTGGCTGTTCGGTGGGGAAGTGGAGCACAACGACAGCGCGGGCGTGCACGCAGCGGTGCGGCCCGGCGAGCTCAACCTGATGACCGCCGGCGCCGGTATCTGCCACTCTGAGGTCTCGGTTGCGTCGCCGACAGCCTTGCACGGTGTCCAGCTCTGGGTGGCGCTGCCCGATTCCGATCGCGACACCGCTCGCGACTTCGCCCACTGCGCGCCAAAGCCGGCGCCTCTGCCCGGGGCGACGGCACGGGTGTTCCTTGGAGAGCTGGCCGGCAGCCGGTCCCCGGTGCATACCTTTACTCCGCTGCTGGGGACACAGATTGACCTCGACGCCGGGACTCACCTGGACCTCGATGTCGACCCGGCATTCGAGCACGGCGTGCTCTGCGATCTGGGTGCTGTGCGTGCCGAGGAGGCCGCTCTTTCTGAAGCCGAGCTGGCCTACCTCAGGCCTGCCCGCTCCTCGCTGCGCCTGCACAACGTGGGGGACCGGCCCGCGCGGGTATTACTGCTCGGTGGAACGCCGTTCGCCGAGGAGCTGGTGATGTGGTGGAACTTCGTGGGGCGAAGCCACGACGACATCGTCGGTTACCGCCAACTGTGGGAGGACGCCGACGAGCGTTTCGGCGCCGTCCACGGCTACCGGGGCCCGCTGACCCGACTGCCCGCCCCGCCGTTGCCGACCACTCGGCTGCGGCCTCGACCTGCACCGCAAAGAAAGGAAAGCACAAATGGCCACCGATAAGACCGGAGCAGAGGCGACCGTCGCCCTCGAGGAGGGCCGGTACACGATTGCCGTGGAAGGCAAGCAGGTTGGCTTCGCCGACTTCGCCGACCGCGGCGACCAGCGCGTCTTCCACCACACCGAAATCGACCCTGCTTACGGCGGACGCGGCCTGGCGACCATCCTCGTCGAGGGGGCGCTCAACGAGGCCCGCGCCGAAGGCAAGCGCATCGTCCCCGTGTGCTCGATGATCGGCACGGTGCTCAAGAAGCACCCCGAATACGACGACATCACCGACGCCGTTACGCCGGAGATTGAGCGGTGGGTGCAGTCGTAGCTGGTCGCTGACGGGACGGCTTCGCACTATCGGAGAATCGCAGTGTGCTTCGTATCTAGTTCGCGGTCCGTTCGTGCCTAAGTAAGCCCTTGCTGCTGCCGCCAGCGTGACCAGTAGCTCTCCGCATCTGCACGGCGAAGCGCCCTCAGGTCGTCACAGGTGGCTTCCAGTGTCGATGTATCGGAGAACAGCCTTTCGACGAAACCGAGATTCTCGCCCACCCAGCGTGCTTCATCCGGGGCGGGCAGATAATGAATTTCCGCAGCATTTTCAATATATTGTTTGATTAGCGAAGGCCAGAACCAGTTTTCTGGCGCCATTAGCTGACTTGGTGCAACCGAAATTTCTATCTGGTCTCTCGTTCGTTGATCAGCGAAAATGTTAAGACGGGTCCAGTTATCGTCAAGGAGGCGCTGGGTGCGTACTCTGCCACGTGCGAATCGGTGATCCGGTAGCGCGGATCTAGGTACAGGAAATCGAAGTACTTCAGGTAGAACTCTAATAATGTCTTCATCGAAGACACCTCGGTCCGACGATTCGACTCAGCTCGCTCGACATGTCACTCGGCGCCTTTCATGACGATCAGCTCAATCTCCTCGACTGACTTATTGATGAGATGACTGAAAATGGTCGCCTTTGGTTCCATCAAGACCGCTTTTCCAGCTTTTGATTGTAATTCGGCAATGCCCTCGGCTATGGGGACGACTTCTACATCTGGGCTGAAGCCTCGGGAATATAGTCGAGGCCACAGGCTCGGTGTGCCGACCGGACCGTATGCAGTGGCGGACCAGTCCCATATCAAGTACTTTTCGACCAGTTCGAACGTAGATAGCTTTGCGGTGTCATTGCGGCGTTGTCCGCGGTCGTTACCGTATCCACATTCCACCAGGGCCCGTCATTACGAAGGTGAACCGAATAGTCGTCGGTGGCGAACAGTACCTTGCAAGCGTCGCAAATCACCGAGACGAATATCTCACCCCCACCCATCCATCTTGCCCAGCGATACCAGCATTCCGACAACCGGGAGAAGTCCGCCGGTGAACGTTTCTTTCGAATCCACATCTATTGAGTTCCTCCCGACTCAGATTTGGTCAGGTTTGGGCCAACCCCATTTCTTCGATGAATTAGAACGGCGTAGAGCAACCAGTGCCTCGGCGGTGCGCACTGAGGTCGGTTCATCCGCAAAAAGCTGATTCACCCGCTCTAGGTTGGCAGACAACCAATTAGCTTGGTCGACTGGCGATGCGGCGCCGGTGTCCTCGCCACCCTCCAGGTACTGACGAATGAGTGAAATCGCGAACCAACTGTCGGCACCTCCCTGGAATATCGGCACAGCTGAGAAGTAAATTTGGCCCCGATCATTAACGACATCCCACCTGAGCCGCTCACCCGTGAAGGAAATTGATGCATCGATGTCAGCAAGACCACGATTGCTTGAATCTGTGATCCGATACTCTGGGTTGAGATATAAAAATCCCACATATTGCAGAATAAACTCTAGCAGCGTTTTCACCGAGCGCCTCCGATCTTGGGGGGTACCAGCGTAGATCCATCGATTGGTTCGTATCCGTGGGCGCGTAGATAACTAAGCTCCGCGGCAGTGTAAGTGTTATCGAGAACCTCATCGATTGGTACTGACAACTTAATCGTGTCTCGATTTGCAATTGCGATATCGAGTACATGTTGATTGGCAGCGAGCCGCTGAACGGGAGTGGACGCATCCCATGCACTCCCGATATCGAAGTAGCTGGCCCCGCGTTGTTGCGCGAGCTCAATATATGAAGGTCCCCCCGAAGGATTCTTAAACGGACCGAGCACGGTTTCGCCGCTTCCGGTCAGGTGTTGCTCCGAGAGCGCCTGTAACTCTGGCGGCATGTAGGAGAGCGGGTTGTCCAGGTTGAACTCTGGATGCGCTGGATCAACCACAACCGGCGGCGGGAGACTGTCCGGAGCCACAGGCACGTGCGGTCCCGCAAGTACGTGCTCACCCGGAAGCTCACCACCGCCGCCCGGGTGTGGCGCGTGCTCGACGACCGGTGGGGGACCTGGGTGGGTTCCCGGCACGGGTTGTCCACCGACGTCGGGAAGTGGTGAGCCATGCGGGGGAAGATCCGCTTCGGCCATCGCCGCGCGGACCTCGGCCGCGCTCAGTGCGCGGGGGAGGACATTGTCGGCGGAGAGGCCTTGCAACGCTTCGCGACTGAAGAGCGTCTTCAGTCCTTGCCAAGCGACCTCGCCGCCCGCTTTGAGTTCGGGTCCGCCGACAGCCAAGGTGATCGCGCTCCACAGCGGTTCGGGGGTGGCTTCCACCTTTCCGGGATCCGGTGTGCGCATGCCGGTCAACTTGCCGCCGCTGAATGTGTAGGAAGTGCCGATGGCTTGGTCGAAGAACTCGCCCGCGCCGTCCCTGAGCTGCCCGAAAACCTCAACCGGCTGTCCGTCGACCTCGTAGGTGAACATGAAATGGCCGTCGGGAGTGGTGGTGATCGAGGCGGGGTCGATGTTGTTGTAGTTGGGGATCTTTCCCAGGTCATCGAGTACCTTGGCGAGGTCGGCTTTGAGCTTGGGCAGCTTGGCGCTGGCCGCCTCTCCTTCCGGAGAGCCAGGCCCGTGGGCATAGAGGTCCGCCATGGCCTTGTCCAGGGCAAGCTGCGCGGCGCGTACCTTGCCCATCTGATCCAACACAGCCTGATCGGTAATCCGCCGGATGTTCGCGAGCGCAGTCTGCTGGGCGTCGGATGGCGGGGCCACGCCGTCACTGTCGACACCATGCAGTGGGGCCCCGTTGTATCCATCGGTGTGCAAGCCATCCAGGGATTTCTGCAGGCTGCCGGAATATCCGTCGCGAATCGATTGCAGCTGCGCGAGGGCGTCTCTGGTGTCCCGGACGGCGTCGCTTTCACACGTCCTGATCAATGCTTGCAGTGCATCGACATCCGCCGCGCTCAGGTACGGGTCCTTCAACATCGCGGCGGCTTGGGAAATCAGATTGGAGATCTCCTGAAGTTGGGAATCTAGATTGGCGATCTGTGCAGCGCCGGCCTTCTGCGCTTCGGCCAGGGTGGCCGCGATGTTCTCCAGGTCGGCACCGATCTTCGGTAGCTGAAGGGATTGCGCGCCCAAAGACTTCGTGACCCGCTGCACCTCCGCGGAATCGTTGATCGGGTGGTCGCCCGTCTGATGGTTCCACGCCGCGTCGAAGCGGCTACGGGCTTGCTCGAAGGCGTGGTCGGCCTCGGCCGTGCAGCGGCCGGCTTCGCGGAAGGCCTCGGCCAGATTGGAGATCTGCAGCGGATCGCCGGCTTGCAAGCTTCGGTTGATCGCCCACGGGTCACCACCGGCCTCGGCGATCAGCGCATCGATGTCTATGTACGGCAGGCCCATGGCCCCGCCCATGCCTGTGCCGCGTTGCGCCAATGAACCCGCGCCGAGCATGGGCGCCCCACCACGACGAACATTGCCACCCCTCCTGAACTGGCAATGACGCTACTGGCGCGAACACTGACGTCAATTCACACACGTCGCGAGTCACACCGTCAGGCGGGGATCGCAGAAGGGCCCTCACAGAGCGGACGGACAAACGGCGCCGCAACGACGCCACTATTCAAATGTGGGCGAAGGGGGACTTGAACCCCCACGTCCCGAAGGACACTGGCACCTGAAGCCAGCGCGTCTGCCATTCCGCCACTCGCCCGGAAAACAACCGATGGACCATACCACTGTAATAGTCGTATTCCCCAACCGCCTGCTCGGGCCGGGAAGCTGTCGGACGCTGCGAGACAACGCCTCTGAGCAGGGCGGACGCAGTTCTCAGGGTTTCGACGGTGCCGCCGCGAGGCGCTGTGCCGATACCATGCTGGAGTGAAAGGTCACCGCGCGACTCGTTTGCCGCGCGCCAACGACATGCTGCGGCAAGTGCGGGCGAACGCCCGAACATGAATAGCCAACGCGGGCTGGCGGCGCGGATCGAGCGCAAGCTCGAGGCGACCGTGGACAATGCGTTCGCCCGCGTGTTCGGCGGATCCATCGTTCCGCAGGAGGTCGAAGCCCTGCTGCGCCGCGAAGCCGGTGCCGGCGTCCAGAAACTCCAGGGCAATCGCCTTTTGGCCCCCAACGAATACATCATTACCCTCGGTAGGCACGACTTCGAGAAGGTGGGCGCCGACCCGGCTCTCACGTCGGGCGCTTTCGCGAGGTACTTGTTCGACTACATCCACGAACAGGGGTGGCAAACGTATGGTGATGTGGTCGTCCGGTTCGAGCAGTCGTCGGACCTACGGACCGGTCAGTATCGCGCCCGTGGTGCTGTCAACCCCGATGTGCAGCCCCGCCCGACAGTCAACGATTCCGTCCGGCCACAATCAAATAATGCGTTCGGCGCAGAACGAGGAGTAGCACCAATGACTGACGATTCGAGCTACCGCGGGGCTCAGGGGCCGGGCCGGCCTGGCGACGAGTACTACGACGAGCGCTACGCGCGCCCGCAAGACGAAGCGCACGCCGGCGAGCAGCCGCAGGGGGGGCCTGAACCGCGTGCCGGGTATCCGCCCGAACAGGGCGGCTACCCGCCGCAGCAGGGCTATCCGCCGCCGCGCCATCCCGAACAGGGTGGCTACCCGGAGCAAGGCGGGTACCAGGGCCCGGGCGGCTACCCCGATCAGCGCGGCTACCAGGGCCCGGGCGGCTACCCCGACCAGCGCGGCTACCAAGATCAGGGCGGCTACCCCGATCAGCGCGGTTACCAGCCTCCGGGTGGCTACCCCGAGCAGGGGCAAGGCGGTCCTCCGCCGCAGTATGAGCAGCGTCCCCCCACACCCGCCGGGTACGGCGGTCAAGGGCACGACCAGGGCTACCGTCAGGGCGGGTATGGCCCGCCCGGCGCTGGCCAGCCCGGCGGTGGCCAGCAGGGCTACGGCGGGTATGGCGAGTATGGCCGCGGACCTGCCCGGCACGACGAGGGTGCCTACGCTCCGCCCGAGCAGCGGCCGCCCTACCCGGAGCAGGGCGCCGGGTACGAGCAGGGCGGCTACGAGCAGGCCGCCGGGTACGAGCAGGGTTACCAGCAAGGCGGCGGCTATGGCCGCCAGGAGTACGGCGCGGGTGACTACACGCAATACTCCGAGAATGTGCCGGGCGGCGGATACCCCGGTCCGGCCACCGGATACCCCGAGGCCCCGCACCGCGACTACGACTATGGCCAGCAGGCCGAGTATGCGCAGCCCAGTGAGTACGGCCAGCCCGTTGACTACGGGCAGCCGGCCGACTACGGGCAGCCGGGCGGGGGCTACGGCGGTTACGGTGGGGGCGGTTATGGCGCGGCCGGAACCACGGTCACCCTGCAGCTCGACGACGGCAGCGGCCGGACTTATCAGCTACGTGAGGGCTCCAACATCGTGGGCCGGGGACAAGACGCGCAGTTCCGGTTGCCCGACACCGGGGTGTCGCGACGTCACCTCGAAATTCGCTGGGACGGGCAGGTGGCGCTGCTGTCGGACCTGAACTCGACCAACGGCACCACGGTGAACAACGCGCCGGTGCAGGAGTGGCAGTTGGCCGACGGCGACGTGATCCGTCTGGGCCACTCGGAGATCATCGTCCGGATCCACTAACCCGCTGGGCGACGCTGCCGTGCTTCGCCCCGTGTCGACCGCCCTCCAAGTATCGTGACGTTGCCGATGTGCTCGGGGTCACGGGCGCCGGGGGGATGACGGTAGGACGGAAAGGACGCCGGATGCAGGGACTTGTACTGCAGCTGACGCGTGCCGGATTTTTGATGTTGTTGTGGGTATTCATCTGGTCCGTGTTGCGGATATTGCGGACCGATATCTATGCGCCCACCGGGGCCGTCATGGTGCGTCGGGGCTTGGCGCTGCGCAGCACCCTGCTGCCGTCGCGACAACGCCGACATGCCGCGCGCTATCTGGTGGTGACCGAGGGGGCGTTGGCGGGGGCGCGCATCACGCTCAGCGGGCAGCCGGTGTTGATCGGCAGGGCTGATGACTCGACTCTGGTGCTCACCGACGATTACGCCTCGACGCGGCACGCCCGGCTGTCTCAGCGCGGTTCGGAATGGTACGTCGAGGATCTAGGATCGACCAACGGCACTTACCTTGACAGGGCAAAGGTGACGACTGCGGTACGAGTTCCCATAGGGACGCCGATTCGGATCGGCAAAACGGCGATCGAGTTGCGCCCGTGACCCTGGTCCTGCGATACGCCGCGCGCAGCGACCGCGGCCTGGTACGCGCCAATAACGAAGACTCCGTTTACGCCGGCGCCCGGCTGCTGGCCCTGGCCGACGGCATGGGCGGCCACGCGGCCGGCGAAGTGGCCTCGCAATTGGTGATCGCCGCGCTGGCCCATCTGGACGACGACGAACCCGGCGGCGACCTGCTGGCCAAGCTCGACGCCGCGGTGCGCGCCGGCAACGCGGCCATCGCGGCGCAGGTGGAGGCCGAGCCCGAACTCGAGGGGATGGGCACCACGCTCACCGCAATCTTGTTCGCGGGTGACCGAATTGGGTTGGTGCACATCGGCGACTCACGCGGCTACCTGCTGCGCGACGGTGAACTGACGCAGATCACCAAGGACGACACGTTCGTCCAAACCCTGGTCGACGAAGGCCGGATCACCCGCGAAGAGGCGCACAGCCATCCGCAGCGGTCGCTGATCATGCGTGCGCTGACCGGTCACGAGGTCGAGCCCACGTTGACCATGCGCGAGGCGCGTGCCGGTGACCGCTACCTGCTCTGCTCCGACGGGCTCAGCGACCCAGTGAGCGACGAGACCATTCTCGAGGCGCTGCAGATTCCCGACGTCGCCGAGGCCGCCTACCGCCTCATCGAGTTGGCCCTGCGCGGCGGCGGCCCGGACAACGTCACCGTGGTGGTCGCCGATGTCGTCGACTACGACTACGGGCAGACCCAGCCGATTCTCGCCGGGGCGGTATCGGGTGACGACGATCAGATGACGCTGCCCAACACCTCCGCGGGCCGCGCCTCCGCGATCAGGCCCCGCGAGGAGGCCGCCAAACGCGTTGCACCCCAACAGGAAACGGCGACCCGGCCGCGTTGGCCCCGGCGGCGGATGTTCTTCGTCGTGACCCTGGCGGTGCTGTTCGTCCTCTCCGGTATGGCCATCGCGTGGTGGGTCATCCAGCGCAACTATTACGTCGCCGAATACGACGGCAAGGTGTCGATCGTCCGCGGAATTCAAGGGTCCTTGTTGGGGCTGCCCCTGCACCAGCCCTATTTGGTGGGCTGCCTGACCGTCCGCAACGAGCTCTCCCTGATCAGCTACGGCCAATCCAATCACTCGAACTGTCAGCTGATGACGCTGCGGGATCTGCGCCGCCCCGGACAGGTCCAGGTCCAAACCGGACTGCCGGGAGGCAGCCTGGACCAGGCCGAGTCGCAACTACGGCAATTGCTGGCCGAATACCTGCTGCCCACCTGTCCGTCGCCTCGCGCCACGTCACCGCCGGGGCAGCCGACCACCGGGGGCGGCACCCCAGAGTCCAGTGTCGCGACACCGCCAGCATCCACGACGCCTCCCACCACCGCTTCTTCCGGCCCCAGGGCCCCAGCACCCACCGGTGCCGCGCCCGGCCCCGCGACCCCCTCGCCGGCCGGCCCCACGACCACATCGCAGACGATCACCGCGCTTCCGGCGCCTCCACTCCAACCGGGCATTGACTGCCGGACGGTGGCATGACGACGCAACTTCAGGCGCCCGTCGCGGTCACGCCTCCACTGCCCACCCGGCGCAACGCCGAGCTGCTGCTGCTGTGCTTCGCCGCAGCGATTACCGTCGCCGCGCTGCTGATGGTCGACGCAAACCAGGACCGCGTATTGCGTTGGAACGTCGTCAGCTACGGGCTGATATTCCTGCTCGTATTCGGGTCCGCGCACCTGGCCATCAGACGGTTCGCCCCCTACACCGATCCGCTGTTGTTGCCAATTGTGGCGTTGCTCAACGGACTTGGGCTCGTGATGATCCATCGGCTCGATCTGGTTGACAATCAGCTCAGCGGCCGCCATCACCCCAGCGCGATACAGCAGATGATGTGGACTCTCGTCGGAGTGGTCGCGTTCGCGCTCGTGGTCACCTTTTTGAAAGACCACCGCCAACTCGCGCGGTACGGCTACATATGCGGGATCACAGGCTTGGTGCTGTTGGTGATTCCCGCCATGCTGCCGGCATCGCTGTCGGAACAGAACGGCGCGAAGATCTGGATTCGCTTCCCCGGCTTCTCAATTCAGCCCGCCGAATTCTCCAAGATCTTGCTGCTGATTTTCTTCTGCGCCGTGCTGATCGCTAAGCGGGGCCTATTCAGCAGTGTCGGCAAGCATTTCATGGGCCTGACCGTACCCCGGCCGCGCGACCTCGCGCCCCTGCTCGCCGCCTGGGTGATCTCGGTGGGCGTGATGGCCTTCGAGAAGGACCTCGGCACCTCGCTGCTGTTGTATGCGTCGTTTCTGGTGGTGGTTTACATTGCGACACAACGCTTCAGCTGGGTGGTGATCGGCCTGGTGTTGTTCGCGGTGGGCAGCGCCGTCGCGTATTTCGTCTTCGCGCACGTGCGCGTCCGCGTGCAGATGTGGTGGGACCCGTTTTCCGACCCCGACGGCAACGGTTACCAGATCGTGCAGTCGCTGTTCAGTTTCGCCACCGGTGGCATCTTCGGCACCGGGCTCGGCAATGGCCAACCCGATACCGTGCCCGCCGCATCGACTGACTTCATCATCGCCGCCTTCGGTGAAGAGCTCGGCCTCGTCGGGCTCGCCAGCATCTTGATGCTCTACACCATCGTCATCGTCCGCGGTATGCGCACCGCGATCGCGACGCGGGACAGCTTCGGCAAGCTGCTGGCCGCGGGCCTGGCCTCCACTTTGGCCATCCAGCTGTTCATCGTCGTCGGCGGCGTCACGCAGCTCATTCCGCTGACGGGGCTGACCACTCCGTGGATGTCCTACGGCGGATCGTCGTTGCTGGCGAACTATGTGCTGCTGGCCATCCTCGCTCGCATCTCCAACGGCGCCCGGCATCCTTTGCGCGCCCGCGAGCGCAAGGATTCCCCGATCGCGGCCGCCAAGACCGAGGTAATCGAGAAGGTATGAACACCTCTCTGCGCCGCATCTCGGTCACCGTCATGGCGCTGATCGTGCTGCTGCTGCTCAACGCGACGATGACGCAGGTGTTCGCCGCCGACTCGCTGCGCGCCGACCCGCGCAATCAGCGCGTCCTGCTGGACGAGTATTCGCGGCAACGCGGCCAAATCGTCGCGGGCGGCCAACTGCTGGCCTACTCCGTGGCCACTGACAGCCGCTTCCGATTCCTGCGGGTCTATCCCAATCCGGCGGTCTACGCGCCGATCACCGGCTTCTACTCGTTGCGCTATTCCAGTACCGGATTGGAGCGCGCCGAGGATCCGCTCCTGAACGGATCCGACGAGCGGCTGTTCGGGCGCCGGCTGGCCGACTTCTTCACCGGTCGCGATCCGCGCGGCGGCAACGTCGACACCACCATCAGACCGCGCGTCCAGCAGGCAGGGTGGGACGCGATGCAGCAGGGGTGCGGCGGACCGCCGTGCAAGGGCGCCGTCGTCGCCCTCGAGCCGTCCACCGGCAAGATCCTGGCCATGGTGTCCTCGCCGTCCTATGACCCCAACCTGCTGTCCTCGCACGATCCCGAAGTGCAGGCGCAAGCGTGGCAGCGGCTTCGCGACAACGCCGACAATCCGATGACTAACCGCGCCATCTCGGAGACCTACCCGCCCGGTTCGACGTTCAAGGTGATCACGACCGCGGCGGCACTGCAGGCCGGCGCGACGGACGCCCAACAGTTGACGGCGGCGCCCTCCATTCAGCTACCCGACAGCACCGCGACGCTGGAGAATTACGGCGGCCAGCCCTGCGGCGGCGAGCCCACGGTGTCGCTCAAACAGGCTTTTGCCCTGTCGTGCAACACCGCGTTCGTCCAGCTCGGCATGCTCACCGGCTCGGATGCGTTGCGCAGCATGGCGCAATCCTTCGGCCTGGACACCAGCCCGAGCGTCATCCCGCTGCAGGTCGCCGAATCAACCGTCGGGATCATCCCGGACGCCGCCGCGCTGGGCATGTCCAGCATCGGACAGAAGGACGTCGCGCTCACGCCGCTGGAGAACGCCGCGATCGCCGCGACCATCGCGAACAACGGGGTCACGATGCAGCCCTACCTGATCGACAGCCTCAAAGGCCCCGATCTGGCCAACATCAGCACCACCGTTCCCTATCAGCAGCGCCGCGCGGTGTCACCGCAGGTCGCCGCTAAGCTAACAGAGCTGATGGTCGGCGCCGAGAAGGTCGCGCAGCAGAAAGGGGCCATTCCCGGCGTGCAGATCGCATCCAAGACTGGTACCGCAGAGCATGGCACCGATCCGCGTAATACGCCGCCGCACGCGTGGTACATCGCCTTCGCGCCCGCGCAGACGCCCAGAGTCGCTGTGGCGGTGTTGGTAGAGAATGGCGGCGACCGCCTGTCCGCGACGGGAGGTGCACTCGCCGCGCCGATCGGACGGGCTGTGATCCAAGCCGCGCTACAGGGAGGACCATGAGCCCGCGAGTTGGTGTGACGCTGTCTGGCAGATACCGCCTGCAGCGCCTGATCGCCACCGGCGGCATGGGTCAAGTCTGGGAGGCGGTGGACAGCCGCCTCGGCCGCCGCGTCGCGGTCAAGGTGCTCAAGCAGGAGTTCTCGCAGGACCCGGAGTTCATCGAGCGGTTCCGCGCCGAAGCGCGCACCACCGCGATGCTCAACCACCCCGGCATCGCCCAAGTCCACGACTACGGCGAAAGCCAGCTGGACGGCGAGGGTCGCACCGCCTACCTGGTGATGGAGCTGGTCAACGGCGAGCCGCTGAACTCGGTGCTCAAGCGCACGGGCCGGCTGTCGTTGCGGCACGCTCTGGACATGCTCGAGCAGACCGGCCGAGCACTGCAGGTCGCGCACGCCGCCGGCTTGGTGCACCGCGACGTCAAGCCGGGCAACATCCTGATCACGCCGACGGGCCAGGTGAAGATCACCGATTTCGGCATCGCCAAGGCCGTCGACGCCGCTCCGGTCACCCAGACGGGAATGGTGATGGGTACCGCCCAGTACATCGCCCCCGAGCAAGCCTTGGGCCACGACGCGACCCCCGCGAGCGACGTCTATTCGCTGGGTGTCGTCGGCTACGAGGTGGTGTCGGGCAAGCGGCCGTTCACCGGTGACGGTGCCCTGACGGTGGCGATGAAGCACATCAAGGAGCCCCCGCCGCCGCTGCCCGCGGAGCTGCCGCCCAACGTGCGCGAGCTCATCGAGATCACGCTGGTCAAGAACCCCGCGATGCGTTACCGCAGCGGCGGACCGTTCGCCGACGCCGTGGCGGCGGTGCGGGCCGGGCGCCGTCCGCCGCGGCCCAGCCAGTCACCGCCTCCCGGGCGGGCATCACCGGCGGCCATCCCGTCGAGCCCGACGACCAGGGCGGCCGCCGTGTCCGGCACGCGTACCGCTGCGCCGCGCCGATCCCGGCCCTCCACCGGGGGACACCGCCCGCCCCCGGCCCGGCGCACCTTCTCGTCGGGCCAGCGCGCGTTGCTCTGGGCCGCCGGAGTGCTCGGAGCGCTGGCGATCATCATCGCGGTGCTCATCGTCATCAATTCCCGCGCCGACACCCAGCAGCAGCCGCCGCCCCCGACGGTCACCGACACCGGGGGTCCGCCGGCGCCACCACCGACGACCAACACTCCGAGTGGTTCCGGCCCCGTGCTGCGGCTGAATTGGACGGATCGCGGGAAAATAGGTAATTCTGGACCGCAACGAGGGCCGGCCGAGCGCGGGTGGGGTGAACCACCGGCGCCGAGAGCGTCACCGGCCCGACACGAGATACCACGATGACCACCCCTCAGCATCTGTCTGACCGCTATGAACTGGGCGAAATCCTCGGCTTCGGGGGTATGTCCGAGGTTCACCTGGCCCGCGACGTCCGGTTACACCGGGATGTAGCGGTCAAAGTGCTGCGCGCCGACCTGGCCCGCGACCCCAGCTTCTATCTTCGGTTTCGCCGAGAGGCGCAGAACGCCGCCGCGCTCAATCACCCGTCGATCGTCGCGGTGTACGACACCGGCGAGGCGGAGACGCCGACCGGCCCCTTGCCCTACATCGTGATGGAGTACGTCGACGGCGTCACCCTGCGCGACATCGTGCACACCGATGGCCCGCTGCCCCCGCGGCGGGCCATCGAGATCATCGCCGACGCGTGTCAGGCACTGAACTTCAGCCACCAGAACGGCATCATCCACCGCGACGTCAAGCCGGCCAACATCATGATCAGCAACACCAATGCGGTCAAGGTGATGGACTTCGGCATCGCGCGCGCGATCGCCGACAGCGGCAACAGCGTCACCCAGACCGCGGCCGTGATCGGGACCGCCCAGTATCTGTCGCCCGAGCAAGCCCGCGGCGACCCCGTCGACGCCCGGTCCGACGTCTATTCGCTGGGTTGCGTGCTCTACGAAATCCTCACGGGTGAACCACCTTTCACCGGTGACTCGCCCGTCGCGGTCGCCTACCAGCACGTGCGCGAGGACCCCGTCCCACCGTCGCGGCGGCACGAGGGCATCTCCGCCGACCTCGACGCCGTCGTGCTCAAGGCGCTGGCCAAGAACCCCGAGAACCGCTATCAGACCGCCGCCGAGATGCGCGCCGATCTGGTGCGGGTGCACAACGGTGAAACACCCGAGGCGCCCAAGGTGTTCACCGACGCCGACCGGTCCTCGCTGCTCGCCGCGGGCGCAAGCGCCCCCGGCCCGCGCACCGATCCGCTGTCCCGACTGCCTCTCCGCCGCGTCGACGACACCAACGGTGGGTCGGTCGGCCGCTGGATCGTCGCGGTCGCCGCGCTGGCGGTGCTGACGATCGTCGTCGTCATCGCCTTCAACACCTTCGGCGGCACCACCCGCGATGTCCAGGTGCCCGACATGCGGGGGCAGGTGTCCGCCGATGCCATTGCGGCGCTGCAGAATCGCGGCTTCAAGACGCGCACGCTGCAAAAGCCCGATTCGATCATCCCGCCCGATCACGTCATCAGCACCGACCCCGGCGCCAACGCGTCGGTGAGCGCGGGTGACGAGATCACGATCAACGTCTCGACCGGTCCCGAGCAGCGCGAAGTGCCCGATGTCTCGTCGCTGAGCTACTCCGACGCGGTCGGCAAGCTCAAAGCCGCGGGGTTCAGCAAGTTCAAGCAGGCCAACTCGCCGTCGAGCCCCGAGCTGCTGGGCAAGGTGATCGGCACCAACCCGCCGGCGAACCAGACGTCCGCGATCACCAACGTGATCACCGTCATCGTCGGCTCGGGGCCCGAGACCAAGCAGGTGCCCGACGTCGCGGGCCAGACCGTCGACGTCGCGCAGAAGAATCTCACCGTCTACGGCTTCACCAAGATCACCCAGGCGCAGGCCGACAGCCCCCGGCCGGCCGGCGAGGTGATCGGTACGAACCCGCCCAAGGGCCAAATGGTTCCGGTGGATTCGGTGATCGAGCTGCAGGTGTCCAAGGGCAACCAGTTCGTGATGCCCGACCTGAGCGGCATGTTCTGGACGGACGCGGAGCCGCGGCTACGGGCGTTGGGCTGGACCGGGGTGCTGGACAAGGGCCCGGACGTGGATGCGGGCGGCTCCCAGTCGCACCGGGTGGTGTATCAGAACCCGCCGGCCGGCACCGGTTGCAACCGGGACGGCATCATCACGCTGAAGTTCGGCCAGTAGCTGCCGGATCGGCGGGCAGGTAGGGCTGCACCGCCGCCCGAACCTCGTTCTCGAGGCGGCGGACCAGCGTGTCGTTGCGGGCCCACCCGCAATAGGTCAGCCAGTTCGCCAGCATTCGGTGTCCGCCCTCGGTCAGGATCGACTCGGGGTGGAACTGCACACCGTGAATCGGCAACTCGCTGTGCCGCACACCCATGATGACACCGCCGCGGGTGCGGGCCGTCACCTCCAGCACTGGGGGCAGCGACTCGGGAAGTATGGTCAGCGAGTGGTAGCGCGTCGCCGTGAACGGGTCCGGAAGTCCTTGCAGGACACCGGTGTTGGTGTGGAAGACGCTGCTGGTCTTGCCGTGCAGCAGCTCGGGGGCGCGGTCCACGGTGGCGCCGAAGGCGACGCCGATTGCTTGATGGCCGAGGCAGACCCCGAGTAGCGGGGTGCGCTCGGCGGCACACGCTTTCACCAGACCGATCGAAGCCCCCGCGCGTTCCGGGGTGCCGGGGCCGGGGCTCAGCAGCACACCGTCGAACCGCTTGGTGACGGCCGCCTGGTCAGAAAGTCTGGCGTCGTCGTTGCGCCACACCTCGGCCTCGACGCCCAGCTGGCCCAGGTACTGCACCAGGTTGAACACGAAGCTGTCGTAGTTGTCGACGACCAGGATCCGCACCGTGCCAGGTTACCGCCCGCCGGAATTCAGTAGCCGATGGTTCCCATCGGCTGCGCGAAATGCAGCCGGTCCGGCTCGGTGTGGCCGGCGATCCGCACGTCGGGCTTGACCTCTTCGCGGTAGCCGAGGCCGAATCGGACCACGTATTGGCGGTACAGGACGACCAGGGGAGCGGCGGCCAGGGCAGCTTGCATGGCGGCGGCGTTGCCGATTGCGGTGATCGTGTAGGGCGGGCTGTAGGTGCGCCCGTTGAGCAGCAGCGTGTTGCCGACGCAGCGGGGCACCGAGGTGGCGATGATGCGCTGGTCCTGCATCTGCATCGCCTCCGCGCCGGCGCTCCACAAGGCGTTGAGCACGGCCTCGATGTCCTGCTGGTGCACCACCAGGTCGTCGGGCGACGCATCGCGCGGGAACCGGCCGTTGGCGTCGCGTGGCGCGTCTTCCAGGGTCACCACGAGGCCCGGCCCGTGCACGGGGCTCATGTCCGCCTCGGCGGCCAGCTCGGCCGAGCGGCGCAGCATTGCCGCCAATGCGCGGTCCGAGGACCGCCCGTGCGCGGCGTCGATCTTGCCGGCCAGGGCGTCGCGCTGGGCATTGAGATGATTCACGGACGCTTGGGCCTCGCGGACCAGGTCGACCAGCCGCGGGGCGTCACTGCGCCGGATTTCGGCGCCGCCGGACACCCCGTGTGTGGCGGCGAGGAGCAATCCGGCCAGCAGGCACACCAACGGGACGCCAACGCGCCATGGTGACGGCCGTCCGTCGCTCATCGGCTCTCCAATTTCCTGGTCACCATGCCAGGTGCGTTAGTCTCGTAGCCAAGCTGTGCATGCAGCTGCGGTCTTTATCGTTGCACCCCGTCCCGCTCACCGTCTTGTTGAGGTAATCATGCCCAAGTCCAAGGTCCGCAAGAAAAATGACTTCGGCGTCAGCGCGGTCAGCCGCACGCCGGTGAAGGTGAAGGTCGGACCGTCCAGCGTGTGGTTCGTTGCCTTGTTCGTCGGTCTCATGTTGATCGGGCTGGTCTGGCTGATGGTGTTTCAGTTGGCCGCCGTCGGCAGCCAGGCGCCGACCGCGCTCAACTGGATGGCGCAACTGGGGCCGTGGAACTACGCCATCGCCTTCGCTTTCATGATCACCGGTTTGTTGCTGACGATGCGCTGGCACTGAGCAAGACCACTGGCGGAATGAATTCATTTTTTGCTCGCCTCGTTACTGCGCCAGCAACATCCATACCCGCCAATCACACGCGTGTGATTTATCCCCACTGTTGATAGCGTCTGTGGATAACTCCATAGGCCGTGGTCGGAGGGGATAGGCGGCACGTGCAGCAAACACAATGGGAGCCTCGGCCTGTCGGAATCGCTGGTTGTGGGGTCGCCGGTGTTCTATTGGCTATCGCCAGTGTGACCATAGTCACAGACGTCCCGGGGCGCGTTCTGGCGGGGATTGCCGCGGTGGGTCTGATCTTGTTTGCGGGCGCGACGTGGCGCGCTCGACCGAAGCTGGCAATTACCCCCGGCGGCCTGATGCTCCGGGGATGGTTCCGGACGCAGTTATTGCAGCCGTCCGACATCAAGATCATCCGGATCACCGAGTTCCGCCGGTATGGACGCAAAGTCCGGTTCCTCGAGGTCGAAACGGCCGACGATGGGCTGGTCCTGTTCTCCCGTTGGGACCTCGGTACGGACCCGCTGGAGGTGCTCGACGCGCTGACCGACGTCGGTTACGCGGGCCGTCACCCGCGCTGACCGGGCCGCGCTCAGGAGATCGTGATCGACTCGATCACGACCGGCTCGGTGGGGCGGTCGTTGCTGTCGGTGGACGTCGACGCGATCGAGTCGACAACCTTCTGCGACTCCGGGTCCGTCACTTCGCCGAAGATCGTGTGCCGCCGATTCAGGTGCGGAGTCTTGCCGACCGTGATGAAGAACTGCGAGCCGTTGGTGCCCGGGCCCGCGTTCGCCATCGCCAGCAGGTACGGCTTGTCGAATTGCAGTTCGGGGTGGAACTCGTCGGCGAACTTGTAGCCCGGACCGCCGCGACCGGTTCCGGTCGGGTCGCCGCCCTGGATCATGAAGCCCTGAATCACCCGGTGAAAGACCGCGCCATCGTATGTCGCTTGCCAGGGTGATGGGACCACCGTTTTGCCATGAGCATGGGACCGGTTGTTTCCGGTTGCTGGCCGTGGGGTGATGGTGACTGATGACCTGGCTGCTGGTCAATTCGGCTGGTCCGAATTGACCGGCTTTCGAGGACGGGGTTTCTGGCGTTGCCGGTAGGACTCGCCCTCGACGACGAGTTCGTAGGCCGCGGATTGGAGCCGGTCCATCGCCGACTGGGCCAGGAGTGGGTCGGCCATCATGGTGAGGATCTCCGGTGGTTCGCGGTTGCTGGTGATGACCGTTGATGCGGTGCGGTGGCGTTCCACGATGAGCTCGTAGAAGTCATTGGTCTCGGTGGCCTCAAGCCGGTGCAACGCGAGGTCATCGATGATGAGCAGCTCGACGCGGTGTAGTTTGCGCATCTCGTCTTCATAGCTGCCGTCTAGCCGTGCTCCGCGGAGGCGTTTGAACAGTTTGTCGGCGCGTTCGGTATGCACGCTGTGGTGACGTCGCACGGCGATGTGGCCTAATGCGTTGGCCAGGAACGTTTTTCCGACTCCGACCGGTCCCATGATGAGCACGTTGTAGGCGTCGGCCAGAAACCGCAGCGAGGTCAACTCTGCCCATAGTTGGCGGTCGTAGCTGACCGCGGCGGTGTCATCCCAGGCCTGCAGCTGCATCTGCGGATCCAATTGTGCTGTCTTGGCGCGGCGGGCGGCGGACTCGCGGTCGCGGCGGGTGACCTCATCGGCTAGCAGCATTTCCAGGAAGTCGTGGTGTGGCAGCCGATTCGATCGTGCCAGCGCGAGCCGTTCGGGCAGGGTGTCGAGCAGGCGGCCGAGCTTGAGGCGGCGCATCAGCGCTTTGAGGTCTGCAGACACCTCGATCGGCTTGACCGCGGGGGTGGCATCGGGGCGGCGGGTTGTGCTCATGAGGGCCTGCGCACCGCGAAGTCGGTGGCCGCGCGGACGAACCGCGACGCCTGCGGCGGGTTCGGGATCAGCGGCAGCTGTGCGCCGGCACCGCGGGTAAGCATGCGCTCGATCAGCCCGACGTCGATGACCTCGGCGTCCAGCGCGCGCTGGCAGGCGTCATCGACCGCGTCGGCGCCGTGGCGGCGCACCAGTCCCAGGAGTCGGTAGACCTGGCGCATCTTGGTCCACGGCAGCGGATGCTCCAGCACCGCCGCCGCGTAGGCGCCGACATGCTGCCCGTGTGCGGATGCCTTGCGCTGCAAGGTGTTGATATCTCGCATCGCATAGACCGACACCTCGGCCGGTAGATCAGCGGGGTCGGTATGGCGGCGTCCTGGCGCCATGACCGGATGGACCTTGATCAGCTCACCGCGCCAATACAGCTTCACCGTGCGCGCATCCACCCGGGCATCCAGCCGGCGCCCAATCAGCTCACCGGGAACGCTGTAGAGCGCCTTGGCGACCTGCACGTGCCGATCGGGAGCCACCTTGGGCCGGCTCCAGGTCGGGATGTCGAACACCTCGTCGGGTGCCGGTTTGAGGTGGGGTAGCTCGTCGGTGGCGAATACCTCGGCCGGGCGCAGCCGAGTGGTGCCGTGTATCCGCATCCCCGCCACCTGCCCACACCACTGCTCGGCTCGTGCCCGGCAGTCACTCAGATTCCGAAAGTCTTCTCCAGCAAAGAAATTCGACCGAACATATTGGACACAGCGCTCAACCCTAGGCTTGTCGCGCGGGCTGCGGATGCGGGTGGGGTCCACGACGAAGCCCCGCGCCTGAGCGTATTCGCGGAAGGCGTCATTAAGTTTCGGATCGGTCGCATCAGCCTTGTCGACGATGGCCTTCATGTTGTCGGGGATCGCCACCGCGAACACCCCGCCGAAGAATGCCCACGCGGCCTCAAACCCGGCGATCACCTCGTGAAGCGTCTGCCGGTAGGTCGGCCAGACGAACATGTGCCGCGAATACACCGCAGTGAAGATCAACCCCTGCACTACCCGCCGGCGGCCATCCGCGGCATCAGTGAGCATTCCGAGCCGACCGAAATCGACCTGCAGTTCAGCACCGGGCTCGCAATCGGCCACCGGCACCGTGGCCTGCCGAATCCCGAACCCCAATTCCGTTGTGGCATAGCGATGCAACGTTCGATACGACACCACCACGCCCCGACGCCCAAGCAGCGTGTGCACCTTCGTCAGAGTCAAGTCTTGCTTCAGCCACGCCTTGATCTGCTCGTGCTGGGCGGCGATGGTCTCCCAGGCCTGGCTCTTGCCGTTGGGCCGACTCGGCCGCACGCCGGCGATCACCGCCGCCAACAGCTCGTCGGTCAACTGACACCCGTCGCCGTCACGGTCCAGCCCGCACGCGCGGGCGCGGTCCACATACCGGCGCACCGTTTTGCGGTCCGTGCCCGATAACCGGGCCACCTCGCGCAACCCATGACCCTGCAGCCACAACCGCAGCATCTCCCTGACTTCGATCACCGACACCTCCCGGTAGCTCATTCGGCCAATACAGCGGCCGAGCAACCGGAAGCCCCCAACGCCACGCCGGGGTGGTCCCATAACTGGCAAAACAGCTAGCCAGATGGTCCCATCACTGGCAATCGGGTGGTCCCATGCTCATGGCAAAACCGGCGCCGAGCTGGTCCCTTATTCCTGGCAGCCGACACCATCGTAGAACGGACCGGAGGACCCGCCCGATGCGTTCTGGGTGGAGTACTCCTTGGTGCCCTGGGCCAGGCCAACGAAGTTGGCGACGGTCTTGGGCGCGTGGTTTCCGAACAGAGCGACTTTGATGTCGCCGCGGTTGGTGTGGAGCGTGGCGGTAGCGGTCTGAAAGGGGCTGTTGGTCACGGGATGAGAGTCTGCCATCACGCGCGGACATGCCCGCACCCGGTGTCACTCAACGCAAGCGGTCACCGGAAGCGCGGCGCGCACACCACGGTTCCGCCAATGTCCCTATGCTGGCAGTCTGTTCAGGTACCCGTGGGCCAGGTCCACGGCAGTCTTGCAGCGGCACAGAAGGGCGGCAGATGAGCGCAACGGCGGAATCCCGGCTGACCCCGCGGGAGCGACTGGCTCGCGGGCTGACCTACTCGACCCTGGGGCCGGTGGACGTGACCCGGGGCGTTGTCGGCCTGGGTGTCCAGTCGGCGCAGTCGACCGCATCGCAGCTTCGTCGCAAATACCAGGAGGGGCGCCTGGCCAAGGAACTCGCCGCGGCCCAAGAAACGCTCGCCCAGGAGCTGGCGGCCGCGCAGGAAGTGGTCGCGGGCCTGCCTCAGGCACTGCAGGACGCGCGGCGGGCGCAGCGCCGGACCAGGCGTCCCTTGGTGTTCGCGGGGGTGGCGGTTGTGGTGCTCGCCGGCGGCGCCGTCGCGTTCACTATCGTGCGGCGCCAGGTGCGAGCGAAGCCGCAGGAGCCCCAGTCGCGGCCACCCAGCGTCGAGGTGCAGCCGCGTCCGTGATTTGTGGAGCCTAGGGGAATCGAACCCCTGACACCCGCCTTGCAAAGGCGGTGCTCTACCAACTGAGCTAAGGCCCCTCAACGTGACTGGGTGGCTGACCCGGTGTGTCGTCCACCGCCACGTGCCAGACCTCGACTCCGCGTCGGGACCGTGCCACCGCCGCCACCACAGCGATCAGCGTGATTGGCAGGCCAAGTCTTACACAACGTCTTGATGGGCACATGGTTGTGGGCCTAGGAGGACTCGAACCTCCGACCTCTTCGTTATCAGCGAAGCGCTCTAACCGCCTGAGCTATAGGCCCGTACACGCGTACGGCCGAGCGACGAGATTACCGCAATCGCCGCCCCACCCCCAAAAATGCTAGTCGCGATCCGCCAACGTCACTTCGATGCCGCCGATCAGGTCGGTGGCCAGGTTGTAGACGAACGCGGCGATGGTGGCCATCGCGGTCAACAACACGATGTTGACCAGACCGATCAACACGGCGCCGCCGAAGATGGTGCCGCTGGAGACCAGTTCGCCGCTGCTGCCGCTGGTGTTGTTCAAGAGGTCACCGACGTTGCTGTTCAGCTTCGACCACACGCCCATGCCGCCGAGCACGAGGTACAGGAACGCCACGGCGATCATCCAGACGAAGAACAACGCGACCGAGAGCAACAGCGAAACTTTCAGCGTGCTCCACGGGTCGATCCGGCGGATCTGCATGCTGGCCCGCACCGGCCCGCGCGGCCGCCGGGATACCTGCGTCCGGTTCTCGCGGCCCTCCCGGTTTTCGGGGGCCGACGAGCGGCCGGATCCCGGCGAGCTCGAGGCCTCCGGCGCGCGGTCGGGCGGCGCCTTGCGCTGGGGCCCCCGCGGCATCGGCCCGGACAGGTCCGGCAACTCGCTGGCGTAGGCCTCGGCCGGCGGCCCGTCGCCGCGTCCCGCCGGGGGGTCGGTGTCATGCGGTGGGTTCTTCCCCTGTGAGGGGCCACCCGCGTTCGGTGCCGCGGTGCCGGAAACGAACCGGTTCAGCCGCGCCTCCACACCGCTGGACGGGCCCGACGGCCGCGCCTCGGTCGGCGGCTCGGTCTGGCGATGCGGTGCCTGCGGGGGCCTGCCCACGCCCCGCTGCCGGGGCGGGGAATCCCCGGCGTCCGGAGCCCGGCCGGCCTGTGCGGGCGGCGCCGGGCGGTGTATGCCGGCGCGCTCGGCCGAACCATCCCCATTAAGGCCGTCGCCCTGTTTGGGGGCGCCCGGCTCGTTCGGTGAGGTCACCCCGACTCCTTAGATCTCCTACCAGGGCCGCGGGGGCGATGGCAGTCGCATATTGTCTGGTCGGGCCGAGTCTAATTGCCCGCCCGTTCGTCGGGCCGCCCGGATTGTTACCGACTAGCCGTCCGACTCCGCCGCGCCTTCGGCGTCCTCGACCGCTTCGTCCGCGTTTTCCTCGGCGTTGCGTGCGATGGCCAGCAACGTGTTGTCGTCGCCCAAGTTCATCAGGCGAACGCCCTTCGTCTGCCGTCCGGCCTTGCGGACCTGCCTCGCCGCGGTGCGGATCACCCCGCCTCCGGACGTGATGGCGTAGATCTCGCTGTCATCGTCGACGATCAGCGCGCCCACCAACTTGCCACGCCGCCGGTCGTACATCACCGTCAGCACACCCTTGCCGCCGCGGCCCTGCACCGGGTACTCCTCGATCGCGGTGCGCTTGGCGTAACCCCCGGACGTCGCCACCAACAGGTAGGTGCCTTCGCGAACCACGTTGAGCGACAACAGGTAATCGTCGGTGTTGAACCGCATCCCCTGCACGCCGGAGGTGGCGCGGCCCATCGGCCGCAACGCCTCGTCGGTCGCCGAGAACCGGATGGATTGGCCGTTGGCCGACACCAGCAGCAGGTCGTCGGTGGCCGAGCACAGCACCGCACCGACCAGTTCGTCGTTGTCGCGCAGGTTGATCGCCACGATCCCACCCGACCGGTTCGAGTCGAAGTCGGTCAGCTTGGTCTTCTTGACCAAGCCGTTGCGGGTCGCTAGCACCAGGTACGGGGCGTCCTCGTAACTGCGGATCTGGATCACCTGGGCGATGCGCTCCTCGGGCTGGAAGGCCAGCAGGTTCGCGACGTGCTGGCCACGCGCCGTCCTGGACGCCTCGGGCAGTTCGTAAGCCTTGGCGCGATAGACCCGGCCCTGCGTGGTGAAGAACAGGATCCAGTCGTGCGTCGAACTCACGAAGAAATGCCGCACGATGTCGTCTTGCTTCAGGCCGGCTCCCTGCACGCCCTTGCCGCCGCGCTTCTGGCTGCGGTACAGATCGGTCTTGGTGCGTTTGGCGTAGCCAGTCTCGGTGATGGTGACGACGACGTCCTCGCGGGCGATCAGGTCCTCTTCGCTGACCTCGCCGTCGGCCGCGACGATCCGGGTGCGACGGTCGTCGCCGTGCTTGTCGACGATCTCGGCGAGTTCGTCGCGCACGATGCCACGCTGCCGCTTCGGCTTGGCCAAAATGTCTTCGAGGTCGGCGATCTCGGCCTCGATCTTGGCTAGGTCGTCGATGATGCGCTGGCGCTCCAGGGCCGCCAGGCGCCGCAACTGCATGTCGAGGATCGCCTGGGCCTGGATCTCGTCGATGTCGAGCAGTTCGATCAACCCGGCGCGGGCGATGTCGACCGTTTCCGACGCCCGGATCAGCGCGATGACCTCGTCCAGCGCGTCGAGTGCCTTGACCAGACCGCGCAGGATGTGGGCACGTTCGTTGGCCTTTCGCAACCGGTAGGTGGTGCGGCGAACGATGACGTCGAGTTGGTGCGCGACGTAGTGGCGGATCATCTGGTCGAGCCGCAGCGTGCGCGGCACGCCGTCGACAATGGACAGCATGTTGGCGCCGAAGCTCGTCTGCAGCTGGGTGTGCTTGTAAAGGTTGTTCAGCACCACCTTGGCCACCGCGTCGCGCTTGAGCTCGATGACGATGCGCAGGCCAACTCGGTCGCTGGATTGGTCTTCGATGTTGGCGATCCCGGCCAGCCTGCCGTCGCGAACCTGCTCGGCGATCGAGGTGATGAAGTTGTCATGGTTGACCTGATACGGCAACTCAGTGATCACCAAAGACGTTCTGCCCCTGGATTCTTCGACCTCCACCACGCCGCGCATCCGGATCGATCCGCGGCCGGTCTTGTAGGCGTCGGCGATGCCGGAAGTCCCGACGATCAGCCCCGCGGTGGGGAAGTCGGGGCCCTTGACGCGTTCGCAAACCGCCGCCAGGGTGGCCTCCTCGTCGGCCTCGTGGTTCTCCAGGCACCAGAACACCGCCTCGGCCAACTCGCGCAAGTTGTGCGGCGGGATGTTGGTCGCCATGCCGACCGCGATGCCGCCGGACCCGTTGGCCAGCAGGTTGGGGAACCGGCTCGGCAGTACGGTCGGTTCCTGCACCCGCCCGTCGTAGTTCGGGATGAAATCGACTGTCTCCTCGTCGATTTCCCGCAGCATCTCCATTGCCAGCGGTGTCAGCCGGGCCTCTGTGTAGCGCATCGCGGCCGGTGGGTCGTTGCCCGGGGAGCCGAAGTTGCCCTGCCCGTCGACCAGCGGATACCGCAGCGACCACGGCTGCGCCATGCGCACCAAGGTGTCGTAGATCGACGCGTCGCCGTGGGGGTGATAGTTACCCATCGTCTCGGCGACCGACCGCGCCGACTTGGCGTGGCTGCGGTCCGGGCGGAATCCCGAGTCGTACATGGCATAGAGCACGCGCCGGTGTACCGGCTTGAGTCCGTCGCGGACCTCCGGCAGTGCGCGGCCCACGATCACACTCATCGCGTAATCGATGTAGCTGCGCTGCATCTCCTGCTGAATGTCAACCGGTTCGATGCGGTCGCCAGCCTCGTCGCCGGGCGGCAGCGTGGTGTCAGTCATCTATTCCCCTCTGTGGGTTGGCGTGCCCGACGACTACGTCAGACATCCAGGAAGCGAACGTCTTTGGCGTTGCGGGTGATAAAGCTGCGGCGCGCGTCGACGTCTTCACCCATCAGGATGGAGAACAATTCGTCGGCCGCCGCGGCGTCGTCCAGGGTGACCTGACGCAGCACCCGAACCGACGGGTCCATCGTGGTTTCCCACAACTCTTTCGCGTCCATTTCACCCAGACCCTTGTACCGCTGGATGCCGTCCTCTTTGTTGATCTTCTTGCCGGCCTTCAGGCCGGCCTCCAGCAGGCCGTCGCGTTCGCGGTCGGAGTAGGCGAATTCCGGATCGGCGCGCTGCCACTTCAATTTGTACAGCGGCGGCTGTGCCAGGAACACGTGCCCGTTTTCGATCAGTGGCCGCATGAAGCGGAACAACAGCGTCAGCAGCAGAGTCGAGATGTGCTGGCCGTCCACGTCGGCGTCGGCCATCAGCACGATCTTGTGGTAGCGCAGCTTGGTGATGTCGAACTCGTCGTGGATCCCGGTGCCCAGCGCGGTGATGATCGCCTGGACTTCGGTGTTCTTCAGCACGCGGTCGATGCGGGCCTTCTCGACGTTGATGATCTTGCCGCGCAGCGGCAAGATCGCCTGGAACATCGAATCGCGCCCGCTCTTCGCCGAGCCGCCGGCCGAATCGCCCTCCACCACATAGAGTTCCGACTTTCGCGGGTCGGTAGAGCGGCAGTCGGCCAACTTTCCGGGTAGGCCGCCGAGGTCGGTGGCGCTCTTGCGGCGCACCAGCTCCCGCGCCTTGCGGGCCGCGATCCGCGCCTGCGCCGACGAGACCGCCTTGTTGACAACGGTTTTCGCCTCCGAAGGGTTCGCCTCGAACCAGTGCGTCAGCTGTTCGTTGCACACCTTCTGCACGAACGACTTCACCTCTGTGTTGCCCAGCTTGGTCTTGGTCTGGCCCTCGAACTGCGGCTCGGCGACTTTGACGGAAATGACCGCGGCCAAGCCTTCCCGGATGTCGTCGCCGGTGAGGTTGGGGTCCTTCTCCTTCAGCAGCTTTTTGTCCTTGGCGTACTTGTTGACCACCGATGTCAGCGCGCTGCGGAAGCCTTCTTCGTGGGTTCCGCCCTCGTGAGTGTTGATCGTGTTGGCGAAGGTGTGAACCGACTCCGAGTACCCGCCGTTCCACTGCATGGCGATTTCGACCTCGTGGCCGGTGCCTTTGCCGTCGAAGTCGATCACGCTCTGTTGGATCGGACTCTTGGTGCGGTTGATGTGCTTGACGAAGTCGACCAGTCCGCCGGGGTAGTGGAAGGTGCGGTGCTTGACCTTGTGCGGCGCAGTCGATTCCGCCGCCTGCTCTTCGGCGGTCTTGGGCGCCTCAGCGGTGTCGCTGACCACCTCGTCGACGACCTCGTCCTGCTCGACCCGTTCGTCGGTGAGGTTGATCGTGAGGCCTTTGTTCAGGAACGCCATCTCTTGGAGACGACGCGCCACGGTCTCGAAGTCGTACTGCGTGGTTTCAAAGATCTCCGGATCGGCCCAGAACCTGATGGTGGTTCCGGTCTTCTTGGTGGCCTCGCCTTGCTTGAGGGTGCCCGGCACAGCGCGGTCGTAGTACTGAAACCACTCGTGCCCGTCGCGCTTGATGGTGACCTCCAGGCGGGTGGACAGCGCGTTGACGACCGACACGCCGACGCCGTGCAACCCACCGCTGACGGTGTAGCCACTGTTCTCGCCACCGAACTTGCCGCCGGCGTGCAGTTGGGTCATCACCACGTCGACGGTGGGGGCGCCGGTGGCGTGCATCGCCACCGGAATGCCGCGGCCGTCGTCGGCCACCTCCACGCTGCCGTCATCCAGGAGCCGCACATCGACCTCGGTGGCGTAACCGGCCATCGCCTCGTCCACGGAGTTGTCGACCACCTCCCAGATGAGGTGGTGCAGACCGCGTTCACCGGTGGACCCGATATACATGCCGGGACGTTTGCGGACGGCCTCCAGCCCTTCGAGCACGGTGATCGCTGAAGCACCGTATTCGTTTTGCGCCTTCTTCTTCTGGGCAGCCACGGTCGGAACGCTCTCCTTGGGGTTTCATGCGGGCGGTTCCAGTCACCGCGTCAGCCGCATGCCGCCAGTCTACCGTGATGAGCCGTCCGCACCGATTCTCTGGGCGCGTTTCTACCCAGCTAACTGCGCCGTGCAGGCGATTTCTCTATTCCCGCCACGTCCCGACGTGCGTCAAGGGACTTTACGTCGTCCTGGCGGCTTTGAGCGGCCTGTTAATAAACGCGTGTCTGAGGATGACCGCTGCCGCTCGACGCCCTAGCCGTAGGTGTCACGCGGACCCCTTCCCGCGATGTGACGCGGCCCCTTGCGCCACGACGGCGCGGCCGGTCCGGTGATCTTCAGCGATGTCACCACCCCGTTGCCCACCGCCGCGGCGATCTTGGCCAAGAGTTGGGACTGGATCATCCGCAACTGGGTGGCCCAGGCGGTGGATTCGGCCGTCACGCTGAGCACCCCCTCGCTCAACGCGGTCGGTGTCGCGTGGTCGGCGATCTGCTGACCCACCACCGACGACCAGTTGCCCAGCACCGTGCCCTCGGCCACGTGTGCCGACCACCCGCGTTTCTTCGCCAAGTCTCGGGCCAGCCTGCCCAGCGGTTGCGGATCGCGGGCGTCGGGCCCGGGCCCCGACCAACTCCGCCGCTGCCCCGCGACACGTCGGGTAGGCGGCGGCATCGACCGCCCCCGCCCGGCGTCCTTTCCTTGCGCCCGCGCCGCCGCGCGGGCTTCCTCGAGCGTGCGCCTGACCAGGTCGATGCCCCGCAGCAGACCCTCGTGCGCGCCGGCGGCCGAATCTTGGCCGTCGCTACCACTCATGCCCGCACCGCCGAAGCCCTACCGAAGTCGTCGTCCCGCAAATCGATGTGCACCTGCCTAGCGGCCCAGCCCGCCGGAATGTCTTCCAGCACCGCGGCGGTGACCAACACCTGCTCCGCCGATTCCGCCACCGTCGCCAGTGCCCGCCGCCGGGCCGTGTCGAGTTCAGCGAACACGTCATCGAGCAACAGCACGGGTTCACTCCCGTCGGCTCGCAACAACTCATACCCCGCCAGTCGCAGTGCCACGGCGAAAGACCACGATTCCCCATGGCTGGCAAAGCCTTTGGCGGGCTGATCTCCCAGCCACAGCTCCAGATCGTCGCGATGCGGGCCGACCAGGCACATGCCGCGTTCCAACTCCGCGTTACGCCGTTCCGACAAGGCGGCCAACAACGCGGCTTCGAGAAATTCACGGTCGTTGCCGCCCGCGTCCGCCGCCACCTGTGCCCCCACGCTGCTGCGGTACGCGATCGCCGCTGGCCGCGACGACGGCGCGAGGAGTTGATAAGCCTTCTCCACCTCCGGTGCCAACTGGTTCACCAGGTCGATGCGGGCGGCCATCAACTCCGCACCGTGTTCGGCCAGCCGCCCATCCCACACGTCGAGGGTGTCCAGGGCGCCGCGGTCGCCCCGGTGCCGTATTCCGGCGGCGGACTTCAGCAACGCCGTGCGCTGGCGCAGGACTTTCTCGTAATCCGCGCGTACCGCGGCCAGTGCCGGACGCCGCAACGTCGCCAAGTCGTCAAGATACCGGCGCCGCTCCGCGGGATCGCCGCGCACCAACGCCAAGTCCTCGGGAGCAAAAAGCACCGCGCGCAAAACCCCGATCACCTCGCGCGTGCTGCGCACCGGTGACCGATTCAACCGAGCCTTGTTCGCTCGCCCCGCCGCGATCTCCAAGTCGATCGCACATTCCCTGCCCTCGTTGACCACGATCGTCGACACCACCGCGCGATCGGAGCCCGCCCGGATCAACGGTGTGTCGGTAGCTACCCGATGCGATCCCAGTGTTGCCGAAAACCACAAGGCTTCAATGAGATTCGTTTTACCGAAGCCGTTGGAACCGACGAACACCGTCCGGCCCGGCTCCAATTCGAGGTCGGCGTGCGCCCAGGACCGGAACTCGCGCAGTCCCAAATGCCGGACGTACACCTATCCGGGCAACCGAACTGGCATCAACAGGTAGACGTAGTCCGTCGGCAACGCCGCGAACGGACCGTTCCCGGTGGGCGAATTGTCCTCACCCGAGGCCGGGCGCAGCAACGCCGGTTTACCCGGCGTCGTGAAACCGAACGACACCCGCTCGGAATGGACCGCCGCGAGCCCGTCGGTCAGATACGTCGGGTTGAACGCGATTGTCAACGGTTCGCCAACGAAATCGACGGCGAGGTCCTCTTCGGCCCGGCCCACGTCGTCGGCCCCCGCCGACAGCCGCAGCGACCCCTCGGAGAATTCCATCCGCACCTGGGCACCGCGATCGGCCACCAGAGCCACCAGCTTGATCGCCTCGGTCAGTTCGGCCACGTTGATGGTCGCCACCGCCGTGTGTTCGGCGGGCAACAGTTGACGGAACTTCGGGAACTCGGCGTCGAGCAGCCGCGTGGTACTGCGCTTGCCGTTCCCGCTGATACCGAGCAGCCCGTCTTTGCCGACCCCGCTGCCGGCGCCCAACGACAACCGAACCTCAGAACCGTCGGCCCCCGCTCTGGCGGCCTCCGCCAACGTCTTCGCCGGCACTAGCACGGCCGCCTCGATATCGGACGACGACGCCGACCAGGTCAGCTCGCGCACCGCCAGACGGAACCGGTCGGTCGCGGCCAAAACCACCGTGTTGCCCGAGATCTCGACCCGGATCCCGGTCAACATTGGCAACGTGTCGTCCCGGCCGGCCGCGATGGCCACCTGACTGATGGCCTCGGCGAAAAGATCGGCGGGCATTGTCCCGGTCTCTTCCGGCAAGCTCGGCAACGTCGGGTAATCCTCGACCGCCATCGTCGGGAGCGAGAATCTGGCGCTCCCGCAGTTCAGCGCGACCCGGTTGCCGTCGACGTAGAAGTCGACCGGCTTGTTCGGCAGCGCCCGGGTGATGTCCGACAACAACCTGCCGGATACCAAAACGCTTCCCGGAGAAGCTATTTCCGCTGCCACCTGCGCTTCGGCGGAAACTTCGTAATCGAATCCGGAGATCGTCAAGCCCTCGTCGGACCCGGATAACAGCACTCCGGACAGTACAGGCACCGCCGGCCGGGTCGGCAGATTCTTCGCCACCCACGACACCGCGTCGGCGAAAGACTCCCGCACCAAACGAAACTTCAAGTCGCTGAGGCCAGCTCTTGTCGTCGCCGCGTCCATAGCGTCCCTTCACCTACCGAGCGTTTGAAAGTCCAGTGGCTAGCCTCGCCCGCTAGCACGGGCTCCGCTACGAACGCCACTGACACGCAATGCCAACGACGAACGCAACGGCAGTCGAACAACAACCGTAGATCGTCCGAGGCCATCTTGAAAGCTAATCGCGAAGGCCGACAAGGCTCGCTATCGGCGGATCCGTGCGCGTGTTCAGTTCGGTGTCCCCAGCGCTGTACTTCAAAGAAGAAATGACGAAGAGATCTAAGTATTAGTAGTAAGGGCTGTGCATTCTGGGGAAGCCGCGGTCCGGCGCAGCTAGGACGGGCGTGGGGCTGTGGATGACGCCGTGCATAACTGTGAATCGGATGTTGGGCCGTTGGGGAGCATGGGCGGCTGTGTACGTATGGCCCGCTTACTACACGGCTGTTTGATGGTGTTGTGCACAGCGCCGCGCACAAGGCGTGGGTGTGGCGGGTGTGACAGGCGTGCGAGAAGTTTTTTGAAATTGATCTGGCGCCGTGCGCTCAGAGCAGGCGGGAGTCAGCGCTTGGAGCGTTGACGGATGCGAGTGGTGAGCTCTTTGACGTGATCGAAGACCTCACGCCGCTCGGCCATCTCGGACAGGATCTTGCGTTGCGCGTACATGACCGTGGTGTGGTCGCGCCCGAATGCCTGCCCGATCTTGGGCAGTGACAGGTCGGTCAGCTCGCGGCAGAGATACATCGCGATCTGGCGTGACTGCGCCAGCGCGCGCGTCTTACCGGGTCCGCGTAGCTCCTCGACGGTGGTGTCGAAGTATTCGGCCGTGGCGGCCATGATGGTCGCCGCGCTGATCTGCATCGTGCTGGCATCGGCGATGAGATCGCGCAACACGATCTCGGCCAGGGCCTTGTCGATCGGGGTCTTGTTCAGCGACGCGAACGCGGTGACCCGGATGAGGGCGCCCTCCAGTTCGCGGATGTTGCGTTCGATGCTGCTGGCGATGAGTTCGAGGACATCGTCGGGGACCGCGAGTCGCTCCATTTGCGCCTTCTTGCGCAAGATCGCGATGCGTGTCTCGAGTTCGGGCGGCTGGACGTCGGTGATCAAGCCCCACTCGAACCGGGTCCGCAAGCGGTCTTCGAGGGTGGCGAGCTGCTTGGGCGGCCGATCCGACGAGATGACGATCTGCTTGTTGGCGTTGTGCAGGGTGTTGAAGGTATGGAAGAACTCCTCTTGGATACCTTCCTTGCCCTCGATGAACTGAATGTCGTCGACCAGCAGCACGTCGACGTCGCGGTAGCTCCGCTTGAAGGCGACCTTGCGGTCGTCGCGCAGCGAGTTGATGAAGTCGTTGGTGAATTCCTCGGTGGACACGTACTTGACCCGCATCCCCGGGAACAATCGCTGCGCGTAATTGCCGGCGGCGTGCAACAGGTGGGTTTTGCCCAGACCGGACTCGCCCCAGATGAACAACGGGTTGTAGGCGCGCGCCGGCGCTTCGGCGATGGCCAGGGCCGCCGCGTGCGCAAAGCGGTTGGAGGCTCCGATGACGAACGTGTCGAAGGTATAGCGACGGTTCAGGCTGGTCCCGCCGGCGACGGCCGGATCGGTGGAGTGCGGACGTTCGCTGAAGTAATCCGGCCAACTCTGCTGCGCGCCGTCGGCGACTTCGCCGTTCTCGTCGGCCTCATCGATCTCGACGGTGTCGTCGTCCGCGAAAGGTGCTTCGGGTTGGGGAAACGATTCCGCCTGCGGAGTTACCGTTTCGTCGGCGTCGTCGTCCGGCGGCGCGATGCGCACGCCAAGCTGGATCTGTTGGCCGAGGCGACGGCTGAGGGCGTCGGTGATCGGGGCGCGGAGATGGCGTTCGATCTCGTTCTGGACGAAACTGCTGGGCACCGACAACAGGGCGAACCCCTCCACGATGGTCAGCGGCTGGACCAGATTCAGCCAGGCCCGTTGCTGCGGGGTGAGGGGAGTGATGAGGGCAGTGCGATTGGCGGCTACACCGTCCGGGGTGGATTCCCCGTTGAGCTCCGAGACGACCGCATTCCAGACGGTCGTGAAACCTGAACCGGGGTCATCGGTCAAAGACGCATCCCCCTGGTTCTCAAGCATTCCCGGGTCCAAATACAACCACGCTGGGCGACAAAGCAGCTGTCCACATACTTATACACAGGTGTGGACAGGATGAGCGTATGCGAGCCACAGCCTACCGGCGCCGGCTCGCGATCTCCGTGCTGGAAGAGAACCTTGGAAGGCTGTCTAGGCAGCTAGTCGACCCACCATCCTCGCTTCGTTTTTCAAGCGCCGTTGCAGTCTAAAACGACACTGGCAGAAGCTAACAGTTTTCCGTGCGGCTGCCAACAGTTCTGCTGTATTCCAATCGCGTTGTTTAGGGTTCCTTGGGCCTGCTTTGGCTCGTTGCCGTGTGGCGCCGGGTGTGGCGCCGGCCGCGATGTGGTCCGGCGCCGAGCGGGTTCGTTGGGCCAGGCCAGGTTTGACCAGGCGAACCCTGGTCAGTACCCTCAAACAGTCGCCCGAAAGTCGGCGATGCGGCTGCGACCCAGGTCTGCCTGGGGACCGCGCCGGCCAGCAGCAAGATTACCTCCGACCGACCCGCAGACGAACCCGAGCGAGACGTCTGGCCGGCCGGATGGAAATGCGAGACACAACGAGGAGAACGTCGTGGCCAAGGGCAAGCGGACCTTCCAGCCGAACAACCGGCGCCGAGCCCGCGTGCATGGCTTTCGGTTGCGCATGCGCACCCGCGCCGGACGCTCGATTGTGTCGAGCCGGCGCCGTAAGGGGCGCCGCGCGCTATCTGCCTGATCGCAACGTCGGGTTTTTCGGCGGTGCTTCCCGCACGCAACCGCATGAAGCGGTCAACAGAGTTCGATGCGGCGGTGAAGCACGGCATTCGCGCGGCCCAGCCCGACGTCGTCGTCCATCTCCGGCGCGGGGACGATTCAGCCGAGGGCACGGCTCCCCGCGTCGGATTGATCGTCGGCAAATCCGTGGGATCGGCGGTAGAACGCCACCGGGTCGCGCGGCGCCTGCGGCATTTGGCGCGATCCGTTTTGGGCGAACTCCAGGATTCCGATCAGATGGTCATCCGGGCGTTGCCCGGTAGCCGGACCGCATCGTCGGCGCGGTTGGGGCAGGAGCTGCACCGCGGTTTGCGACGGGCGCTCGAGGCGGCGGGAAGAAAACGGTGACAGCGCCGACGCCGGCGCGCGCCGTCATCAAGGCCGCGGGCACCGCTGCCGTGCGGGTGCTGATTTCCGTCATCCAGCTGTACCGGCACATGGTGTCGCCATTGCGCCCGGCGACGTGTCGCTTCGTTCCGACGTGCAGCCAGTACGCGGTCGATGCGTTGACCGAGTACGGGTTGATACGGGGGAGTTGGTTGGCTGCGGTCAGGCTCGCCAAATGTGGACCATGGCACCGGGGCGGATGGGATCCGATACCGGATCGCCCGGGATGTCAAACCTTCGAAGACGCCAGCGACGCGCGGGCATGCCCGGCGGCGCGAGGGGAGAGTGGAACCCTTGTTTGATTTCTTTAGCCTCGACTTCGTCTACTACCCGGTGTCGTGGATCATGTGGGTTTGGTACAAGCTGTTCGCCGCGATGCTGGGCCCGTCGAACTTCTTCGCGTGGGCCCTGTCGGTGATGTTCCTGGTGTTCACCTTGCGCGCGTTGTTGTACAAGCCGTTCGTGCGGCAGATCCGCACCACCCGCCAGATGCAGGAGCTGCAGCCGCAAATCAAAGCTCTGCAAAAAAAGTACGGCAAGGACCGGCAGCGGATGGCGCTCGAGATGCAGAAGTTGCAACGCGAGCACGGGTTCAACCCGATCCTCGGATGTTTGCCGATGCTCGCCCAGATCCCGGTGTTCATCGGCCTGTATCACGTGCTGCGGTCGTTCAACCGAACCACCGGGGGCTTCGGCCAACCGCACCTGTCGGTGGCCCAGAACCGGATGACCGGAAACTACGTCTTCACGCCCGCGGACGTCGCGCACTTCTTGGACGCCAATCTATTCGGGGCACCCATCGGCGCATTCATGACACAGCGGACCGGGTTGGACGCGTTCACCTACTTCAGCCGGCCGGCGGTCATCGCGGTGGGCGCGCCGGTCATGATCCTGGCCGGCATAGCGACCTACTTCAACAGCCGGGCATCGGTGGCGCGACAGAGCCCGGAAGCCGCGGCCAATCCGCAGACCGCGATGATGAACAAGCTTGCGCTGTATGTGTTTCCGCTCGGCGTGGTGGTCGGCGGCCCGTTCCTGCCGCTGGCGATCATCCTGTACTGGTTCGCGAACAACATCTGGACGTTCGGTCAGCAGCACTACGTGTTCGGCATGATCGAAAAAGAGGACGAGGCCAAGAAGCAAGAAGCGCTACAGCGTCGAGCGGCGAACGCACCGGCACCGGGAGCCAAGCCCAAGCGGAACCCCAAGGCAGGACAGCCGGTCGGTAACGGGTCGGCGACCCCCGGGGAGGGAGAGGCCGAAGCCGGTGCCTCCGACGGGGAGGAGACGGCGGCGAAGCCCCAGGCCGACAAGCCGAATCCAAGCGGACAAGACGGTGGCGCGGCCGGCCGCACTCCACGGCCGGGCGCGCGACCCAAGAAACGCAAACGCTGACCAGGGAGACAGAGCCAGGCGGGCCCACCCTGGGAAGGGCAACCCCGACTGGCACGAACCCGCGGATGAGGGAGAACGACATGACTGACGCAGACACCACCACCGAAACCGACGTCGACACCGAACTCGACACACGGCAGACACCCGAGGAGGGTGCGGACGAACTCGACGACCTGGAGGAGCGGTTGGTCGCCGAGGGGGAGATAGCCGGCGACTACCTGGAAGAGTTGCTCGACTTGTTGGACTTCGACGGCGATATCGACCTGGACGTCGAGGGCAACCGCGCGGTGGTGAGCATCGACGGCAGCGACGACTTGAACAAGTTGGTCGGCCGCGGCGGTGAGGTGCTCGACGCGCTGCAGGAACTGACCCGACTGGCCGTCCATCAGAAGACGGGGGTTCGCAGCCGGTTGATGCTCGACATCGCCAGTTGGCGCCGCCGCCGCCGAGAGGAGTTGGCGGCGTTGGGCGACAAGGTCGCGCGGCGGGTGCTGGAGTCCGGGGAGCGCGAGGAGTTGGCGCCGATGACGCCGTTCGAGCGCAAGATCGTCCACGATGCCGTCGCGGCGGTGCCGGGCGTGCACAGCGAAAGCGAGGGCGTGGAGCCTGCGCGACGGGTCGTCGTCCTCCACGACTAGAGAGTTACAGCCATGTAGTTCCGGCGCGGAGGCTGTCGCGCGTCAGGCAAAGCAGAGGGTGTTTCACGTGAAACATGTCGGCCCCGTCGACCACACGACGGACACGCCCGACCCTCACGAGCCGGGCGCTCCGCCGGCAGCCGCGGCGACGATCTTCGGTCCCCGCCTGGGTCTCGCGCGTCGGTACGCCGAGCTGCTGGCCGGCCCCGGCGTGGAACGCGGGCTTCTGGGCCCGCACGAAGTGGACCGCATCTGGGATCGGCATCTGCTCAACAGCGCGGCGGTGGCCGAACTCCTCGACGAGGGGGAAAGGGTCATCGACATCGGCTCCGGCGCAGGACTACCCGGGATCCCGTTGGCGCTTGCCCGGCCGGACGTGGACATGGTGCTGTTGGAACCCTTGTTGCGTCGAAGCGAATTTCTCAGCGAGGTCGTCGACCAACTAGGGTTAGCCGTCGGAGTGGTCCGCGGCCGTGCCGAGGAACTGTGGGTGCGTCACCAGTTCGGGGAAAGGGATGCGGCGGTGTCACGAGCGGTTGCGTCGTTGGACAAGTTGGCGAAGTGGAGCATGCCGTTGCTTCGGCCGGGCGGGCGGATGCTGGCGATCAAGGGCGAGCGCGGCCGCGAGGAAGTTGAACAGTACCGGCGTGTGATGGCAGCATCGGGCGCCGTTGATGCCAGGGTGGTGACATGTGGCGCGACCTATTTGCGTCCCCCCGCAACCGTAGTTATAGCGCGACGCGGAAAGCCGCCGCGCCAACAGCCGGCACGAATCCGGAAGGCCGGGAACCAATGAGCAATCCGGGAGATTCGCCGAGCGCCGTGCACGTGCAGGCGCCGGCCGGGACTGAGGCCGCGGTGGCGCCCGGCCCCGGCGCGCTGGGGCACCCCGCCGGCAATGTTTCACGTGAAACAGCGGACGAATTCGATACACCCATCGGCGCTGCCGCCGAGCGGGCGATGCGGGTGCTGCACACGACGTATCCGCCGCTGCGCAGGCCGAGTCACCGCCGGGTCCTGACCGTTGCCAACCAGAAGGGTGGCGTGGGCAAGACCACCACCGCGGTGAACCTCGCCGCCGCCCTCGCGCTACAGGGACTCAAGACGTTGGTCATCGACCTCGACCCGCAGGGGAACGCCAGCACGGCGCTCGGTATCACCGACCGGCAATCGGGCACGCCCTCCTCCTACGAGGTGCTCATCGGCGAGGTCTCGGTCAAGGACGCGCTGCGGCGCAGCCCGCATAACGAGCGCCTGTTCTGCATCCCGGCCACCATCGACCTGGCGGGCGCCGAGATCGAATTGGTCAGCATGGTGGCGCGGGAGAACCGGCTGCGGACCGCCCTGGCCGCCCTGGACGACCTCGACTTAGACTACGTCTTCATCGACTGCCCACCCTCGCTGGGACTGCTGACGATCAACGCGCTCGTCGCCGCGCCCGAGGTGATGATTCCGATCCAGTGCGAGTACTACGCGCTGGAGGGGGTGTCGCAACTGATGCGCAACATCGAAATGGTGAAGGCCCACCTCAACCCGCAGCTGCGGGTGAGCACCGTCGTCCTCACCATGTACGACGGCCGGACGAAGCTCGCCGACCAGGTCGCCGAAGAGGTGCGCCGGTACTTCGGGGCCAAGGTGCTGCGCACGGTGATCCCGCGCAGCGTCAAAGTCTCGGAGGCGCCGGGCTACAGCATGACCATCATCGACTACGACCCCGGTTCGCGCGGGGCGATGAGCTATCTCGACGCGAGTCGCGAACTCGCCGAACGCGACTGACCACCATCCGTGAAGGGACGACCATGACGCAGCCGTTACGCAAGAAGGGCGGCCTCGGCCGGGGCCTGGCTTCGCTGATCCCGACCGGTCCCGCCGAAGGCGACTCCGGTCCGGCGACCCTCGGTCCGCGGATGGGGGATGCCGCGGCGGACGTCTTGATCGGGGGGCCGGGGCCGGACCTGGCCCCCGCGGGCGCGGTGTACCGCGAAATCGCCCCATCCGACATCGAGCCCAACCCGCGCCAGCCGCGGCAGGTGTTCGACGACGAGGCGCTCTCCGAGCTGGTGCACTCCATCCGCGAGTTCGGATTGCTGCAGCCGATCGTGGTCCGCGCCGTGCCCGGGGCCGCGACCGGCCCGCGGTACCAGATCGTGATGGGGGAGCGGCGGTGGCGTGCGGCCCAAGACGCGGGACTCGCCACCATCCCCGCCATCGTGCGTGAGACCGGCGATGACAGTCTGCTGCGCGACGCCCTGCTGGAAAACATCCACCGGGTACAGCTCAACCCCTTGGAAGAGGCGGCGGCATACCAGCAGCTGCTCGACGAATTCGGCGTCACCCACGACGAACTGGCCTCACGCATCGGGCGGTCGCGGCCGTTGATCACCAACATGATCCGGCTGCTCAAGCTACCGATCCCGGTGCAGCGGCGGGTGGCCGCCGGCGTGCTGTCGGCCGGCCATGCCCGGGCCCTCTTGTCGCTGGAAGCCGGTCCCGAGGCACAGGAGGAACTGGCCAGCCGGATCGTCGCGGAGGGGCTGTCGGTGCGGGCGACCGAGGAGGCGGTGACGCTGGCCAATCGGGCGGGTGCGACCGCCCCGGCGCCGCAGCGGCGGAAGCCGATCCAGATGCCCGGCCTCCAGGAAGTCGCCGAGCGGTTGTCGAACGCCTTCGACACGCGGGTGACGGTCAGCCTGGGCAAGCGCAAGGGCAAGATCGTCGTGGAGTTCGGCTCGGTGGACGACTTGCAGCGGATCATCGACATGATGACCGCCGCCAAGGCCTGACCCGCCATACCCTGTAATTACGTCACTGTGACACCGGAGCGGTTACGGATGGGCAACGAACAACTTCCGGTGCCGCGGTATTACGAAAGCGCATGCGTTCCAATGATTTTCGGTAACGAGCTGTAACGCGCTGAGCCCCTGGGCGCCGTGATCGGCGCCTCGACGCCAAAGCTGGCCCGATTACGACATCCTCTCCTATCCTGGAGGGGTTGCCGGTGCAATTGGCTGCAGTACCGCACAGGAGCCAGGAGGCTAGTGTCCGCTCGAATCACACCGCTGCGCCTCGAGGCCTTCGAGCAGCTTCCCAAGCATGCCCGCCGTTGCGTGTACTGGGAGGTTGACCCGGCGACGCTCGGTAACCAGGATCATCTCGCCGACCCGGAATTCGAAAAGGAAGCCTGGCTGTCGATGGTCATGCTGGAGTGGGGTTCGTGCGGCCAGGTTGCGACGGCAGCCGGCGACGACAGAAGCCAAAGTGAGCCCCCGTGCCTGGGCTATGTTTTCTACGCGCCGCCGCGGGCGGTGCCGCGCGCGCAACGGTTTCCCACCGCGCCGGTGTCCGCGGACGCGGTGTTACTGACTTCGATGGGCATCGAGCCCGGGCAGGCCGCCGACGATCTGCCACACGGTCTGCTCGCCCGGGTGATCGACGAACTCGTCCGCCGTGGCGTTCGGGCACTGGAAGCCTTCGGACGTACGCCCGCTGCCTCCGAGTTGCAGGACCCGCTGTCGGCGAGCCCGGATGTGCGGCCGGTATTGGAGGCCGTCGGTGATTGCTCGGTGGACCACTGCGTCATTGACGCCGAGTTCTTGCAGGACGTGGGTTTTGTTGTGGTGGCGCCCCACCCGTACTTCCCGCGGCTGCGCCTCGAGTTGGACAAAGGGCTGGGCTGGAAGGCCGAAGTCGAGGCGGCGCTGGAGCGCCTGCTGGAAAACGCACAGTTGCAGGAGCCGGTCGGAGCCGGGTCTGCGGCGGGAAATACGTTGCGGGGCGCCGAAATCGGCTAGGAGCCGCCGAGTCTGCTGGCCCGTTCCACGGACAGCTCGTGGGCCAACAGTTCGGCGAAGGTGAAGGTGCCCGTGGGCCGGTCGTTCTTGCCCAGGAGGTAGAGTCGCTTGACCGCGGCCAGGATTCCTTCGGCGATTGCGTCGCGGGTCTGGGTGGAGACCAGCATCGCGCGATCGTGCGGGTTCGTGATGTAGCCGACGTCAACCTGCACAGTCGGCATCCGGGTCAGACGCAACAGATCCCACGTCCGGCCATGGGTCCGGCAATCCCGTAACCCGGTGCGGGCCACGACTTCTCGTTGAATGAAATCCGCAAGGTTGCGCCCGATCGTGGAGACGGAGCCGTGCGAGTTTCCGAAATGAAAGGAAGCGACGCCGTTGGCGGCCGGGCTGGGCTGGCTTTCGCAGCGCAAACTGATCATCAGGTCCGCCCCGACGTTGTTGGCCGTGGCGGCGCGTTCGGCGTCGGACGGGCTGCGGTTGACCGGGCGGGACAGGAAGGTCTCCATGCCGATGGCGGTCATCCGTCCCTCGAGCCGGCTTGCCAAGTCCCACAACACATCCGCTTCGCTGACCGGCCCCGATGGACCGTGCATGAACTCGCCGTGGTCGGTGCCGCCGCGGCCGGGATCGATGATGATCCGCTTGCCGGACAGCTTGGGTCCTGACCGGCGGACCAGTTCTTCCTCGCGGATCGCATGCGGTGAGCCGCCCGTGACGCGGGAGCTCAGAAAGTACAAGGAGCGCAACGTTTCTGGACCACAGATGCCGTCGGCCGCCAGCCCATACTCACGCTGGTACGACATCAAGGCGTTGTGCGTCTGCAAGCCGAAGTGCCCGTCGACCAGCCCGGTGTAGAAGCCGAGGTCCTGCAGCCGCGCCTGCAGCGCGGCGACGTCGTCACCGTAGAGCGGGGCGCCGAACTGGTGGTACAGCGTGCGCGCACCGAGCCGGTACGACGCCTCCTTCAACGCGCGGTAGGTGGCCTCGCCTACGATGCCGTCGACCAGCAGGCCGCGGTTCTGTTGGAAGGCGCGCACCGCCTGATCGAGTTCGGCGTCGAAAAGCTCGGGGGGCACGAGTCGGCCGGTGCTAAGATCTTCCTCGGGGCTTTCCAGCAGCCCTAGGGCCGCCAACGTAGCCCGGATTTCGGTCACGGCTGCGCTGCGGTCGCCACAGCGCAGCGCATCGCCGTATTCACGGCGCGGACTCGACATACCAAAGGCCCTCCGGGACACATTGACAGGCTTACATCTGGGCAACAGCTGTACAGCAATTGTCGCAGATGCTTCGCATATTCGGGAAAACCCCAGGCTGAACGCGGGGGCGTGGTGCGGTGAACTCAGACCGCGATCAGCTGAGGTTCGGCACCGCGTCCGAGAGCTCGCGCAGCAGCGCCGCCTTACCTTTGGCGCCGACGATCCGCTTCACCGGCTGGCCGTCCTTGAACAGAATCATGGTGGGGATCGAGACGACCTGGAAGTCGCGCGCGGTTACCGGATTGGCGTCGACGTCGAGCTTGGCCACGGTGAGCTGGCCGGCTCGCTCGCTGGCGATTTCCTCGAGAACCGGCGCGACCATCTTGCACGGCCCACACCACGTGGCCCAAAAGTCAACCAGCACAGGCTTATTGCTGGACAACACCTCCGAGGAAAACGATGCGTCAGAGACTTCGATTGTGGCCCCGGCCTTTTCGCCATCGGTCATTGAGGTACTCCAATCATCTCGCTACTGCCAGGGAATTCGGTTGCGTCGCTTTGGGCGGCCGAGCTGGATTCGACGTGGTCGGTTAGCCAGCGTTCGGCGTCGATCGCCGCCGAGCAGCCGCTGCCGGCGGCGGTTATGGCCTGCCGGTAGGTGCGATCCACCAAGTCCCCGGCGGCGAACACGCCCTCGATCGATGTGGCCGTGGTGCGGCCCTGGACCAACACATAGCCCTCGGGGTCGGTGTCGAGGACATCCCGGACCAGCTCCGAGCGCGGGTCGTGACCGATCGCCACGAAGACACCCGTGACGGGCAGGGTGGATTCCTCCCCGGAGACGGTGTCGCGCAACCGCAATCCCGTCACGGTCTGATCCCCCTCGACCCCCAGCACGGCCTTGTTGGTCAAGATGGTGATCTTGTCGTTGGCCCGGGCGCGGTCCAGCATGATCCGCGATGCGCGGAATTCCTCGCGCCGGTGTACCAGCGTGACGCTGCGCGCGAATCGCGTCAAAAAGGTGGCTTCCTCCATCGCGGAGTCCCCGCCGCCGATGACCGCGATGTCTTGGTCGCGGAAGAAGAACCCGTCACAGGTCGCACACGAGCTCACGCCGCGGCCCAGCAGCTCCTGCTCACCGGGCACGCCCAGGTACCGCGCCGCCGCGCCCATGGCCAGGATCACCGCCCGCGCCCGGACGGTCTCGCCCTCGGCGGTCGTCACCGACTTGACCGGCCCGTCCAGTGACACCGATTCGACGTCTTCCATCCGCAGGTCGGCACCGAACCGCAGCGCCTGTTCGCGCATCTGGTCCATCAACTCCGGACCGGTGATGCCGTCACGGAAACCCGGGAAGTTCTCCACCTCGGTGGTGGTCATCAACGCGCCACCAAACGATGTCCCCTCGAAGACCACCGGCGCCAACTGCGCCCGCGCCGTATACAACGCCGCGGTGTACCCAGCGGGACCCGAACCGATGATGATGACGTCGTGCACAGTGTCGGCGGTCATAGAACCCTTTCAAACGATCGTCTCTGGATTCGTACAAACGTCAGCGTAAGCACGGCTGTTCCCGGGCCCTCTGTTAGCTCCGGTGTGACCCATGGCACCACACTAAGGGCGCGGGATCACAGTGTCGGCCAACAAGCCGGTGTCGGCGGCGCTGCAGTTCAGCGCGACCGCATAGACCGCCAGGCTGTGCGGAGTGTCGCCAGGCACCACCAGCACGATGCCGGGGAGCGCGTTGATCTCGACCGGGCGCGCGCCCAGCACCTGCGTGGAAGCCGGGTAGCCCAGGCCGGCAAGGCATGAAGCGCGCCGCGCCGGGTCGTCGAGGGAGCCGTAGTCCGGGCTTTGGCGAAGCAGGCCGAGCAACTCGTCCCGGGACAGCGGGATCACCATCGGCGGTGTCGACACCGTGATGTGCTCGGCGGTCACCGGCGTGCTGGGGGCGGGCTCGGGTGCGTTGATCAGCGCCGCGGCGCCCACTCCGATCGCGGCGAGCGCCGCGCCGACACCGGCCACCCCGGCGACCAACCGCGCGGGCCGAATCCGCGGCCGCGCCGAGTGCTCGACGGGCTGGTCCGCGTCGGCCGAATCCAGCGCCGCCGAGACCCGGGCCGTGACCTCGGGTGGAACGTCGGGTGCGGGGTCGGTCTCCAGCGCCGCGACGTCACAGCGGACCCGGTTCAGGGCGTGCAGAATTTTCTCGGCCTCCGGGTCGTCGCGGGCCCGTTGCCGGACCCGGGCCGCGGCTTCGTCGTCAAGTAGGCCGGCCTGCAGGTCGGCGAGAAGCTCGACCGTCAGGGGCGGCTCGTCATCCTCGCCTTCAACCATCCGCTCCAGTGTCCGTCATGCGTTGCTTGACGGCCATGGGCGGGGCCAGGTCGGGTGAGGCGTTGAGGTAGCCGAGGAGTTCGGCGAGGCGCACGCGGGCCCGGGCGCATCGGCTCTTGACCGTGCCCTCTGCGACGCCCAGCAGCGCCGCGGTGTCGGCCACCGAGTAGCCCTGCATGTCGACGGCCACCACCGCGGCGCGCTGCTCGACGGGAAGCCGCATCAAAGCGCGCTGCACCACCATGGCGGTCTCGACCTGAGCGGTCCGATCGGCCACCGGGTAGACGTCCTCCAGTGGGACGGTCGGGTGGGCCTTGATGCGCCGCAGGCGGTCCAGGCAGGCGTTGACCACGATGCGGTGCAACCAGCTGCCGACGGCGGCGTCATGGCGGAACGCGTCGGCCCCGCGGTGCGCCGAGAGCATGGCGTCCTGCAACGCGTCCTCGGCATCCTCGGCGGTGCGCGTGGTCAGCCGGGCCAGCCGGTGCAGCTGTCGTTGGTGGCGAAGGAACAGTTCGCCGAAGGCGTGGCGGTCGCCGGCGACGTGGGCTGCCAGCAGCTCGGCGTCACTTCGTTCGCGCTGGATGTCTCCCCGGGAGCCCACGGGCGGACAGTAACCAATCGGTTCCCGGGCAGCACTTCACCACGGACAGCCCTGTGAGCCGGTCAGGAAGCGGCCTGAACCGTGATCTCGAAAAAGCCGGCCTGGCTCTTGCCGTTGGTCGTTCCCAGCGTGGAGATCCACACCAGCAGGTTCGACGTCGGCGAGCCTGCCCGGACCGGGATCACGTTGTGACCCGGCTTGAGGGCGAAGGCCGGCGCCAGGACCGTGGTGTCGTTCAGCGACGCCGGCGCCGCCGTGGCCGATGAGCGGATCTCGACCTTGGTGCCGGAGCTGGGCGTGTCGATGGTGACCTGCCCGACCACCGTGGGGTTCGGCAGCTGCAGGATCAGCCCTTCGCCCTGCTTGAAGCTGGGGAACGGGACGGCGTCGGTGTAGACCTCGGTGGCCCAGGCGGTGGTCGGGTCGCCGTCGATCGCCTGCCCGGCCGTGCCCGGGTTGTCGGCATCGCCGTCGGGGGAGAAGACCGTCGCCTTGGTCGGCTTGACGATGCTGCCGCTGGCGGAGCTGGGGGCCGACGACGAGGTGGACGAGGAGGGGCCGTTCAGCCCCAGCTCGTCCTTGTTGAGGCCGCCGCCGACGTTGCCGAAGATCTTGCTCACCACCGACGCCAAGACCAACAGGGCCACCACGATGACGGCAAGGCCCGCAGCCATGCCGATCAACAGGTTGCGGCGCCGGCGCGCGAAAATTGCGTCGTCCTGAGCGGCGGATTCGCGGGCGGTGGCCGGCGCGGGCGAATCGTCGATCGGACCCAGCACCTCCGTACGGTCGGCGACCGCGGTCGCCTGTTGTAGCAAGTTCAAAAGCGTTGAGGCACTGCGTATCCCGCCGTCCTCCTGAACCGCCCGGACCGCGACAGCCGAAATCTGGAAGGGAATGCCGCGGTCGATGACCATCGGTTCCACCGGTTGGCCCGTCGAATCGCGTTCGGCCGGCGCGAGCCCGCTGCGCGCGCTGGACTCCGCGAGCGGCCACCGATTCACCAGCAGGGCGTACAGCGCGGCACCGATACCGCGGATGTCGGCCTGCGGGTTGGCGTCGGGCATGGTCGCGGGGTAGGCGAGCACGACGTCGCCGTCGATGCTGACGCGCACCCGGCTCGGGTGGTCGATCGATAACGCGACGCCGGCTCGGTGGGCCGCGTCGGCCGCCGCCGCCAACGATTGCATGGCCCGGACGGCGCCGATGGGTGACGGCGCGGTGTCGGCCACCTCCTGCAACGAGCCGCCGCGCACCCACTCGGAGACCACCAGGCCGCCGTGCCCGGTGTGAACCACGTCGAGCACGCGGGCGATCCCGGGCTTGTCGATCCGGCTGAGCCGCAGGGTACGGGACAGGATTTCCTGCAGGACGTCATCGGGCAGCGCTCTGTCGGGGTCGACGAACGTCAGCGCCACCTGCCGGTCCAGCGCGGTATCGAGCGCCTGCCAAAACTGCAAGGGCGGCGCGCCCCCGTGGAAGACCAGCAGGCGATACCGGCCGCCGGCGATGCGGGCGCCCGGCACCAAATGGACGTCGTCTCCTGCCGGGTCCCCGGCGCGGTCGCGGGGCGCGTCGAATGGGGCCGGCCCGCGACGCGATTCGCGGGGGATGTCCCCGTTGGACGGGCGGGACGTCGACCGCTCGGCCTCGCGGTCGGCGGGGATGTCGGGCTGGAAGTCGTCGGCGACCGGTCGTGGCAGCTCGGCACCCGACGCGGCGCTCTCGGCAGGGCGGTCGGTCACCTCCGGTCCTTTCGCTATCCGCTCTGGGGCTACCCGCTCCGGAGGTCTGCGCCGGATCGGCTCCTGGACCGCATTTACCCCAGGCGGGGACGAATTTCTCTGCTCAGGGTACGTGACCGGGGATCGGCGAGACGATCGATCGGACGTCACCGGTTTGCGGGCGACCGGCGCGTGGCCGCCGAAGCGGCGCCTGACGGCGTCCAGCGCGGCCCGTGCCTCCGGGACGTGCGCGCGGAGCAGGACCGCGGCCATGATCGGCAGCATGATCACCGCCAGGATGAGCAGGCGCAGCAACGAGCCCGCGCCGCCGCCGTGCGCGGTCAGCAGGTTCAGCCCCGACAGCCGATCGGCCACATGGGCCACCAAACCGGCCAGCATCGAGGCGGTGAGGGTGACCAGGATGGTGCGCAGCTCGCCCGTTCCGATCAGGTGGCCGCCCGCCGGCAGCAGGGCGTGCCGCAACAGCACGTAACCGATGATCGCGCCCGCCAGAAACCCGACGCCGTTGGCTAGCCCCAGATAACCGGCCACCAGCTTCGGGTCGTCGGTCAGGTGCGGCGCCAGCACGGATCCCACGATCTTGACCGCGGTGATGACGAGGATGATCACGATCGGCGTCCAGGGCTGCTCGCGCGCGTAGAAGACGCGCAGCTGGAGCAACACCAGCCCGTAGGGAATCAGGGTGAACGCCGAGAGGGCGATCGCGGCGCCCAGGTACCCGGCGTCGACCCCGCCGAAGTGGCCGTAGGCGAACAGCGCGCTGCCGATCGCGGGCCCGCCGACGGTCATGAACGCGACGATCGGGATCAGCGTGATCAGCGTCAGGCGGGTGGCCAGTGACAGGTCGGCGAGCACGGCCCGGGTGTCGTCGGCGGCGGCGTTGCGGCTCAGCCGCGGCATCACGACGGTCAGCACGGTGACGCCGATCATCCCGAACGGCAGCATCAGGACCAGCCAGGTGTAGTTGTAGATCGCGGGGCCCGACGCCGCCGCCGTGCTGGCGATCTGGTTGCCGACCACCAGGCCCAGCTGGCTGATCAGCACGTAGAGCACCATCGCGGTGGCCATCGTGCCGAAGCGCTTGAGTCGCTCGTCGATGCCCCACAGGGGGCGCAGGTCGACGCGCTGGCGCCGCAGCGCCACCAGCAGCACCGCGGTCTGCGCGAAGACGCCCAGCGTGGTGCCGATGCCGAGCACCAGCAGCTTGGTGTTGCCCATCCGCACGGGGTCCACCGACAGCTCACCGGGGACGGCCGCGTACACCGCCAGGGTCGCGAGGGCGACGACGTTGTTGACCACGGGCGCCCACGCCGTCGGCCCGAACACGTTGCGGGTGTTGAGGATCGCCATGAACACCGATGTGAGGCCGTAGGCCAGGACCTGCGGGAGCAGCAGGTAGGCGAACGCGGTGGTCAGCGGCTCGTTGACCTGCGGAGTGCGGCCGAGCATCAACCGCACCAGCAGCGGCGCGGCGAGCACCGACAGCGCCGTCGCCAGCACCAACAGCGCGGTCGTCAGGGTGACCAGGCGACGCACGAACGCCGCCCCGCCGTCAGGGTCACTCTGCTCGGCGCGGGCAAGCACCGGCACGAAGATGGCGGTGAAGGTCGCCTCGAGCACTAGGGCGGCTACCAAGTTCGGCAGCTGGTTGGCCACCGAGAAGGCACTGGACAGAGCGGCGCCGAGGATCGCCGCCAGGAGCACGATCCGGGCGAAGCCCGTGAGCCGGCTTACCAGCGTCGCGAACGCCATCGCCCAGGACCGCGACACCAGGGCCGCGTCGGAGAGCTCGGGGCGACGGCGATCGATTCCCGCGGGGACAGGCGGCAGGGGACCGGTCGGCGGCGAGCCCGGGGTCCGGGGTCGCCGCGGCGGCTCTGGCACGCGGTGGGGTTGGGGTGCGCCCTGCCGGTGGGCGGGATTCATACTCGGTGCTCTTGCTCGACCCGGCCGTCGGCCTCGTCGTCGACCTCCACGGATCTGGCGCTGGGCGGGTCGGGCCGGTCCAGGTCGGCGGGGTCGGGCTGGCCGCGGAAGCGGTGCCAAAGGCGCCGTCCGGCCAGCAATACCAACACGGCCGCGGCCGCCATGGTGATTGCGAACAGCACCTTGCCGTAGGCGTTGGAGTGCACCGACAGCCGCACCGGATCGCCCAGCCGCATGCCGTCCGGGGTGCGCAGTGTCACGTCGATGGCGACTCGCTGGGTGAAGTTCACCTCGATCGGCACCCGCAGCGGCAGATATCCCGGTGGCAATTCGATCTGGCCGAGGTCGGTGACCGTCATCCCCGGCGGGGCGTCGACCTGCAGCCGCACCTTGATGGGTACGGCCAGGCCGTTGTGGAGCGCCAGCGGCAGGGGGCTGTGCTCGGTGGCCAGGGTGTAGGAGCCGCCAGGATTGACGATGGTGACCGCGCCGAACAGATCGTTGATCGTCTTTCCGACGACGGCCAGGCGCTGCTGGGCCATCCCGTTGCGGGTGTCCGGCGGCTGGGATTGGCTCAGCGCGCGCAGCATGTCTTCGCGCAGGGGGGCGGTGTACTGGGTGCCGGTCAGTCCGGTCCGTTCGTCGGTGCTCAGCGCCGACGTCAGGCCCCACAGCCGGCCGACCTGACCGGCAACCGCGGCGGTGACGTCGTCGCCGAATCGGCCACGCGCGGAGAGGTAGGCGCCCACCGGTTCGGTGTGGGGTTGTGCAGTCTGGTTGGCGTCGGCGATCACCGCCGTGAAGGGCCGCGGGATCGCCAGACCGGACCGAATGCTGGTGGTCAGCGCGGTCAAGATGACGTGCGCGTCGTCGGCCTGCAGGTTCCACGTCGCCGGCGGGACCAGGATCTGGGTGCGAGGCGCGTCGTCATGGCGCAGGGCGTGCCAGAACATGGAGCCCAGGGCGTCCTGGCGGCGCGCGGTCATCGAGTCGTGCGCGAGGCGCACGGTCAGCGAGGAATCCAGGTAGGTAGGGACAGCGGGGGAGCTTCCCGCTCCGGCGAGCGCGGCGCCCACCGCCGGGTCGAATGGGGCGACCACCACTTGCGGGGACAGCCGCCGCGGCGCGGTGTCGACGGTGGTCTCGGAGGATCCTTGTGCGGCATCCGGGGCGGACAAGTCGGCGGCGGCGATCGCGACGGTGCCTTCGTTGGCGCCGAGCAGGTTGACCGCGCGGTTGGTCAGTGGGCCGTCGGGCAGCAGCGCGGCGTCGCGGGCGGAGGCAACGTCCAGAATGCGGTCGACGATGCTGTTGACGCCGGTGGTGGCGGTGGCGCTGAGCCCTCGGTCGTTGACGCGTTGCAAAGCGTCCAGGTCGGCTTGCGCATAGGGCAGCGGGGCCACGCAGGTGCGGTGCGCCAGGGCGCGCAGCCGGTTGAGCCACTCCACCGCGGCGGTCTGTCCGGCGCCCGGGTGGGTCGGGGTGCCCGGAAATTGGGCGGCGCCCTCGGGCGAATCGGACACCACGTAGCCGGCCGTCATCGCGTTGACGGTGACGAGCAGGTCGGGATCGACGGCCAAACACAGCGCACGCCCCACGGCGCCGTCGGGATCGACGTCGTGGCTGGTGACGACCTCCGCCGCCGACAGCAGAATGTCCAGCCGGCCGCCGCTGGCCAGGGAGGCGGCCAAGTCGTCGTCGACCAGGCGGACCGGGATGGTGCCGCCGGGGACGCCCGGGGCCAGCCGGGGCCGATCGGCCAGCGGCCACAGCATCGTGATCGACACGGGTTTGGAGGTGTCGGGTGCGACGGCCGAGCCCAGATCGCCGCCCTGATCGGGTGGCACACCGACCACGGGCAGCAGGAATCGTGCGTTGTCGAGTCGCGCGGGGGCGCCGTAATCCGGCGTGCCGTTCACGTTGACCAAGACCGGATAGATGCCGGGCTTTTCGACTCCCAACGACTGCTTGGTCAACGAGCGCAGCGGTGCCGACAGGGTGAAGCCGGCTTGTTGACCGCGTTGCAGTTCGGGAGCGACCGTGAGGAAGTCGGCGGCCGCTTGATACCCGTCGGTGTCGCCGTCCAGGCTGGTCCGCAAGCCAGCTGAGGTGGTGACCGCCCCGGCGTGTTCGAGCCGGACCATCACGTCCCGGACGGGGCGGTCGCCGATGTTGGTCACCATGCCGCTGACGGTGACGACGGGTTGACTGGACGTGGTGACCACGTCCGGGGTGACCTGGTCGATGCGGACCCGCACAAACGGGGTCGCGCCGGGCTCGCCCGCATCCGCGCGTGGCATGGCCGGCCCGGTGAGCACCGCGAACCCGGCCACGATGCCGATCACTGCCGCGAGGCGCAACAAGCAGAGTCGGGACGCCGTCACGGTCCTGGCCCGTGGCCGTTCTTCCGGCTGGTGGCCGGCTTGTCGGCGTGCCGGGTGCGCGAATGCGTCTGCGGGCGGCGCCGGGGAGAGGTGGGTGGCAGCGGCGGCAGGGCGGTGGGGCCGTCGCTCTGCAGCTTGTCGATCAGCTCGTGGGCCACCCGGGCCAGTCGGCGTTCGTCGGCGTACGCCAGCTTCGACGGCAGCTCGTGCATCGGCACCCAGGCCACCTCGGCGACTTCGAGGTCCTCGTCGGACAACTCGCCTCCGGAGAAGCGCATCAGATAGTGGTGCACCGTCTTGTGGACCCGGCGGCCATCGGTGACGAACCAGTAGTCGATGCGTCCCAGGGCGGCCAGCACGCTGCCGCGGATTCCGGTCTCTTCGGCGACTTCTCTTATAGCGGTCTGTTCGGCGGTCTCACCGAGTTCGATGTGTCCCTTGGGCAGTGACCACAGCATCCGCCCTCGTCGATCTACGCGGCCGATGAGCGCCGCGACCTGGCCGTCGCGCGGGCCGTCGAGGCCGTCGATGACCAGCCCTCCGGCGGAGGTTTCATGCACGGTGCGCAGCCTGTCCGGCCCGCGGCGAGGCACACGGGGCCGGGGGGGTTTCGTCCCCGTCGAGTCGGCGGGCGCTTGGCCGTTCGTCTGGTTCTCGGTCGAACTCGCAGCGCCACGACCGCGCCGCCGTCCCCGACGCCGACGTGCCTTGCCTTGTTCGCCGTCCGACACCCAAGCGATAGTAGCTGGCACGGCATTTTCTCCCAGGACATACTCGCCGCTGGCGGGGCGCGCGATGGCGCAGCGCCGTCCTGTTCGGCGCCGCCGACTAGGCTGACCGAACGTGTCCGAACCCGACGTGGAGCTGCTGGCCGCCGCCGCGGTTGCCCTGAATCAACACGCGCCCATGCTGCGCGAGTTGGGCTCGGCGTTTGGCGCTGCGGGACACGAGTTGTACCTCGTCGGGGGTTCGGTGCGAGATGCCGTGCTGGGCAGGCTGAGTCCCGACTTGGACTTCACCACCGACGCCTACCCCGAGCAGGTCCAGCAGATCTTGCGGCGATGGGCCGACAACATGTGGGACACCGGCATCGACTTCGGCACCGTCGGTGTGGGCAAGGACGGCCATCGGTTGGAGATCACCACGTTCCGAGCCGACGCCTATGACCAGGTATCGCGGAAGCCGGAGGTGCAATTCGGCCGGCGACTCGACGACGATCTGGTGCGCCGTGACTTCACCGCCAACGCGATGGCCGTGCGCATCACGCCGGACGGTCCGGGTGAATTCCTAGATCCCCTCGGCGGTTTGGTGAGCCTGCGCGAGCGGGTGCTCGACACCCCGGCGGCCCCGTCGGTGTCCTTCGGCGACGACCCCTTGCGGATGTTGCGGGCGGCGCGGTTCGTGTCGCAACTCGGCTTCGCCGTCGCACCGCGGGTCCGCGACGCGATTGAGACCATGGCCCCCGAGCTCGGACGGATCAGCGCCGAGCGGGTGGCCGCCGAGTTGGACAAGCTGCTGCTGGGCGACGACCCGGTGTCCGGCATCGATCTACTGGTGCAGACCGGCATGGGCGAGGTGGTGCTGCCCGAGGTCGGCGGCATGCAGATGGCGATCGACGAACATCACCAGCACAAGGACGTTTATCAGCATTCGCTGACGGTGCTGCGGCAGGCGATCGCGCTGGAGGACGACGGCCCGGACCTGGTGCTGCGCTGGGCCGCGCTGCTGCATGACATCGGTAAACCGGCCACCAGACGACACGAAGCCAACGGCGGCGTGAGTTTCCACCACCACGAAGTCGTCGGCGCCAAGATGGCCCGAAAGCGGTTGCGGGCGTTGCAGTATTCCAAGCAGATGGTCGGGGACGTCTCCCAACTGGTGTATCTGCATCTGCGATTCCATGGCTACGGCGAGGGGAAGTGGACCGATTCCGCGGTGCGCCGCTACGTCACCGATGCCGGGCCGCTGCTGCCTCGGCTGCACAAACTGGTGCGGGCCGACTGCACCACCCGCAACAAGCGCCGGGCCGCGCGGCTGCAGGCCAGCTATGACCGGCTGGAGGCGCGGATCGCCGAGCTGGCCGCCCAGGAGGATTTGGCGCGGGTGCGGCCCGACCTCGACGGCAATCAGATCATGCAGTTGTTAGGCATTCCCGCGGGTCCGCAAGTCGGGGAGGCATGGCGCTTCCTGAAAGAGCTGCGGTTGGAGCGGGGGCCGTTGACCACCGATGAGGCGACCGCGGAACTGCTGGACTGGTGGCGCTCGCGCGGGAACCCGTAGCGGTGGTCGCGCGTCCGATCGTGCATGGACTACTGCATGGCTGGCGACGACGGCACGGCGTCTATCTGGCACCGCGAACTGGACCTCGACCTTGATGGCGACGGCCGGCTCGATGCTTTCGGGCTGGACTTCGATGGCGATGGGCTGCACGACGACGCATTCGCCGATCTTGATGGCGACGGCATCGCCGATCACGCGGTGCTCGACCTCGACAACGACGGCACTCCCGAGGCGTACTTCACCGATGACGGATCCGGGACGTGGGGGGTGGCCTCGGAGCAGGGCCGACCACTGCGGTGGTTCGGCCTCGATGGCGTCGAGCACACCGGCGGCCCCTTGATCGATTTCGATGGCCACGGCACGGCCGATGACCGGCTGTTCGATACCGATGGCGACGGTGTGGCCGACCGGTTGCTGTGCACCGATGAGGGCGGCGCCACCGAATATGTCGACACCGACGGTGACGGCAAGTGGAACGTGCGGCTGACCGATTCCGACGGCGACGGTCTCGCCGATGGCGCTAGCGCGTTATGAGGCGGTGGCGTAGAGCCAAGGTGAATTGACCACAGCCCTTGGGGTATTTAGCGTGGCCAAGAGCGGCTTGACTAGGCATGCATCTGTCGTCGCGGTCGACCAGGAAGGGGTGGCGATGTTCGTTGACACAGACCTTCTGCACTCCGGAGGCAACGAATCGCATCGCGCGGGTGGGCATGCTCAAGACGGAGCTGACCAGCTTGCGCGCGGACCGCTTTCGTCGGGAATGTTCGGTGACTTCGCCGCCGCCGATGCTTTTCACGAGGCGGCCGCCACCGCCCACACGCAGCACGTGCAGAGCCTGCAGGGCCACCGGCAGACGCTGACCGACGTTGGCGCCAAGGCTCACTACGCGGCCAAGGGGTTCACCAGCATGGATCAGCACAACGCCGGCGAGATGCGGGCGGTGCTACCGGTTTCCGGTGTGGCGACGCCGCGAGTCTGAGGGTCCGATCGCGCGGCGACCCGAGGTAACACGGCTTCCGAGCTGGTCGACTATGTAGCCCTTCGATGCGCCAATGGTTATGGCGCTCCAGGTCTTTGTACGAGTGGTCAGTGCCGCATTTGCGCCGCCATTTCAGCGTTGACACGCCACGCACGTGGATAATTCAGGAGAACGGCTTCCAAGGTGTTAGACGATGTGAGGAGGGCTGCATGGGGGATTTGCCTCCGAACTTCGGCGGGGAACCAGGGGGCCCGCCACCAGCTCAATGGCAGCCGGCTTATCCCACTCAGCCCATACGAGGTCCACGCACGTGGCCAGCGATCGGCTTGGCATTGATTGCCGTTCTGCTCAGCGCTGTTGCCTTAGTTGTGGCCTCAACCCGGTCTACGAATGACTCCGCGACAGGACCCGCAACCACGTCCGCGGCGCCCACGTTTACGGCAGAGCAAAGCGTCGCCGCGCACAAAAAGCTTTGCGAGACCTATAACTTGGCGGCACGGGCCGTTCAGATAGAAACTAACGGCGACAACCCGGCGTTGTCGGGCATTGCGGTTGTCAATGGAGCAGTAATGCTGGAGCACGCTGTGAGTACGAATCCGGCAATCCCGCCTGGCGATCGAGATGCCGCACTCGCGCTCGCTGAGGCTTACAGCAATTCTCAAGCTATAGCCGCCACAGTTCAGCAGCGCGACGATCCCATATGGCAGTCAACGATCAGTGACGTCAACAACAAAGACGTTGCGATGAAAAGGGTTTGCGGCGGCGGGTGACCGACGGTCCCAAACGCACGGATCGTTTTACTCAGCCGGGCATGTTTGAAACAACGACCCCGGTGCCAACGTCGGGCGCATCCAGAGCTATCCGAGACTTGGCGTATAGCTCCATGCTTGACCGTCAATAGGACCGATAGCGTCCGATGGTTCGGTTCCCGGACGCGAGTTAGAGCTCGAGCCGCTTGAAGATGCGGCCGCTCCGGGCAATCAGGACCTTGCTTCGGGGCCTGAATAGTAGTCGCTAGACGCCAGCAGCTGCGGTATCCGGTGAATTGCTTGGTCCGCGGTTCCTTGCTCCACTATGGAGTGGAGGGGGCACGCATAATCGGGGGTCAGTGTTTAGCTGGGTTCCGCGACCGCGAGGAGGGGCATGGTGAGGAACCAGTCGTGGAGGCTTGGTGACGGGACGCCCGCCCCGCCGAACGCCCTGAATTGGTCAGACTCTCTCTGCAGGCCGGGGCCACGGCCCGCGTCAAGACGCGGCTGAAACGGAAGAACAACGTGCACTTAATCGTGCGACCGCAGAGGATTCCGCGATGAGGGTATTCGGTGGCGGTTGACCTCCCGCCCGGTAAATGGACAGCGGCGCTAATCGGGCCGTGGTGGCCCGCACCATCGACTGCCCTGCGTGCCGGTGCTCAACACTGGAGCCAGGTGTGTGCCGAGCAGCAGCTATTTTCTCAGGATCTGCGCAGTCAGTGGACCATGATTGCGGCGCATAATCAGGGCCGGACGGCGGACGATCTGATATCGCGATACCAACAAGGCGAAAAATTTCACTTAGATCTTGCTGAGAAGTACCAGTCAAAGGCAGGAGCCTTCAACGCGGGGGCTGATGCCATCGACTATCTACGAAGTCGGTTGGCGGACATAGCGAATTCGGGCAATAGAGAGATAGATGAGATTCTTGCGTCAAAAAAGTCGCTGCCGGAGCAAGTAGCGGAAGTCCAGGCCGTCCAGTTGCGATGCAATGGTGATGCGGCCAACGCGAGCATGAACGCGGTTGACAAACTCATGACGGCGACCCAAAAGATCTTTGATGCTGAAGGTGTTGGTAGCGACGCCCGGATGTGGGCGCGTGAACAGGGCTTCAATGTCGAGAATCCTTCCTCGCCGCGCCCGATCACCCAGGAGGATCTAGGGTCGTCTACCCCACTGTCCGTCGGCGGCGGTTCTGTGACCAATGCGCTTTCGCCGCACGGTCACCTGCCGAGAGTGTCGCCGACTGGCTTTGGAGGCGGTTCAGCGCCTAATGCACCGGCGCCGGGCAGCGGCAATTTCGGGTCAGGATTTGGGGGCGGGTCCGTACCAGCTGGCCCAGCGGTCGCGCCATCGCCTGGGGTCCAAGTACCCGGCAGTGGCGGAACCGTTTCGCCCGGTATGCCAGGTGTCTCAGGAAGCCCAATGACCATGTCCCCCGCCGGCCTCGGCCAAGGCACGCCCAACTTGGCGCAATCGTTCGCGTCTGGAATGGCGACGGGCCAACCGGCAGGCGCCGCCGCGCAAGGATTGTCGTCCGGCGCGATAAACGCGATGGAATCCGGAGCGGGGACACCTCCTCAACCCGGGGCGCCGGTGGAGGCGCCGCCTGTGGCGCCGACCGCACCTAGTGCCGGGGTTGTCATACCGGCGAGCGCTCCGGTCGACACACCACCGCCGGCCGCCTCCGCACCACCGGCCGCAGGCGGAACCGCTCCTGTAACACCGGTAGTGACGGGGGGTGCATGGTCCGGGTCGGCAGCACCTGTAGCTGGTAGTACGAGTGTCCCTGCAGGCTCATTGCCCGCCTATGGCTCTGACCTGCGGCCGCCGGTCACGGCGCCGCCTGCGATGCCGACGGTCCCGACCGGGCCGGTCTCGGGCGCGCCGGTGGCACCCTCGGCGAGTTCGTCCACATCCGCGGGCGGCCCGCTGGTCTCTCCGGTCGAACGCGGAGCCGCGGCCGGGCAGGCAGGCGCGAACTCGTCGAGCATGGTCGGAGCATCAGCCATGTCCGCGGCAACCGGTGCGACGGCCGGCGTGGTGTCGAGTAGGGCTGCCGAGCAACAGCGTTTGCAGCGCCTCGTCGATGCGGTGGCTCGCCAAGAGCCGCGAGTTTGGTGGGCGGCCGGTCTGCGAGACGATGGCACTACCACTCTGCTGGTCACGGACCTCGCTAGCGGATGGATCCCGCCCCACGTGAAACTGCCGGCGCATGTAACCCTGCTCGAACCAACCGCACGACGCCGCGATGCGAGTGTGGTGGACTTGCTAGGAGCCGTCGTGGTTGCCGCCGCTCACGAGCACAACACCTACGTGGCCGAATCGGACCCCGAGGCTCCCACGCTGAGCGGCGATCGACCGGCCCGGTCGGCCGCACCACATGTCGACGAACTTGGGCCAGCCCTAGTGCAAGCCGTGCGTCGTCGCGACGGTCTGCCGCGAATTGCGCAAGCTATCGCCGCGCCGGCCGTGCGGAATACCGGTGTGCTTGAAAACGAAACTGAGCTTTTGCGCAGTTGCATTGCCGAGGTTCGAGATTCGGTGCTGACGGCATACCCAGATCACGACGCAGCTGCCGTCGGGGATTGGATGCTGCTCGCGGCAATCGAGGCCCTGATCGATGGGCATGAGTACCTCGCGAATTACCACATGGCGTGGTTCGACGTAATCAGCCATCAGGGAGGCGGATAGGGCGTTCACAAGCCTGCGGCCGCTGCCGGAAACGACGTGAATACCGATCACAGGGGACTGGTGTCAAAATGGTGCGATAGCCAATCGGGTGCCGCGGTTTGCACCAGGTAGTTCTACAAGCGGGGTGGAGGTGAGGCTATGACCGGCGGCGGCACCATCAAGAGCGCTCCTGCCGTATTGGGCGGGCTGGTCGGCGCGCCGGAAGCGCCACCGCCTATGCCGTTTCCCGCGTCCGTGGGCGGAACCGCCCCCGCCGACATCGGCCAGGGATTGCTGCATTCCGCCGGCAACGCCGGCGTGCCGAAGGACGCAGCGGACGCGGCCGCCGCAGACGCGGACCGTCGCGCCCATGCCGCCGATGCCGCCGCGAAATTCCCTGCGAATGAAGCTGATTCGGCACAGCAGATGCAAAATGTCGGTCAACAAGCCCCGCAGATGATGCAGCAGATGCTGCAAAGCATCACCGGCGCCCTCGGCGGCGCGGTCGGCGGCATCATGGGGCCGCTGACGCAGCTGCCACAGCAGGCGATGCAGGCCGGCCAAAGCGCCATCCAGCCGCTGATGAGCGCAGTTCAGGGCGCCAACAGGGCCAGTGCCCTCGCGAGCGACCCGCAGCTCGTCGACAGCGTCGGCCCAGGCACCGGGCTGGGCGGCGGCTCGGGCTCGGGTGGGGGCGGAGGCCTCGGCGGCGGCACCACTCCGGCCAGTTCTCTGGGTCCGCCTCCAGTGCCAACCTCGTCCCCGCCCACGACTCCTGCCGGGGCGGCCAAGGCGGCCATGACGCCACCGGTTAGTGGCGCGCCGGCCGCGCCGGGGCAGACCGGTATGGGGGGTATGGGGATGATGCCGCCGGGGGCCATGGGCCACGGGGGCGAGGGGGGCAATAAAGACAAGCCGCCCGAGAAGCGCATATCGGCGCCGGGCGTGCCCAACGGTCAGCCCGTCAAGGGCCGGCTGACCATGCCGCCGGGCGCCCCGGGTCCCAAACCCGGCGAGGAGAAGCCCACCGTGGTCACCAACCGGCCCAATCGGCGAATCGTGATCATGCCGACCGAGGACGAGGCAACGGAATAGCGCGGCCGGTGCGCCATTCCCACGACGCTGGAAGGTGAGTGGTCGGGCCACGCGCATGGCAGTAGTGTCAAGCCGGCCGCTGCCGTATCGGGTTCCTCGTTATTGACAGTGGAACTGCGGATTCGTGCATGCTGTTGATACGAATTTTCGCGGCCTAAGGGTGTGGGAGTAACAGCTCGAGTGTCCGGAACGGATGCGGCGCCGAGGGGGCGCAGACGCGGGTTAGAGCGGGGAAGGCGTTGACCGATCCGCTCATGATCCATGCGGTGGCAGCGTTGTCGCGCGGCCACAGTCTGTTGGCTGGCGACGTCGGCAGCGCCCCCATAGCCGGTGCGCCCGAACACCTGGCCAACGATGCCCGCGGCGGCCTTCCCACCGCCGCTGCAGCGCGGTCGACGAGCGCAATCAACGAGCTACGCCGGAGCAACGACATCGATAGCGCCCTCGCACAGATCCTGGCGGCGGCGCATAGAGACCACGCGCACACAAGGACGGCAACCCGGGCGGTCCTGGAAGACGCCAAGGCCGACGCAACACGGGCCGCCGATACGCCGATGGCGCGGCGCGAGGCGATGGCCCGGATGGCGGCCAGGTTGCGCAGCCAGCACCGGCACATCCTGAACGCGCGCCGACGGGCACGCCTCAGGGCGCTGCGGCTGCGGCGTCTGCGCTACCGAAAAAGGCGGACGATGGGGGACGGCCAGGGCAGCGGCCACCAGGCGATCATCGCCGCGATCCGCAAAGCCTTGAATATCAAGGGAATTCACGACCCGGCGGCGCGTGCCCGCTGGGAGCGCGGCATGGATCTGGTGGCTCGCCGCGAGTCCAACTACAACGCCGACGCGGTCAACCGCTGGGATTCGAACGCGGCACGGGGCACCCCGAGCAAGGGCGCCTGGCAGTTCATCGGGCCAACGTTCGCGGCCTATCACGAGCCGGGGACGTCGCGCGACATCCACAATCTGGTGGCGCAGGCGTGCGCGTTCATCAACTATGCGATGGGCCATTACGGCGTCGCCGCTGACGCGTCGAACTTGGCTGATCGGATTCAGCAGGCCGATCCTCGCCGATCACCTAAGGGGTATTGAGCATGCCGCTGAGTCTGTCGAACCGCGACCAGAATTCCGGTCACCTCTTCTACAACCGACGGCTGCGGGCGGCGACCACCCGGTTCTCGGTCCGTATGAAACACGACGACCGCAAGCAGACCGCCGCGTTGATGCTGTCGATCTTGTTGGTAGCCATCGGCGCCGGGTGGATGCTGTTGCTCAACGTACTGAAACCCACTGGCGCCGTTGGTGACTCATCGATCATCGGCGACCGTGACTCCGGCGCGATCTACGCCCGCATCGATGGCCGGCTCTATCCGGCCCTGAACCTGACGTCCGCCCGGCTGGCTACCGGCACGGCCAACCAACCGACGTGGGTGAAGCGCAGTGAGATCGCGAAGTATCCGACCGGGCCGCTGATAGGTATCCCGGGCGCGCCGTCGGCGATGCCGGTGAACCGCGGCGCGATTTCGGCGTGGGCCGTGTGTGACACGGCCGGGCGGCCGCGCAGCGGGGACAAGCCGGTCGTCACGTCGATTGGGGGCACGCTCAACGGCGGCGGCCGCGCGGCACCGCTGGCCGATGACGCGGGGTTGTTGGTGACGTTTGAGGGCAACACGTACGTGATCTGGGGCGGCAAACGCTCGCAGGTCGATCCGGCCAGCAGAGCGATCACCTTGAGCCTGGGGCTGGACCCGGGTGTGACGTCGCCGGTTGAGATTTCGCGCGCCCTATACGACGGGTTGCCCGCGACCGAACCGCTGCGGGTCCCGGACGTACCCCAGGCGGGCGCGCCGTCGACGTGGGTCTCGGGCTCGCAAGTCGGTGCGGTGTTGCAGGCCCAAACCGCCGGCGGTGGCAAGCAGTTCTACGTGCTGCTGCCCGACGGGGTGCAGAAGATCACCAGCTTCGTCGCCGACCTGCTCCGCAGCGCCAACTCCTACGGGTCGACAGCGCCCCGCATGGTGACCCCCGACGTGCTGGTCAACATCCCCCAGGTGAACTCGCTGCCCGTCGACTACTACCCGACCAAACGCCTGAATTTCGTTGACACCGCGGCGAATCCAACCACCTGTGTCGGCTGGGAGAAGGGTTCGACGGATCCGCAGGCCCGCGTCGTCATCTACAACGGGCGGGGCCTGCCGGTGTACTCGTACCTGGACGACCGGATCGTGCACCTGGTGCGGGACGACCGTGACCCGGCGTCGGTGGTCGCCAACCAGGTGTTGGTGCTGCCGGGGGCGGCCAACTTCGTCACCTCCACCAGCGGGGTGATCACTTCCGATTCCCGCGAAGCATTGTTCTGGGTGTCTGACAACGGCGTGCGGTTCGGCATCGCCGCCAACGACGACACGATGCGTGCGCTCGGGCTCGATCCGGCCGCGGCGGTGCAGGCGCCGTGGCCGTTGCTGCGGACTTTCGCTGCGGGCCCGGCCTTGTCACGGGAGGCGGCGCTCGTGGCTCGCGACACCGTGCCGGCACTCGGCAAGGCGGCTGCGGTGACGACGTCGGCGAAGGCGGGAGGCTAGGGATGAGCAAGAAAGCGTTTCCCATCAATCGGGTCAAGATCGAACCGCCGAAACCCGTTCGGGTAGCACCGAATGCGCCGATCGCGCTGCCGGAGCGAGAGCCCCGCAACATCTGGGTGATGATCGGGGTGCCGGCGCTGATCGTGGCCCTGATCGGCACCATCGTCATGCTCTACGTGTCCGGGGTGCGCAGCCTGTCCACCGGCTTCTTCCCCTTGATGGGTATCGGCGCGTTCAGCATGCTGGCGTTCTCCGGACGCTTCGGGCGGGCGCGCAAGATCACCTGGGGCGAAATGGAAAAGGGCCGCCGCCGCTATCTGCGCGACCTCGACAGCAACCGCGACGAGATTCAGACCGCGGTCTGTGCGCAGCGTGAATGGCAGAACGCGGTCCACTCGGATCCACGCGGGCTGGGAGCGATCATCGGCGGCCCGCGGATGTGGGAACGCGGGCGCGGCGACATGGATTTCCTGGAGGTGCGGCTCGGCACGGGTGTGCAGCACGCCCCCGACTCGGTCCTGTCGGTGACCTGGCCCGATATCCCCTCCGATGAGGAGCTCGAGCCCGTCACCGGTCAGGCGCTACGCGATTTCATCTTGGAGCAGCGAAAGATTCGCGACATCGCCAAGGTGGTCAACTTGCGATCGGCGCCGGGCTTCAGCTTCGTCGGCGAAGATCTGGACCGGTTGCGCTCGCTGATGCGATCGGTGTTGTGCTCGCTGGCGGTCTTCCACAACCCGCGCGACGTGAAATTGATGGTGGTCACCCGCAATCCCGAGGTGTGGTCGTGGATGGTCTGGCTGCCGCACAACCTGCACGACGAGCTGTTCGACGCGTGTGGCTGGCGGCGCCTGGTGTTCGCCACGCCGGAGGAGCTGGAGGAGACTCTCGGCGCCGAGCTGCACATGAAAGGAAAGCGCGGCGCGTGGACGCCGCTGGCGGCGGCCAGCCCGACCGCTATGGGGTCGGCGCTGGAAACCGGCGCCGCCACCGTCGATCTGGGGCCGCACCTGGTGATCGTCGACGACAACACCGGCAGCCCCGACGCGTGGGAGAGCGTGGTCGGCCAGGTCGGTAAGGCGGGGATAACCCTGCTGCGCATCGCATCCCGGGTGGGGACCGGCGTGGGTTTCGCGCAGGACCAGGTCTTCGAGATGGCCGAGCGGCACAGCTCACCGGTCAACGGTGAGGTCAAATCCGGCCGGAACAGCTTCGATACCGACGGCGAAGACGGGCGTCCGGCGCCCCTGCTGAGGGTACGCGGCAAGTTCTTCGCCCATGCCGACCAGCTGTCCATTCACCGTGCCTACCGGTATGCGCGCGCGATGGCGCGGTGGTCACCGACAAGCCGCAGCGAGATCGCCGATTCGACCGGCGGCGCCGCCGAGTTGCTTCGTGGACTGGGCATCATCGACCCGCGGGAGCTGGACGTCGACCGGCTGTGGGCCGAGCGGCGCGGCCGCGGCGACGAGCGGTGGTGCGAGATCCCGGTCGGCGCGAAACCTACCGGGGAGCTGCAGAACATCATCATCCGCGCGAAAGACTTCGGCGGCTTCGGCTTTCACTCCGTGGTCATCGGCACCAGTGGCTCGGGTAAGTCGGAGTTCTTTCTCTCCCTGGTCTACGGCATCGCGCTGACGCACTCGCCGGAGACGTTCAACGTCATCTTCGTCGACATGAAGTTCGAATCGGCGGCGCAGGACATCCTGGGCATTCCGCACGTGGTGGCGGCGCTGTCAAACCTCGGCAAGGACGAGCGTCATCTGGCCGAACGGATGCGCAGGGTCATCGACGGCGAGATCAAGCAGCGATACGAGCTGTTCACCTCGGTGGGCGCGCGCGACGCCAACGACTACGAGGAGATCCGGCTCGCCGGACGTGACCTACCGCCGGTGCCCGTCTTGCTCGTCATCGTCGACGAGTATCTGGAACTCTTTGCCAATCACGAGAAGTGGATCAATCTGATCATCCACATCGGCCAGGAGGGCCGCGGCGCCAACGTCTTCTTTATGCTGGGCGGGCAGCGCCTGGATCTGTCGTCGCTGCAGAAGGTGAAGTCCAACATCGCGTTCCGCATCGCGCTGCGCGCGGAGTCCGGTGACGACAGCCGCGAGGTGATCGGATCGGACGCCGCCTACCACCTGCCGTCGAAGGAGAACGGCTTCGCCCTGCTCAAGGTGGGGCCGCGCGACCTCGAGCCGTTCCGCTGCTTCTACCTCTCGGCGCCGTTCGTGGTGCCGAAGGCCAAGGAAGTGGCGACCACCGTCGACATGACGTTGACCAAGCCGCGGCTGTACAACTGGCAGTACCAACCGCTCGAGGCGTCGGACGCCGCGGCGTTGGAGGCCGCCGCCGCCGTCGACGCCGAACCGGACGAATTCCTCTACCACGACGACGGTTTCAAGCGGAAGAAGATCGTCGACGTGCTTCGGGAGTCGTTGCACCAGGTTCCGCACCGCTCGCCACGCCGGCCCTGGCTGGAGCCGTTGGAGGACCCCGAGCCCGTCGATACGCTGGTGGCCGCCTACCGGGGCAAGCCGTGGCACGTCGATTACGGCGACAACCCGGGGCTGATGTTCCCGGTGGGCGTTATGGACATCCCGGAGGAGTCCAAGCAGGTCGTGCACGCGGTCGATGCGCTGCGCAGCAACGTCATCGTGGTGGGCGCCAAGCAGCGCGGCAAGACGACCACCCTGATGACGCTGATGTCCTCGGCCGCAACGATGTACACCCCGGCGCGCGTGACGTTCTTCTGCATCGGCGGCGCGACCCTGGCCCAGGTTGCGTCGCTGCCGCACGTCACCGACATCGTGTCGCCGAAGGACGCCGAGGGCATCGAGCGCATCTTGAGCAGCATGGACGCCTTGATCGACGCGCGCGAGGATTCGTTCCGGCGGCTGCGAATCGACCTCGACGGCTTCCGCGAGCGCCGCTTCGCGCCGGGCAGCGACGGGCTGGGCGGTACCGACCCCAACGACCCGTTCGGCGATGTGTTCGTGGTGGTCGATGATTACGACGACGTGTACTCGAAAGACACCGTCCTGGGGGACCGCATCATCTCGCTGAGCAGCCGCGGTCCCGAGTACGGCGTGCACGTGATGTGCAGTGCCGGCGGCTGGATCCACGGTCAGCGGCAGAGCCTGTTGCAAAACGCCACGGCCCGAATCCAATTGCGACTCGCAGACCCGAGCGAAAGCCAGATGGGGCATTCGTCGCTCGAGTCTCGGGACGCCGCGCGGCGGACGCTGAACCGTCCGGGCTTCGGGCTGACGGACAGCCTGCACGAGCTGCGCGTCGGGATCCCGGCGCTGGCCGATCCCGCCACCGGCGCGCTGGTGAACATCGTCGACGTCGGCACACGGATCGCTGACGTCGCGGGTGTGACGAAACATGCCACCCTGCAACGGCTTCCGCAGCGGGTGGAGTTGCGGGCGATTCTGGAGTACGAGGCGGCGCATCCGAGCGGGGACGACCTGTCGATCGCGTTCGCCATCGGCGAGCGCCACGAGCTGGGACCGGTTCCGCTCAAGCTGCGGGAAAGCCCCGGCTTGATGATCCTGGGCAGGCAGGGCTGCGGCAAGACCCTCTCGCTGGTGTCCATCGGTGAGGCGATCATGAGCCGGTTCAGCCCGGAGGAGGCGCAGCTGACGCTCATCGACCCGAAAACAGCCCCGCACGGCCTGCGGGACCTCAGCGGGCCCGGCTATGTCTGCGCGTATGCCTATGACCAAGACGAGATCGACGAGGTGATAACCGAACTCGCGCAACAGATCCTGCTGCCCCGACTGCCCCCCAAGGGTTTGAGCCAGGAAGAGCTGCGCGCGCTCAAGCCGTGGGAAGGGGCCCGGCATTTCGTGCTCATCGATGATGTCCAAGACCTGCGCCCGGATCAGAGCTACCCACCCAAACCCCCGGTGGGGGCGGCACTGTGGAAGCTGATGGAGCGGGCCCGACAGATCGGCCTGCACGTGTTCACCACGCGCAACAGCGCGAACTGGGCGACGCTGCAGATGGATCCGTGGATGAGGTTCCAGAATTCGGCGAAGGTCGCGCAGCTGTATATGGACAACGATCCGCAAAACCGGATCAACCGCTCGGTCCGCGCCCAAGCGCTGCCGCCGGGGCGCGGCCTGATGGTCAGCGCCGACGGCGACGTCGAAGGGGTGCTGGTCGGGATACCGTCTACGGTCGCAATCCCGCCCCAGTAGGGACCGGAACCGGCTGCAAATCGGGCATTTCCGCGGCGATGCCGGCGGGGGAGCGCGCCCGGCCACCAGAACCAGCGGCCAAGCAGCGCGCCACGATGGATGCGACGATGAAGCTCGACCTGCGGGGATCGCGCCGCGGCGATCGTCGGCGCGTACGACAACGGCGCCCACGCTGAGGGGCTTAGAGAGGCGCGCCCTGATCGGCCAGGTTCAGCAGCCCGTAGGCCATGCACATCAGGAAGTTCAACACCACCAGGATCAACCCGGCAAACATCAGTGAGCGGGTGCCTTGTCGCTTCAGTCGCTTGTACCGCGCGGCGCGGGTTTCCCGCTCGAACTTCAGTGCGATCAGCGCGAAATGGATGTCCATCGCTTCGTCAGCCGCAAGGGGTGCACCCGCCAGCATTTCCTGGACGCGGTCCGGCGCCGTTCGGACGCCGACCCGCTCGAAGTTGTGGCACATTCGTCGCGCGCGTCTTCGCGCGAGTGGTTGATATCGCATCTGTAGGTGATGCGCGAGTTGCCCTCGGTCTTCCCCCCACGGGTTTGACGGGGTCATCACGAAAGGGATTCTAAATCGCATCGGACCGATTACGGCGTGTCTACACAAATTATCTTGGCGGCGATTGACGCGCCGCGTCGCCGGTCATCCGCTCAGACTGGGATAGGTCCAGATAACGCTCCAAGTTGGAGTGCATGTTGATCACGCGCCGTTCCTCGCTGGACAGCACCAAGTGGGTGAAACCGGGTTGATGCATGCCGCGCTGCAGGCCGGCGAGCACCTGGATGTCCTGGGTGAGCACCACGCCGGGCTCGGCCTCACCGGCGGTCACCCGGACGTCGGTCGGCTTGGCGTGCGCCGCGCCCGGCGGCATCCGCGTCATCAAGAACATGAGCAGCTCGCCGTGATCGGGGTCGCGGCCGGGCCGCGAGCACATGACGGTGAGGTGGTCGGCGTTGGCCAGCAGCGTCATGTTCGGGAAGACGTTGTATTGGTGCAGGCGGGTGATCCGGTCCGTGTCGGCCCAATCGAGGTCCACCCCGCGAGTGGCGGCAAACGCCCGGGTGTGTTCGGCGATCAGATCCTGGACCGTCTGCCCGGGCCGGCGCTCGTCGGCGGGAAAGGGGGTGCCTTCCGCGGCGCCCATCAGCGCGCCCTGCGTGTACACGTAAGCGTCCCAAACCTCTTGATCACTCAGCGCGCCGTCAAAGCGAGGGCTCTGCACGCCGTAGGGTTGGTCGGACTTGCCGGTGTGGCCCCAGATCTGTTGTGGCGCATGGATGTCGTCGACGCAGCGCAGCAGTTCCGGGTGCAGCGTCTGAACGTGGTAGGTCTCGCTGTACCCGTCGGCGATGGTCTTCCAGTTGGCGTCGACCTCGACGGTCAGCGTGGCGTAGCAGCGGAAGTCACTGAGCCGGCACCAGGCGATGTCGTCGGGCACCGCCTCCAGGTACTCGAGCAACGGCATCGCGTTGAGGTCGAGGTTGACGAAGACGAGTCCCTCCCACGTGTCGACCCGGACCGGCACCAACGGGAAGTCGGACATCTTGAGCGACCCGAAGCCCTTGCGGTTGGGCACTCGCTTGAGCGTGCCGGCCAGGTCCCAGGTCCAGCCGTGATAGCTGCACTTGAGCTCGCGCAGCCCCGAGCCCGAGCCCACGCACACCGAGTTGCCGCGGTGGCGGCAGGCGTTCTGGAAGGCGCGCAGCGCCCCGTCGTCACCGCGGACGATCAGCACGCCGTACGGTCCGCACCGGTACTCGAAATAGTCGCCGGGCTCGGCGACGTGGTCGACCATGCACGCGAGCTGCCAGACCTTCGGCCACATCCGCTCGACCTCGAGCGCGGCGAACGCCGGCGAGTAATACCGCTGCGCCGGCACCAGGGTCGGGCTGTCCGGCGGGGTGCCGATCGCGTCCTCCTGGACGTGCGAGCGGATGCGGGTCGCGTTGCCGGCGGGCGCCTCCATGCTGGCGCCTTAACGCGCTCCGCGCACCAGACGGCCGGGGCGGGCCCCGGTGTCGACGTCGTTGCGCCGGGTCACGGTCCCGCTGACGATCGTCGCGGCGTAACCGCTGGCTCCCTGCAGGATCCGGTTGCCCCCGGCGGGCAGGTCGAAGGCCATCGCCGCGGGGTGCAGCGTCAGCGCATCCATGTCGATCACGTTGATGTCGGCCTTCTTGCCCTTCTCGATCGTGCCGCGATCGGTGAGGCCGAACAGGTGCGCGGTGTCGTGGGATTGCTTGCGGATCACGTACTCCAGCGACAGCTTCTCGCCCCGCCGCCGGTCTCGCGCCCAGTGCGTCAGCAGGAACGTGGGATACGACGCGTCGCAGATCATCCCGCAGTGCGCGCCGCCGTCGGAGAGCCCGAGCACGCCGGCCGGGTGCAGCATCATCTCCCGGATCGCGTCGCAGTTGCCGTCGGCGTAGTTGTACAGCGGCAGCATCAGCATGGCGGTCGCGTCCCGCTCGAGCATGAGGTCGTAGAGCGTGGACAGTGGGTCCTCGCCGCGGGCTGCGGCGATGGCGGCGACGGTGCGGTCCGGGGTGGGCTCGTAGTCGGGCGGATCGCCAAGCGCGTACAGCCGCCCGAGTGAGTGCTGCACCAGGGCGAACATCCCGTCGAACAACAGGGTCGGGTCGGCGGGCAGGTCCTCGTCGGCCAGGATGGCGGCCTTGACCGCCGGGTCCGCCAGGCGCTGCGCGAGTTCCTCGCGGCTGCATTCGGCGGCCAGACGGCGATAGGTGGGCCGGTGGCTGAAGCCGTGGTGGCCCTGGAATCCGATCATCATGCCGAACGGCCTCGCCGCGACCTGGGGGTAGAGGCGCGCACCCTCCGCGTGCGCGTCCGCGGAGAGGTCCAGCATCTCGCGCCACAGGTTGGGATCGGCGTCCACTTGAATCAGAGCGAAGGAGACCGGCCGGTCGATCTCACCGCTCAGCCGGCGCATCCAGTCCAATTCCTTCTTGGGGGCGACGATGTCCTCGCCCGCGGCGCCCTGCGGGGCCAGTTCGAAGACGGCCTGACCGCCGGCAGCCATCGCGCGTCCGAGTCCGAACAGCTCGTCCTCCGCCGCGAAGGTGCCGGGCACGGGCTCGCCGTCCATAGCGCGGTGCCCCATCGTGCGCGACGTCGAAAACCCCAGCGCCCCAGCCTCGATCGCCTCCCGAACCAGCCGGCCCATCGCCTCGATGTCGTCGGGCGTCGCGGGCTCGTTGCGGGCCCCGCGCTCGCCCATCGCGTACGCGCGGATGGCGCCGTGGGCGACTTGGCTGCCCACGTCGACCGCGAACTTCTGCTTGCCGATCGCGTCGAGGTATTCGGGGTAGGTCTCCCAGCCCCATTTGATGCCCTCGGTGAGCGCGGTGCCGGGGATGTCCTCGACACCTTCCATCAACTCGATCAGCCACTGCTCGGTGCCGGGCCGGACCGGGGCGAAGCCGACGCCGCAGTTGCCGGTCACGATGGTGGTGACGCCGTGACCGCTGGACGGCTCCAGCAGGCCGTCCCAGCTCACCTGGCCGTCGTAGTGGGTGTGGATGTCGACGAACCCGGGGGCCACCACACGGCCTGTGGCGTCGATGGTTTCGGCCGCCTCGCCCGGCATGGCGGGGTCCTCGGCGCCGCGGCGGACGACGTCGACGATCTTGCCGTCCTTGATGCCGATGTCGGCGCGATAGCGCTCGGCGCCGGTGCCGTCGACGACGGTGCCACCAACGATCTTCAGGTCGAACATGAGCTTCTCCTTGCCGCCATGGGCTGTGGACGCACAAGACCCGCAGCATTACGCTACGGGAAGTAGCGTAACTCTTGCGGCGGCCACGGCAATAGGTTCGGCCCAAACTCGTTCCGTCAGAGGGAACTCTTCAGCGCCGCGACCGTCTCCAGGTCGTCGAGCGCCGCGACACCGCGCCGCAGCCCTTCCATGGCGATGTCTTCGACCTGCATGCCGCCCATTCCCGCGGTGATCAACGGTGCCACGTAGGCGTACAGCGCGCCCTGGCGGAACCGCAGCCACAGCTCGTCGCGGTCCAGTTCGGGCCCGCCGGCCGCCGCGAGCGCGCGCCGGTAGTCGTCGAGCAGCTCGCGCTGGGTCGCCCGGCGGTCGTCGGGCGTGAGGCTGGTGATCAGGGTGTAGGCCAGTTCCCGGGACGGATGCCCGCGCCGCACCGCCTGCCAGTCCAGCAGGCCGGCCTTGCCGCCGTGGAAGTACATGTTGCCCGGGTGGGCGTCGCCGTGCATGACGGTGTGCGGGGGAGTGTCGATGAGGGCGGCGACGGCACGGTAGTTGTCGGCGATGAAACGCCCGTTCTCGACGGGGATTTCGGTGCGCCCGGAAAGGCGCTTGATCGAGGCGTGCATCAGCGAGCCGGTCAGCAAGGAGGTGACGTCGCCGGAGGGCGTGTACAGCCAGGCCAGCGGCCCGCGCCCGTCGCTGGAGAATCGTTCCCAGAAGGTGGCGTGCAGGTCGGCCAGTAACTCGACGATCAGGCTGGCCTGGTCGGGAGAAAGCGGGTGCAAGGTGTCCGGGAACTCGCACGCCTCGGCGGGGAGGTCTTCCAGCACGACCAGATAGCGCCCGGTCCACGGGTCGAACGCCGCGCCGTACGCGTGCGGGGCGCCGACGACCTGCGGGGCGAGCTGGCTGTAGAAGCGCACCTCGGTGTGCCCGAGCCGGCCCAATTCGCCCATCAACCGGGTGGCCGCCGTCTTCGCCGTCAGCTTGACGAACACCGAGCCGGGGACGTTCTTTCCGGTCAGCACCAGCCGTGCCCGCGACGACGTGCCCGCGTCGCTGCCAAGGAGGCGGACCGACCTGACGGCGGTGCCCATGACCTTGGAGAGCACGGCCGCGTCGATCTCCTGCGCCCGGCGGGGCAACCCCGCGCGGCCACCTACCACGGCGTCGGCGGCCACCCGGCCCACCCCGCGGCCCAGGTGGGCGGCCAAGCCGACGGCCGAAACAGCCTGTCTGACAACGCTTTCCATGTCCACCATGCACTTGCTGGATTGGGCCGTGCGCCGGTCTGGCCGCCACGACGGCGCATGGCGCCGTCAGACAAAGTACTCCTCTACGCCTGGGCTGCGGCTCTGGGCGTACGCCAGATGGCGCCCGAGGTCAGGCGCCGGGCCGCCGGGTCAGCTCGGTCCACGTCAACGTGACGCGGGTTCCGTGCGGCGTGCGGTCGATGGTCACTTCGCCGGCGAGGGCCCGCATCAGCGGGATACCGCGTCCCCGGAGTTGCTGGTGGTACCGGGCGGGAAGCTGTTGGCGCCACCGGCCGCGGTCGTCGACGGTGACGGTCAGGGTGTCGGACCGGCGGTCGTAGGACGCGCTCACGTCGACGGTCCCGCGCTGCGAGGTGTCGCAATAGGCGAACTCCGCCGCATTGGCGATGGCTTCGTTTACGGCCAGCAGCAGGTCGCTGAACCGGTCGGAGTCGAGGGTGAAATGGGTTTCGAGCCAGAGCGCGAACTCGGCTCGGGCCCGGGCAGCGCTGCGCGGGTCGGCGGGGACGCGATTTCGCCTGAAGCGCGACCGGTCGGCGATGTCCGACACCTCGTACGCCTGACGATCAGACCGCCCCATCGTTCCCGGTTGTGCCCCCATCGCGAGGTTCAGCCCCCAGCAATGCCGATCAGCGCGTCGTCAAGCGAGCTGTAGAGAGCGAGCACGCTGTCGATGCCCATCAATTTGATCGGCCTGCTCGTCGCCGAGCCCTTGGCGACGACCGCGAATTTGGTGGGGGGCTGCGTCTCCGCCTGCGCGGTGACCAGAACGGTCATCCCGGCCGACGCCAAGAAGTCCACTTTCGACAGGTCAACGATCAGCGCTGCGGGTTTGGTCGCCAGCGCGGTCTGGATCGCCTCGGCCAGGTGCGGCGAGCTGAGCATGTCCACCTCACCCGAGACGGTGAGCACGACCGCCTGGTCTACCTGCTGTTTTCCTACTGCGAAAGAGGTCGGATCGATTGGTTCACCGGTTAGTTCGCCCATGGTCTATCACTCACATTCGGTCCCGGGTGGGACGCCGTTAGCTCTCAAAGCAGCTACTGCCAAGCCCGGGGGCTGCTTGTTCAACCCCGCAGAACGCGCTTGCCCGTCGCAGAAGACTCACTCCATCGATCTGCGCTGCTAGTCACAGATGCAGCCGCAAGTTCTCAGTAGATGGTATGTCACCCAGCAAACCACACTCAAAACGAGTGAACGAATCGCGGCCCCGCACCGTCCTGTGAGTGTGTGCGACCCTCTCCGCAGAAATTGCGCAGGGCATGCGCCCATGCGCGAATCAACTCCAACGGTTTCGAGTCCGGGCGGTGGCCGTGAAGCCCGGTGATCGTCAAAGCGAGCAGGACGACCCGCACGGCGGTGTCAAGCCCACCCGGCCCCTTGTCGACGCGCTGACGCGACGGAACGCGTTGCTGGGCATGGGAGCCGTGGCCGGCATTGCCGCGGTCGATGTCTGTGCGTTCGCCTACGCCGGTGGCTGGCTGCGGCCCCGCGCGCTGACGCCGCCCCGGTTCGCCGACAGCTTCGAACACGTCTACGGACGTCACGACGGCTTTCGGCGCAACCATGCCAAGGGGCTCAGCGCGGTAGGAACTTTTGCAAGCAGCGGGGCGGGGGCGGCGGTGTGCCGGGCCACGATCTTTCGGCCCGGGAGCGTGCCGGTGATCGGCCGGTTTTCCCTGTCGGGTGGTCTACCGGATCAGGCGGACACGCCCGCCACGGTCCGGGGACTGGGCCTGCTCTTCCAGGGCCCCGACGGCCAGCAATGGCGTACCGCGATGATCAACATTCCCGTCTTCCCGGACAGCACGCCACAGGGGTTCCACGACCGGCTGCTCGCGTCCAAACCCATGCCCGGGACGGGCAAGCCCGACCCGCAGAAGATGGCCGCCTTCCTCGCCCGCCATCCCGAGACCGTCGCGGCGATGAAGATCATCAAGCAGGCCCCGCCCAGCGCGGGGTTCGCCGACAGCGAGTATCACGGGCTGAACGCGTTCCGGTTCACCAACGCCGCCGGGACGACCGTTCCGGTGCGCTGGGCCGCCGTTCCGCAGGATGCGGCGAGTCCGCCGGCGTCGCCGTCCGGGAGGGACTACCTGTTCGACGATCTCGTCCGCGCGCTCGCGCAGCGGCCCCTTAGTTGGCGGCTGGTCCTCACGATCGGCGAGCCGGGCGACCCGACGCACGACGCCACGCAACCCTGGCCGCCGTCGCGCCGGACCATCGACGCCGGCACCATCACCGTCACGGCGGTACAGACCGAGGCGCCCGGCAACGCCCGCGATATCAACTTCGACCCGCTGGTCCTGCCGGACGGCATTACCGCCTCGGACGATCCGCTGCTCGCGGCCAGGTCGGCCGTCTACGCCCGCTCGTTCACTCGCCGCGCCGAGGAACGCAAGACGCCCAGCGAAGTCGACGTCTCCAAGGTGCTCCGGTGAAGGCCGCCGGCGCCGCGGCCCGGTTCGCGCTCCCGTCCCGCCTGCTGCACTGGCTGATGGCACCGATGGTCATCGCGCAACTGCTCATCGGCGTCACCATGGTCGCCGCCCTGAGCTACTACCCGCTGCTGCTGGCCATCCATCGGCCGTTGGGCGTGCTGATCCTGATTTTCGCCGTGGTGCGGCTGGCGAATCGGCTCAGGCACCGGCCGCCACCATTTCTGTCCACCATGAGCCGCGCCGAACGGCGCATCGCGACGTGGTCGGAATACCTGCTCTACGCCCTGCTGCTGGTGCAGCCCCTGACCGGGTGGGCGATGCTTTCGGCGGCGCGGTCGCCGGTCACGTTGGTGGGACCGCTGCGATTGCCCGGCATCGCGCCGCAGAGTATCGATGTCTTCGCGGTGCTGCGCGAGTGCCACAGCGCCTTCGCGTTGTTGCTGTTCGGAACGTTTACCGCCCACATGTGCGCCGTGCTCTTCCACACGCTCGTGCTGCGCGACCGGCTCCTGGATCGCATGGCGCTGTGGCGCGTCAGGCCCGCCTCTCCCCGGCCCGACCAAGCCGAGCTCTGACGACCTGCCTCCCCGGACTGTGATCGGCCGAATATGATCGGCACGATCATCTCAAGGGTGCACAGCACCGCAGGCGCCGTGACCACGCGGGACCACGAAAGAGTGGAGAACTTCCATGCGGAACGAGAAGCAAGCGGACCGGATGGCGTCGGGGAAGGGATTCATCGCGGCGCTCGACCAGAGCGGCGGCTCGACGCCCAAGGCGCTGCGCCTCTACGGCATCAAGGACGACGCGTACTCCTCTGAAGAGGAGATGTTCGACCTCATCCACCAGATGCGTTCGCGGATCATCACCTCCCCGGCGTTCACCGGCGACCGCGTGCTGGCCGCGATCCTGTTCGAGCAGACCATGGATCGGCAGATCGCGGGCAAACCGTCGACCACCTACCTGTGGGAGACCAAGAACGTGGTGCCGATTCTCAAGATCGACAAGGGCCTGGCGGAGGCGTCCGATGACGTGCAGCTGATGAAGCCGATCCCGGGCCTGGACGAGCTACTGGAGCGCGCCGCGAGCAAGGGCGTCTTCGGCACCAAGGAACGCTCGGTGATCGGCGGCGCCAACGCCAAGGGCATCGCCGCCGTGGTGGCCCAGCAGTTCGAGCTGGCCCATCAGGTGCTCTCGCACGACCTGGTGCCCATCATCGAACCCGAGGTCACCATCTCGATCTCGGACAAGGCCGAGGCCGAGGCGATCCTGCGTGACGAGATCACCAAGCAGCTCGAGAACGTGCCCGACGGGCAACGCGTGATGCTCAAGCTGAGCCTGCCCAGCGAGGTCAACTACTACCGCCCCCTGATCGAGCATCCGAAGGTGATGCGAGTCGTCGCCCTCTCCGGCGGCTACTCGCGCGAGGAAGCCAACGAGCTGCTGGCAAAGAACAGCGGTTTGATCGCCAGCTTCAGCCGCGCGCTGACCGAGGGGCTTACGGTCGACCAGTCCGACGAGCAGTTCAACGCCACGCTGGACAAGGCGATCCAGTCGATCTACGAGGCCTCGATCGCCGGCTGACCTAGTAGCCGTGCTGGGCCATGCCCGGCGGGCCCTGGCTGGCGGCGTGTTCGTCAGACACCACGGCGGGCACCATCTCGCTCGTCACCAGCCCGTCGTCGCGGGTCAACTCGTCGACCACATCGAAGGATTCGGAGATGTTGGCCGGGGTGTCGACGACGATGGTCATCACGGGGACACGGCGGCGTAGCGAGAGCAATGTGTCACCGTGCGGTTGATGATCCCCGTGGTACCCCCAGATGCCCCGTAACGCCGTCGCGCCGTCTGGCACTTCTCCCTGACGAAGCCGCTGCACGATCGCACGGTGAATCGGCACCCCGCCGTAGAGGGCCGACTCGGACGTGTAGACGGTCAACTTCTGGAACAGCGGCAAACCGCGTTCGTCGACGCCCGGGAACTGGTGCGGCCGTTCCAGGAGTTCGCCGTCGCGCTTGCACACGCGGACCCGCTCCATTGTGAACATGGGTTGATAGAGCAGCCCGGCCAGCTCCGGCAGCACCCCACCGATGCCCTCACCGGACCCGACGGCGACGATCATCATCGGCACGTTGGCGTTACGACCGAAGAAGCGCGCACGGTGCCGCTGCCCGTGGGTGACGCCGTCGACGCCCAGCAGCACCGAGGCGCCGGCTATCCGGCGCCGGTGCAGGAGATCGCAGATGGCGACGTAGGCGGGTGTGCCGTCGACGCGTTCCTTGCGGCCGACGTAGACGGTCAGCTTTACGGCTTCGCGCAATTCGTCGGGAAGCTCCAGCGGCCCGGTGATCTCGCGCAGCAGGCGTGCCCGCTCCAAGGTGAGCAGGCCGCGCTGCTTGATGGCGAGCACCGCGTCGAGCATCGCCTCGATTTTCGCCCTGGTGTCGACGGCGACGATCGCGACGGGCGGATCCTCCGACAACGTCAGCGACTCATCGGTTCTCAGCAGACGGCCGGTACCGAAGCCGCCGATGCCGCGCAGCACCACGCCGCAGGCGATGCGATGCCGGGCGTACAAGTCGAGCAGCACGTCGGAGACGAAGCCCTCGTCGGTTCGCCGACGCTCGGCCAGATAGGTGGTGAGCTTCAAGGAATCTTCGTCCAGAGTGCGCTCCTAAGGCGTTGCGGTGCAGCATTCTTCACGTGCCGCCGGCTCTCCGTCGACGTTGTCATGTCGCTTGGCGGCGATCTTACGCGCATAGGGTAGACCCCCCGGCATGCATACGGCGGAACCTGGCGCCAAACGAATGAGCCTTCGCTCGTCGGCATTTCGCGTATGGGACGAAACTTCGCTTGTAGGCTCACAGTCAGCTTGCAGCTGAGGTCCAGCGGTAGACTTGAAACATGCCGTGTTCAAACGGCGTGCCCGCTGCTGGATACACCATCCAGCGACCGTCGGGATCTGGCGGAATGAGCGAGTCGAACCTCGCCCAACTTTCCGGATTGCCCTGCCGCGAAGCGCTCATGATATCGCCCGCTGACCCTTACGTCGACGTCTGCCGCCGACGACTCGTCAGCGAGTCGAATCCAGCGCTGTGGCATCCAAATATTCTGTGCGTCAACGATTGAGGCGAGTTCAACGTACATTCGCGCATTCCGATCGGCTTTCTCGACGACTCCGCCGCAGCGAGGCTGCCGTAGGGCAGCCACCCGGCCGGCATGCCAACGCTCACCGATTTCGCCCACGCGCGGAAATGTCGCCAGACACCCACGCGCGCGGCGCGACTCATCCCAGCCCGTCAGCTGACGGCACTAGCAGAAACGGAAATCTCATGTTCACCGGCTTCACTGGCCAGGTCGGTGCTGTGGTCGCCATCATCGTGGTGCTAACCGGCGGCGCGACTCTGCGTGGCGGCGCAGTAACGGCCGACCCAAACCAGGACGAGCAGTTCAAGGCACTTCTCGACCAAGAAGAAATCCCCGCCCTCGAAGGAGTGCCGACCCTTATCGACACCGCCCACAAGATTTGTCGCGTACTCGATAGTGGCATTCCGGTGGGCACCATCGTGGGCGCGATGATGAACAATGCGTACACCCAGGATCCGGCCGAGCGCCTCTACCCCCCAGCCCGCCTCGAATCCACCATGACCCGATTCATCATCGCGTCAGTCGAGGCCTACTGCCCGCGCGATCAACGCAAGATCGCCACCATCATGCCTAATCCCGCGCTGGCACCGAGCGGGCCGGCGCACCCCGCCGGCGCGCACCTGCACGGCGCGGCAAGTGATTTGGTGCGGAAACCGGCGCGAACCGGCGTCGTGGCAGCGCCTCGCGTCATCGACGATGACGCGCATAGCACGGCGCCCGCGGGGTTGATCGGAGCGCTTCCCTCCGGAGACATGACCGCGCCCACCCAGCCGCAGATTCCGCCGCCGGCCCCAGGGGAGCATCTGCAGAGTCCGCCCAGGCCCACCGCGGCACCGCCGGTACCTAAGCGGCCGCCCCCGCCACCGCAGCAGCCACCGCCCCCGCCACCGCAGCAACCGCCGCCCCCGCCACAACAGTTGGAGCCTCCTGCGCTTGCTCCTCAGCCAGGCGGAGGTGACGGTAGCGGCGGCGGTGGTGGTGGTAACACCGGTGGGACGGGCGGCACCGGTGGCGGCGGCGTGGGCGGTGGTGGCACGGGCGGTGGCGGTCCGGTGGAATCGCCCCCAGCGCCGCACGGGCCGCCCGGCTATGTCAGGCTCGCACCTTGAGCCCGGCCCGCGTCACCGCAACGTTTCGGTCGGTACCGCGTAGCGCTCCTGGTAGTTGCGCACCCGCTCCCGCACCTCGCCGGCTTGCAGGCCGGTGTCCGACCAGGTGTAGCGGCCGCGGCCGCCGTCGCCTGGATGGGCGGCGAGGAACTCACGCATCTTCTGTTCGGCGTCGGGACGCAGTTCGCGATCCAGCCTTTGGTAGATGTCCTTGATCGTGGTCCACGGGTCGTTGATGAAGTCGCTGTATTGCACGTCGATCACGCGGTCCGCCGGCACCGCGCCGCTGTCCCGCAGGGCCATCTCGCGCTCCAGGCCGACGACGATCTCCTCGTAGGACTGGGCGGCGCACTCGGCGATGCTGGACTCGTCGCTGCACATCCGGCGCAGATGGTGGGTCAGCGCGGCGATCGACGAGATGACGTTCAGCGGGTCGCGGTGAGTCTGCACGATCAACGCGTCGGGGTATTCGGCCAGCAGCGTGTCGAGCTGCCACAGGTGCGCCGGAGACTTCAGCAACCACTGGCCGGGCACCCCGGATTGCAAGTGCTGCAGGAAGATTCGGTGGTAGCGGTAGGCGCCCGCGTGGTCCGCCTCGTAGAGCAGCCAGCGGTAGTAGCTCGGCAGGCGGTACTGCACGGAGAAGATCATGCTGACGAACTCGCCCGCCGTGATGCGCACGCACTCCTGCCCGACGAGGGCGCCCATCGGATGAAAGGACAGGAATCCGGGCATGATCTGTTCGGACATGTCGATGCTGGCCTGTGTCTGCGCGATCCGCGGATCGTCGTGATAGGTCTCGGGCCGCGGGACCGGACAGGGCTCGTCGACCTCCCACGTCAACGGGGCACGCAGGTCGGGGTCCTGGGCGAGCAGGTCGTAGAGGATCGTGGTGCCGGTGCGCGGCTGACCCACGATAAAGATCGGCGCCGCAATCGGTTTGGCGCCGATTTCGGGATGCTGCTTGCGCCAGGCGATCACGCCCAGCCGATTCTTCAGGGCGCGCATGATGTCGAGGTGGGCGATCTCGACGCCGATGTCCGACAGCCGCGCGTCGTTGATCAGCCCGTCGGTGAGGCGGTGCAGCCCGGGCCGCCACCCTTCGGGGCCGAAGTCGTCGCTGCCCGCCTCCTCGCAGGCGGCGGCTATCAGCCGCTCGGGGGCGAATCGATCGTGCAGCATCACACCGGCTCCTCTCCTCGGCGCACCGACACCGTCACGTCGGGCGGGCTGGGGTTGTCCAGCCAGCGCAGGGTGACGAAGCCACGATGGCGGCCACCGGTGTCGAGCCAGTGGCCGATTCCGAAATCCCTGGCGGAGATGGCGATCCGCACCCGGCCGTCGGCGTCGGGCGCGACGCCACGGTTGGTCACCGAGCTGTGCCGGACGCGCGGTTCCAGGCACTCGTGCCAGATGCTTTCCAGCGTGACGTTCCAGTACCGGGTGTCGGGGGGAGCGATGTCGAGCACGAGCGCCTCGTGGGGCTCGAGCCGGTAGGTCCCGATCATGTACAGGTTGTCCGGGGTGGTGTCGGCGGCGCCCAGGTTGGCGGCCTCGGCGGTCAGCAACGTGTTGGGCATGTCGAGCAGTTCCGGCTTGATGGTGCGGTGCAGCGTCGCCAGCTTCATCAGCGACCAGGCCATCGCGGTGAATTGATTGGCGAGCTCGCCATCCGTCAGCGACCTCAGCGGACCGGGGTCCAGCGCCTCGATCCGCAGCGTGGCGAGCTCTTCGTGCCCGCGATCGCCGATGTACTCGCGGACCACCACCGACGAGGCGTCGTCGGGAATCGGCACCCACTGCGCGCCGGCCAGGTCGTCGGGCTCGCTCGCCGACAGCACGAGGGCGAATTCCCCTGAGTCCAGCACTAAGTCGACGTCGCTGACGTATCCCGCCATGCGCCGCGGCGTGAGTCCCGTCCCGGCCAGGATCTGCAAGCCGAGGTAGGCGCTGGTTCCGCGGGAGCCGGTGATCCGGTAGCGACGGTCCCCACGAATCATCGCGAGGTAATAGTTGCCGTCGGGATTGGGACCGCCGACCATGCGGTTTTCCGAACACATATCGAAGAAGCAGGGGCGTTCGGCGTCGGCCTCCACCGACATCTGGGCGCACAGCGACGAGACCCGGGCGATGAGCCGCAGCCCTTCGAGCAACTCGCGCTCGGACTCGGCGTCCTCGCTGACGACCTTCGTGACATCCGTGATCATCTGCTGAAAGAACTGCCATGCGGCGCGCGCGTTCGGGGCCGGCCGATCCGACGAATCGACGGATTGAGACATAGTCTCATGCTAAGACTATGTCTTACGATTTAGGCATCGTTTCGCGAGAAAAGGGCGGGGGAATGGCTGCCACCACGTCGTTGGCCGAACGGAAGCGGACGGCGATGCGTCAGCGCATCGCCGGCGCGGCCGCTCAGCTGGTCGTCGACCGCGGTTTGGCGGGCACGACCGTGGACCGCATCGCCGACGCAGCCGACATCGGCCGGGCGACCTTCTTCCGATACTTCAATTCCAAGGAAGACGCCGTCGCCGAGGGCATGACCGTGCACTGGCTCAACCGGATCACCGCCGCCCTGGCGGCCCAGCCCGAGCGCCTGAGCGCCACCGACGCAGTCACCGGCGCCTTCGGGGAGCTCGCCCGCGGGTTCGCCGACATCGAGCAACAGATTCGCGAATTGGCCGTCCTGACAAGGTCTTCCGACACCCTGGAGGCGTGGACACTGCACATCTATGTGCGGTACGAACTGGCGATCGCCGACCTCATCGCGCCGCGGCTGCCGCGGCTGACCGCCCAGGACCCCAGGCCCCGCCTGATCGGTGCGCTGGCGATGGCGGTCGTGCGCATCGCCCTGGACGATTGGCTCAGCCACGGGGGATCCCTGCCGGACCGCGTGGGTCAGGGCCTGGCGGCGATCACGGTCGGGTGATCGTCCGGTATCAGCCTCGGAGCGCCTCGACGATGAGCCGCGTCGTGCGTTCGGCTCGCCGCCGCGAATAGGGCTGTGCGCCGGACAGGATCGGATACACCACGCCGCCGACGATCGCGTCCGCGGCGGATTCGGCGGTGGTAGCGGCGATGCCGTCGGCGAGCAGCCGGTCCCGCACGCTGTCGTGCAACGGCGCGCTGAACCCGGCCCGCAGCCGGACGGCGGTGTCCTCGTGCTCCATGCAGGCCACGGTCAACGTCCGCAACATGGCGGAGCCGCGCTCGGTCGTCAGGCTGGTGACCAGCTTGCCCACCCAGCCCACCAGGTCGGCGGCCAGGTCGTCGGTGTGGGATGCCGACGCCAGCAGCTTGTCGGCGTCCTCGAGCATGACGTCGGCGACCAGCGCGGGGCGGCTGGGCCACCACCGGTAGATGGTCTGCTTGCCCACCCCCGCCCGGGCGGCGACCGCCTCGATGGTCAGGCCGTCGAACCCACGCTCGAGAAGCAGTTCGCGGGTGGCGGTGACGATCGCCGTGCGCGATTTCTCGCTTCGGCGCCTCGGCGCGCTCACCTGGGTGAGATCGCGTGGCATCTGGTGATCCTCACTGCCGCGGGGTGGCCCGCTTTACATCGCCTGACTACCCCCGGTAGTCTGCCACAAGACGAGACGGTTCGTCTTGTAAGGGCACCGAAGTCGAAGGGTAACAGTCCGTGCGGCCAACCATAGCCACCTCTCGGCCGTCATCGTGACCCTGGGACTGAGCCCGGAGCAACAGGAACTCAGCGACGCCGTCGGGCAGTTCGCCGGCCGGCACGCCCCCATCGCCGCCACCCGCGACAGCTTCGACGACCTCGCTGTGGGGCGCCGGCCCGCGTGGTGGGATGCCCTCGTCGCCAACGGCTTTCACGCGGTGCACCTGCCCGAAAACCTGGGCGGACAGGGCGGCCGGCTGATCGACGCCGCCTGCGTCCTGGAGGCGGCGGGCAAGGCGCTGCTGCCCGGGCCCCTGCTGCCGACCGTCGCCGCGGGAGCCGTCGCCCTGTTGGCGGACGCGACACCGGCCGCCGAAGCGCTCGTGCGCGGCCTGGCCGCCGGCCGCACCGCGGCGGTCGTGCTTGCCGACGACGGCGACTTCGGCGCGCGCGCCGACGGCGGCGGATGGACGGTCACCGGCGCGTCGGAGGTCACCGCGGGCGTGTGCGCGGCGCGCACGATCCTCGTCGCCGCGCGCACGGAGGACGACGCCGTGGTCTGGGTGGTCGTCGACACCGAACACCCCACGGCGACAACCGAACCCATAAACGGCACCGACCTGGTGTCCGACGCCGGCATCTTGCGGCTCGATGACTACCCCGCGGACGGCTCCGAGGTGCTCACCGGCATCGACCCCGAGCGCGCGCGGTGCGTCACGCTGGGCCTGCTGGCCAGTTCGACGGCCGGCATCGTGCAGTGGTGCGTCGAAGCGGTCACGGCGCACCTGCGCATCCGCGAACAGTTCGGCAAGGTGATCGGCACCTTCCAGGCGTTGCAGCACAACGCCGCGATGCTGCTGGTCAGCAGCGAGCTGGCCACCGCCGCGGCCTGGGATGCCGTGCGCGCTGCCGACGAGCCGATCGACCAGCACCGCATGGCCGCCGCAGCCGCGGCGGTGATGGCGGTCGCCCCGGTGCCCGATCTCGCCCTCGACGCGTTGACCATGTTCGGCGCCATCGGCTACACCTGGGAACACGATCTGCACCTGTACTGGCGTCGGGCGATCAGTCTCGCCGCCTCGATCGGTCCTGCGAATCGCTGGGCCCGGCGCCTGGGGCAGCTGACCTGCACCCAGCAACGCGACATGTCGGTCGACCTCGGCGACGCGGAGTCGGAATTCCGGTCCTGGGTGGCCGAGACCCTCGACGCCGCAATGCAGTTGCGCAACGACCAACCGGCGCCGCACGGCGACTATCCGGACCAGGCCTCCGGGCCCCTGCGCACATTGATGGCCGATGCCGGCCTGATCGCGCCGCACTGGCCGGCGCCGTGGGGCGTCGATGCGGGTCCCCTCAAACAGCTCATCATCGACGAAGAGTTCGCCAAGCGACCCGGGCTGGTCCGGCCCTCGCTGAACATCGCCGAGTGGATCCTGCCCTCGGTGCTGGCCGCCGCATCAAAAGACCTGCAAGAAAAGCTGATTCCGCCGACCCAACGCGGGGAAATTCGTTGGTGCCAGCTGTTCAGTGAGCCGGGCGCCGGCTCCGACCTCGCGTCGCTGGCTACCCGGGCAACCAAGGTCGACGGCGGTTGGCGGATCAACGGCCACAAGATCTGGACGTCGTTGGCCCAGTACGCCGACCTCGGCGCCCTGCTGGCGCGCACCGATCCCGAAGCCAGCAAGCACCGCGGCATCGGTTATTTCATCCTGGATATGCGGTCGCCCGGCATTGAAATCCAGCCGATCAAAACGGCCACCGGGCAGGCGCACTTCAACGAGGTGTTCCTCAACGACGTCTTCGTTTCCGACGAGATGTTGCTGGGCGCCCCCAGCGACGGCTGGAACCTGGCGATCGCCACCATGGCCGAAGAGCGTTCGGCCATCAGCGGTTACGTGAAGTTCGACCGAGCCGCCGCGCTGCGCCGGCTCGCGGCCGAACCGGGGCCGGACCGCGACGACGCGCTGCGCGCGCTCGGTGAACTCGACGCATACGCCAACGCCATCAAGGCGCTCGGGGTGCGCGAAACGATCCGGTTGCTGGGCGGCGAGGCGTCGGGGCCGGCGTCCAGCATCGCCAAGGTGGCGATGAACGTGCTGCTGCGCAGAACGTTCGACGCCACGTTGCGGCTGAGCGGGCGCGTCGCGATGGTTGCCGACTCCGACCCGGGCATCGTGGAGAGTTACCTGCACGTGCCCGCCGAACTGATCGGCGGAGGAACCCTGGAGATTCAGCTGAACATCATCGCGCAGATGATCCTCGGACTACCCCGAAAGTAGGACAGCGCATGGGATTACGCGGGGAAGCCGCGATCGTCGGCTACGTCGAACTTCCGCCCGAGCGGCTCAACAAGGCCTCGCTCGCGCCGTTCGCGATCGAGCAATGGGCGGAATTGTCCGCGGCCGCACTCGAGGATGCCGGGTTGGCCGGTGACGTCGTCGACGGGATCGTGGCATCGCACCTGGCGGAGTCGGAGATATTCGTGCCGTCGACCATTGCCGAATACCTCGGCGTCGGAGCGCGATTCGCCGAGCACGTGGACCTCGGCGGGGCCAGCGCGGCGGCCATGGTCTGGCGGGCGGCCGCGGCGATCGAACTGGGTATCTGCGACGCGGTCTTGTGCGCGCTGCCGGCCCGATACATCACCCCCACATCGAAGAAGAAGCCCAGGCCTCTGGTTGACGCGATGTTCTTCGGTTCGTCGAGCAACCAATACGGCTCTCCCCAGGCCGAATTCGAGATCCCCTACGGTAACCTCGGCCAGAACGGCCCCTACGGGCAGGTGGCCCAGCGCTACGCGGCCGTTTACGGCTACGACGAGCGCGCGATGGCCAAGCTCGTCGTCGACCAGCGGTTCAATGCCAATCACACCGAGGGCGCGATCTGGAAGGACAAGCCGCTCACGGTCGACGACGTCCTGGCCAGCCCGGTGATCGCCGACCCCCTGCACATGCTGGAGATCGTCATGCCCTGCGTCGGGGGTGCGGCCGTCGTCGTCGCCAACGCCGATCTCGCCAGGCGTGCGCGGCACCGGCCGGTGTGGATCAAGGGATTCGGCGAGCACGTGCCATTCAAGACCCCGACCTACGCCAAGGACCTGCTGCACACCCCGATCGCCGAGGCCGCCGACACCGCGTTCGCCATGACGGAGCTGACCCGCGAGCAGATGGACATGGTTTCGATCTACGACTGCTACACGATCACCGTGCTGCTGTCCCTGGAGGACGCGGGCTTCTGCGAGAAGGGCAAGGGCATGGAGTTCATCGCGGACCACGACCTGACCTTCCGCGGCGACTTTCCGCTGAACACCGCCGGTGGGCAACTGGGCTTCGGCCAGGCCGGACTGGCCGGCGGCATGCACCACGTCTGCGACGCCACACGCCAGATCATGGGACGCGCGGGTGCGGCACAGGTCGCCGACTGTCACCGCGCCTTCGTATCCGGCAACGGCGGAATCCTGTCGGAACAAACCACGCTGATCCTCGAGGGGGACTGACCCGACATGACCACCTTCGAGCGCCCGATGCCCGTCAAAACCCCGACCAGCGCGCCGTTTTGGGACGCGCTGGCGCAGCATCGCATCGTCATCCAGTATTCGCCCTCGCTGGGAAGCTACGTGTTCTACCCGCGGGTGCGCGCGCCGCGCACTCTCGCCGACGACCTGGAATGGCGAGAGATCTCCGGCATGGGAACGTTGTATTCCTACACCGTGGCGCGCCGGCCGGTCAGCCCCCACTTCGCCGACGCCGTCCCGCAACTGCTCGCCATCGTCGAATGGGACGAGGGGCCAAGGTTTTCCACCGAGATGGTGAACGTCGACCCCGCCGACCTCAGGGTCGGGATGCGGGTCAAGCCGGTGTTCTTCGACTACCCGGAGCACGACGTCACGATGCTGCGGTACGCGCCGGCCGACTGAGGTTGCCGAGTGTGCGGCGAGCCGCACCGTCGAGCCCGAAAGTGCGGCCGGCCGCCCCCTCGCAATTGGGACTATTAGTCCCTCCTCTGCCGCACGGCCGGGCCGCGGTGCGACCGTGGCCGTGACCGCAGGCCGGCATTGCTGCACAACCGTTTAGCCGCACCCTCATCCCGCCGCACTCAGTTGACACTGTGATCGGCGCCATTATCTACTAGTCACTATCTGGGTGAGGAGCGCGGCATGAACAAGGACGACCTGATCTTGATCAGCGTGGATGACCACATCGCCGAGCCCGCCGACATGTTCGACGCGCACGTGCCGGCGAAATACAAAGACCGCGCCCCCCGAGTGGTCATCGAACCCGACGGGGTCCAGCAGTGGTACTACGGCGAGGTCCGCGGCCGGAACATGGGCCTGAACGCCGTGGCGGGAAAGCCGCGGGAGATGTACAACATCGACGCCTCGCGCTACGACGAGATGCGGCCCGGTTGCTTCAACGTCGACGAGCGGGTCCGCGACATGAACGCCGGGGGTCAGCTGGCCGGCCTCAACTTCCCCAACTTCACCGGCTTCTCCGGCCAGGTGCTCAACCAGGGCCCCGACCGTGCGGTCAACCTGGTGATGATCAAGGCCTACAACGACTGGCACATCGACGAGTGGTGCGCGGCGTACCCGGGCCGGTTCATCCCCTGCGGCATCCTGCCGCTGTTCGATGTGGCGGAGGCGGCCAAGGAAGTCAGACGCCTCGCCGACAAGGGCTGCCACGCGGTGACGTTCTCGGAGAATCCGGAAGCGCTGCAGATGCCCAGCATTCACACCAAATATTGGTATCCATTGTTCGAGGCGGCCTGCGAGAACAAGACGGTGCTGTGCACGCACGTCGGCTCCGCGTCGCGGTCTCCGCAAGTGTCGACCGACGCCCCGCCCAGCGTGCAGATGACGGCGTCGTCGATGATGAGCATGTTCACCTTCACCGAGCTGATCTGGGCCGAGTTCTGGGCGGACTTCCCGCAACTGAAATTCTCGCTCACCGAGGGCGATGTCGGCTGGATCCCGTACTTCCTGTGGCGGGCCGAGCATGTCTACAACCGTCATTCGGGCTGGACGCTGGCCAAGTTCCCGCCGGGTTACAGCGGGCCGGCCGACGTGTTCAAGCGGCACTTCTACACCTGCTTCATCAGCGACAAGGTCGGCGTGCGCAATATGGACTGGTTCAACGAGGACATGCTGTGCTGGGAGTCCGACTTCCCCCACTCCGACAGCAACTGGCCGTTCGCGCCGGAGGACGTCATCGAGACCATGGGGCATCTCGACGACTCCGTCATCAACAAGATCACCCACGAAAACGCCATGGCCGCCTACTCTTTCGACCCGTTCCCGCACATCCCCAAGGAACACGCCCGGGCCGGCTACCTGCGCGCCCAGGCCACCGACGTCGACGTGGTCACGCACGTCGGGCGCCGGGCCAGCCAGCGTGACCGCGACGCCTGGACCCGGATGACCCAGTTCGCCCTGCAGTCGCAGGTGACGGCCGAAGCCCCCGGAATCGCGGGGCGCGCCACCACCCTGGGCAACTGAACGTGGCAGCCCGAGCGCCGTTCGAGGACTGGCGCGTGCTGGAGTTGTCCAACGGAATCGCGGTGTCCTACTGCGGCAAGATGTTCGCCGACGCCGGCGCCGACGTGGTGAAAGCCGAGTCGGCGCGGGGTGATTCGGTGCGCTCTCGGTCCGCCGGTGGGCCACCCGGAGCGCTGTTCGGCTATCTGGCCGCGGGCAAGAAGTCGGTGACCGATGACGGCCAGGCGGAGACCGCTGCCCTGCTGGCCGGCGCCGACATCGTGCTGACCGACCTGACCGACGGCTGGACGCTCGACGACATCACGGCCCAGACCGGCCCGTCGGCGGTGGTGGTGGCCGTGACGCCGTTCGGCACGACGGGACCCTATGTGGACGACCACGTGGTGGCTAACGAGTTCATCCTGCAGGCGCTGTGCGGTTCGACAGCCGGGCGGGGCTGGCCGGAGGACGAGCCGGTGCAGGCGGGCGGGCAGCTCGGCGAGTGGTTGGCGGGCACCTTCGCGGCCGCGGTCGCCGCGGCGAGCGCCCGGCACGCCGCGCGAAGCGGGCGCGGCGAGATCATCGACGTCTCGACGTACGAGGCGATGGTCATCGCGATGGGTGGGCTGTCCGCCATGTCCGCCAGCGTGCTGGGCGCGGATTCCCTGCTGGGACAGCGCAGTTTGGAGCTGCCGTCGATCGTCCCCACGGCGGACGGCATGGTCGGCTTCTGCACCATCACCGCACAGCAGTTCCAGGATTTCCTGGTGCTGATCGATCGCGCCGATCTCCTCGATGACCCCGAGCTGGCCTCGTTCGACGGACGCGTCGCGCGCCGCGACGAGTTCCTCGCCATGGTCACGCAGTGGACCCAGTCCCGCACCACGCAGGAGATCGTCGACCTCGCGGTCGGCTTCCGCATCCCGGTGGCCCCCATCGCCACACCCGAAATGCTGCCCAAGATCGACCATTTCGTGGAACGGGGCGTGTTCGTCGAATCCGAGGCGGGCGTGCTGCAGCCACGGGTGCCCTATCGCAGCGACGCGATGACGACCCGGCCGCGTGGGCGGGCCCCCGAACTCGGCGCGGACAACGGCAAGGTCGACTGGCCACCGCGGACCATCCCGCCCGCAGGCCCCGACACCCTGCCGTTGGCCGACACCCGAATCACCGACTTCACCGCGTTCTGGGCGGGACCGGTCGCGACGCAACTGCTGGGCGCACTGGGCGCCGACGTGATCAAAGTCGAGGGCGTCCGGCGGCCCGACGGCATGCGGTTCTCCGCCGGTCGCCCGCCCAGTTGGGACCAGTGGTGGGAGTGGGGCCCGGTCTTCCTGTGCAGCAACAGCAACAAGCGCGGCGTCAGCGTCGAACTGAGCACCAATGCGGGACGGGCCATCGCGCTGGAGCTCATCGCCGCAAGCGATCTGGTCATCGAGAACTTCTCGCCACGCGTGATGACGAACTTCGGTCTGGGCTGGGATGCCGTGCGCGCGGCCAACCCCCGCGCCATCATGGTGCGGATGCCCGCCTTCGGCCTCGACGGACCCTGGCGCGACCGCGTGGGCTTCGCCCAGACGATGGAGCAGGCGACCGGGATGGCGTGGATGACCGGGCACGCCGACGGCCCCCCGGTGATCCCGCGGGGCGTGTGCGACCCGATCGCCGGCCTGCACGCGGCCTTCGCCGCCGTGGCCGCCCTGGTGATCCGTGACCGCGAGGGGACCGGGATGCACGTCGAATCCACCATGGTCGAGGCGGCCCTCAACGTGGCCGCCGAGATGCTGGTGGAGTACTCCCGCAACGGAATCGAGATGCGCCGCAACGGGAATCGCGGCCCGGGCGCCAATCCTCAGGGTGTTTACCGCTGCCGGGGCGATGACGACTGGGTGGCGCTCGCGGCGATGGACGACGCCGCTCGCGCGTCGTTGGCGCGGCTGCTGGGCCAACCGGATCCGCGCGCCGGTGACTGGCGGGAGCGGCCGGACGAGATCGACAAGCTGATCTCGGACTGGACCGCACGCCAACCGGTGGCGGAGGTGGTCGACGCGCTGCGCGCGGCCGGGGTGGCCGCGGCTCCCGTCACGCCGGCCCCCGCACTCCTGCGGGACCCGCAGCTGCACGCCCGGGGCTTCTGGGAAACCGTTGACCACCCGGTCGCCGGTTCCTTCCTGTGCACCGGAATGCCGTTCGCGTTCCTCGGCAGGCCCCGGCGCTGGATCCGCCGGGCGCCGCCGCTGTACGGCCAGCACACCGACGAGATCCTGACGGGCCTGCTGGGGCACAGCCGACAAGAGCTGTCCGCGTTGCAGGAGTCGGGGACCATCAGCTCCCGGCCGGCGGGCCTGTGACATGGCGGTCACCCTTTGCGTGCCGCCCCGCGCCGGCGAATTGTGCGCGCCGGTGCGCTTTCTGGTGCGCCAGGACTCCGTGGTGATGGAATTGACCGCCCGGCACCGCATCACCAGCGTCGAGTGGGACGAGGACGAGCGCGCGGTGGCGATGGTCGTCGAGATCACCGACCCGCAGACGGCGCGGCCCGTGGACGTGCGGATCGACGTCTTGCCCGCCGGCACGGCGCACGCCGACGCACGAACCACGACCATCGGGACCATCACCCGCGACGGCCAACACTACGCCGTCGTCGGCACCTACCTCGGTGTGGTGGCGGACGAAAACTAAAGCGAGGCAAAGGACCAAAGTGGCAGTCACCAAACGCACCGCGGCGATCGTCGGGGTGCACAACACCCGGCAGGGCCGCCGCCTGGACGGCGAGACCTCACGCAGCCTGGCGCTCACGGCCATCCGCGGCGCACTCGACGACGCGGGGCTGCGCCTCGACGACGTCGACGGGATCAGCGCCGGGCCGCTGTCCACCGCCCTGATCTACGACCTGCGTCTCGGCCCGGCCTGGCAGGGCCTCGCCTTCGGCGTCGGCATGATCACCGAGGCCGTCACCGCCATCGAGCACGGTATGGCCGACGTGGTGGTGCTCGTCGCCGCTCAGGCCGGCGAGTACCGCGACCATGAGGCGACGGCGCCGTGGACCCGGCCCGAGAACGAATTCGTCGCGCCGTGGGGCATGTTCACCACCGCCGAGTTCGCGCTGATCGCGCGCCGCCACATGCACACCTACGGCACGACGCGCGAACAGCTGTCGATCGTGGCGGCGACCATCCGCAACAACGGATCCCGCAACCGAGAGGCCGTCTACTACCAGCGCGGGCCCTTCGCGCCCGACGACATCACGGCATCGCGGCCCATCGCCGACCCGTTTCATCTCCTCGACTGCGCCACCACCTCCGAAGGCGGATGCGCGCTCGTCGTGGCGAACGTCGAAAAGAGCCCCGGCGCAAGCCAACCCATCTACGTGCTGGGCAGCGGCGCCGACTTCCACGGCCCGTCCTACCAGCACCCGCCCGCGTGGGACCTTGCGGGGCGGCGGGACGGGCACGTCAACGGTGTGGTCGGCAGGCGCGCGGCCGAGCGCGCGTTCGCCCACTCCGGGCTGCGTCCCGACGACGTCGACGTCCTCGAACTCTACGATCCGTTCTCGTTCGAGATCATCCGCCAGCTCGAGGCGTTCGGGTTCTGCGGCGAGGGCGAGGGGGGACCATTCGTCGCCGAGGGTCACATCGCCATCGACGGCAGCCATCCCATCACCACCGACGGAGGAACCATGTCGTTCAGCCATGCGGGCTCCAATCCGCAGATGATGCAGCGGGCCATCCGAGCCGTCCAGCAGCTGCGCGGCCAGGCGGGCGAGCTCCAGGTCCCCGACGCACATATCGCGTTGTGCAGCAACGGGGGAGCGGGCGCCTTGTTCACCACGCTGCTGATCCTGGGGGACGAACCGCGGTGACCTCCGACGCCTTGCGGCCACAAACCGGCCCGGTGCCCCACGCCAGTAGCCACCTCAGCCTTCCCTTCTGGCAGGGTTGTCGGTCCGGCGAACTGCGGTATCAGCGCTGCGAAGCCTGCGGCCTGGCGAACTTCCCGCCGACGGAGCACTGCCGCGAATGCCTTTCGGCGCAAGTCCGTTGGGAGCGCAGCGGCGGCCTCGGCCAGATCTACAGCTGGACGGTGGTTCACCGGCCGGTGACGGCGGAATTCGAACCCCCCTATGCGCCGGCGATCGTCACCCTGGATGAGGGTTACCAGATGCTGACCAACGTCGTCGGTGTGGCGCCCGAGGAGCTGCGGATCGGCATGCGCGTGCGGGTGCAGTTTCACGCCGTCGGTCCCGACGTGACGCTGCCCTACTTTGCCGGCGAGGAATAGCCGGCCATGAGTCCCGCGCGCACCAGCAACGGCCTGCCGGTAACGGCCTACCTGGTGCTGGGCGTGCTGGCCGCCAACGACGAGCGGCTCACCGCGGGCGAGATCAAGATGCGCGCCGAGTTGTCGGTCAGCCACTTCTACTGGTCCCCGTCGGTCAGTCACGTTCGGCGCGAACTGAATCGGTTGTTGGCGCGCGGCATGGTCGGCGAGGTTCGCGCCCAGGCGGGCAAGCGGGCGATCACGCTCTACGAGACCACCGAAGCCGGGCTCGACGCACTGCGCCGCTGGGTGCAACATTTCCCGGGGCAGGACCAGGTCGTCATCAAGCATCCCGTGATCCTGAAAACCTGGTTCGCCCGCGGCGAGGACCCCGAACACATCGTCGACACGCTGGACCGGCACCTCGAGGCGACCCGGGCGCGGCTGGACGAGGCGTTGTGGTCGCGGCAGCGGTCGCGCGAACTCGGCATCACCGACGACCCTAGCCAGCGCTTCTCGTTCGCGGTCCTGGACTACGCGATTCGCGGCCTGTATTCGGAGATCTCCAACATCACCCAGTTGCGCGACGAGATCGCCGCCGGCGCAACGCGAGATCCGGTCAAACGGGTGCGACGGCCGAAGGGCCAGATCCGCCGCCGGGTGTCCGAGGGCCCGAGCTAGGCCTCGCGACCGCGTACGCGGTCCCGCGTGGTTCGCGCTCCCACAGCACTTCCCCCGCGCCGATGTCCGTCCCCTCGGCGATCAGTTGGCGCTTGAGTACCTTGTGGGTGGCGGTGCTGGGCAGGTCGGTGGCGATGCGCACATAGCGGGGCCGGGCCTTGGGCGACAGGTCGGGCTGGGCGTCGAGGAATGCCTCGAACGCGTCGGGCTCGAGGGTCTGACCGTCGTTGAGGACGACCGCGGCCATCACCTGGTCGCCGACGCGCTCGTGCGGGACGGCGTACACTGCGACGCGGTTGATGACCCTGTGCCGCAACAGGATTCGTTCGATAGGCGCTGCGGCGAGGTTCTCCCCGTCGACCCGCATCCAGTCGGCGGTGCGGCCGGCCAGGTATATCCAGCCGTCGGCGTCGCGGTAGGCGAGGTCGCCGGACCAGTACATGCCGTGGCGCATGCGCTCGGCGTTGGCTTCGGGGTCGTTGTAGTAGCCGGTGAAGAATCCCGAGCCGGCCGTGTTGACCAACTCGCCCACGGCTTCGTCGGCGTTGACCAGGGCGCCGTCGGCATCGAAGCGCGCCACCGCGCACTCGGTGACGGTGTCGCTGTCGTAGATGGCCACGCCGTCGAACCCCTTGCCGATCGAACCCTTCGGCGTGCCGGGTTCGCGGATCACGATGACGGCGTTCTCGGTGGAGCCGAACCCGTCCTCGACCTGCACGCCGAAGCGGCGCGCGAACTCCTCGATGTCCTTGTCGTTGGCCTCGTTTCCGAACGCCACCCGCAGGGGATTGTCGGCGTCGTCGTCGCGTTCGGGTGTGGCCAGGATGTAGGCGAGCGGCTTGCCCACGTAGTTCATGTACGTCGCACCGTAGTGGCGGACGTCGTCGAGGAAGCTGCTCGCCGAGAATTTCGCCGGCACGATCGCGGCGCCGGAGACCACCGCGGGCGCCCACCCCGCGACGACCGCGTTGGAGTGGAACAGCGGCATCGACACGTAGCACGTGTCCTGCTCGGATAGCGCAAAGCGCTGGACCAGGTTGGCGCCGGCGAATGTCGCCATCAGGTGTGACACCTGCACCGCCTTGGGGTTACCGCTCGTTCCGGACGTGAAGATCATCATGAAGGGGTCCGTCGCGGTGACGTGCCGGTGCGGCACGAGTTCCCCAGCGCCCTCGATGAATTCGGCCCATTGCGGCGTCGAGGTATCGAGGATGTGCGTTCCCGCGAGGTCCAGGCCGTCGAGCAGCGGCCGGTGCTCGGCGTCGGTGACGAGGAACTGGCAATGCGCGCGGCGGACGTCGGCCGCGAGCGCCTCGCCGCGCCGGGTGGTGTTCAGCCCGCACAGGACGTAGCCGCCAAGCCCGGCCGCCGCCATCTGGCTCAGCATCTCGGGAGTGTTCCTCAGCAGGGCGCCCACGTGCATCGGCCGGGCCGGGTCGGCGGCGGATATCAGGGCCGCGGCCCGCGTCGCCGCACCGCCGAGGTACTGACTCCAACTCCACTGCAAAGCGCGGTGTTTGACCGCGGTCCCCGGATCGGACACGCGCTTGCGCAGCAGCTCCTGGATGGTGTCGTCAGTCATCGGTCTCAAGTCACCTTCACTATGCCTAACCCTGCGAGACGAGACGGTCCGTCTTATCCTAGTCGCGGCGCCCGTCGCGCTACCCGCCCACCATCATCAGGCCGCCATCGACCGCCAGCAGCTGCCCGGTGATGAATCCGGAGCCGGGGCCGGCCAAAAAGACCAGCATCGGGCCGAGATCGCGCGCGGGGTCCCCAAGCTTTCCGCCGAGCGGAATCATCATCTGCATCTGCTGGTCGATCAACGCACTCGCGTCGGGGCCGAGGAATTCGCGCAGCCGGTCGGCCCCCGGCGTCTGCACCGCCGGCGCCAGGGCGTTGACGGTTACCTTGTCGGCGGCCCAGGCTTTGGCGGCCGATCGTGTCCAGGACTGCACCGCGCCCTTCGTCGCGGCGTAGACGGCCGAGATCGGGCTGCCCATAACGGCTTCCGAGGAACCGAAGTTGATGATCCTGCCGCCCTTGGGATCTTGGTCCTTCATCACGGCGTAGGCGGCCTGATTGGTGAGGATGGTCGCCTTCACGTTGGTGTCCAACAGGAAGGTGATCTCGTCGACGCCGATGTAGCCGGGGATCCCGGCCTGCCACAGCCCAGCCGCGTTCACCAACACGTCGAGCCCACCCAGGCGTTCGGCGGCTTGCCGCACCATCGCCGAGACCGCCTCGGGGTCGCGCACATCGCACTGCAGCCAGGTGGCCGGGAGCCCGTCCGGCGGCGGCGTCTGATGATAGGTGGCGGCGAGTTCGGCCCCCGCCTCGGTGAGAGCTCCGACGGCGGCCGCACCGATGCCGGTGGCTCCGCCGGTGACCAGGATCCGCCGGCCTTTCAGCACGTTTTCCATGCCCGCGAGCGTAACGCCACGGGCGCTAGCGGCGCCGAACGTCGAGTTGTTGGGTAGAAATGGCCCGACTGGGCCCAACAACCCGACCTTCGGCCCGGGGGAGACCTACGTACGCACCGCGATCGCCGACAACAGGTCGGCGAGCCGGTCCGGCTGGTCGATCATCGAAAAGGTCCTGGCCCCGTCGATGATCTCGAGGCGGGCGTTGGGGATGGTGGCGGCCAGCCGCGCCCCGTCCTCCTGCTCGAAGAACACGTCGTCGGCCGACCACGCAACGAGGGTGGGCTTGTCGAACTCGGGCAGCCGGGCAGCCACGCCCGTCGTCACCTCGGTGCGCATCGAGAGGGTGAACTGGCGCAGGTCTTCGGCGATGCGAGGATCGGATAGCCCCGGACGCACCCAGGCCTCGGTGAGGTCGTCGATGTTGCGATGCGCCAGCCCGTCGAACGCGCGCTTGCGCGCCGCGGGCACCCGCATCGCCTGGGCCACGACCCGAAACGTCGCCTTCGACTTCGCCGCCGCGATCACCGGCTTGAGGATCGGCGGCGGAAAGTGTTCGAACGCATCGCAACTCGTGAGCACCAGCGCGCCGAGCCGCTCCGGGTGGTGCACGGCCACGAGCTGAGTGACGACGCCGCCGGTGTCGTTGCCGACCAGCACCACGTCCTCGAGGTCGAGCGCGGCCAGCACCTCGGCGACCATGCCCGCCACGCCCGTGATGGTCCGGTCGGCGCCGCGCCGCAGCGGTTCCGGATGCGCGCCCAGCGGCCAGGTCGGGGCGATGCACCGCAGCCCGCGGTCCGCGAGCCGTTCGCTGACCCGGCGCCACAGCTGGCCGCCCATCATGTAGCCGTGCACGAACACCACCGGCCGGCCGTTTTCGGGTCCGGTTGCTTCGTAATGAATGGTTCCGGCACTAATGTCGATCGTCGACATAGAGAACTCCTACCTCGGGATACACTTACAAACAGGCTGTCTGTTCGTAAGTTACCAACAGGCTGTATGGAAAGCAAGAGACGGACTCAGGAAGAGCGCTCCGCGGCGACCCGCGACGCGCTGATTGCGGCTGCGCGCAAGCTGTGGGGATTGCGGGGTTATGCGGAGGTGGGCACGCCGGAGATCGCGACCGCCGCGGGGGTGACGCGCGGGGCGATGTATCACCAATTCGCGGACAAGGCGGCGCTGTTTCGCGAGGTCGTGGAGGCGGTGGAGCAGGATGTGATGGCCCGGATGGAGAGGCTGGTGGCCGAGTCGGGGGCGACGACGCCGGCAGACGCGATCCGCGCGGCGGTCGACGCATGGCTGGATGTCTCCGGGGACCCGGAGGTGCGCCAGCTGATGCTGCTGGACGCCCCGAGTGTGTTGGGCTGGGCCGGTTTTCGCGATGTCGCCCAGCGGTACAGCCTGGGCATGACCGAGCAGTTGATCACCGAGGCCATCCGGGCCGGGCAGTTGCCCAAGCAGCCGGTGCGGCCGTTGGCGCACGTGCTGATCGGTGCGCTCGACGAGGCCGCAATGCTCATCTCCACCGCCGACGATCCCAAGCGCACCCGCCGGGAGACCCGGCAGGTGCTGCACCGGCTGATCGACGGAATGCTGAAAGGATGATCAGGGGCGCTCGTAGTCGGTGGGGCCACCAACTCCCCTCGCGTAAGAGGGTGCGGCGAAATAGTTCAACACAACGGTGCCCAGCAGGTGAAAGCTCCCCCAACCCGGCGCATCACGGAACGGTAACAACCGGTGGCCACCGGGTGGAAAGGCGATCTCTAAATTGTTAGAGATTCGGGCGTCAACCTGGCGGCCGGCGGCCGGTCACCGGGCTGGAGCGCTTCTGATGTCTTGACCGTCGCTGACGGCCTAGGCTCGACCCAAGACAGTGAACAGGAGTCCCCCGTGCCCATCTTCATGGTCGAGCGCAACTTTGCCGAGGAACTGGAACCCGGCCTCGAGTCCGCCGATGGTATCAACCGGATCAACGACCAGGAGGGCGTGCGCTGGATGTACTCGTTCCTGTCGGCGGACAAACGAAAAACCTACTGCCTGTACGAGGCACCGTCGCCGGAGGCCATCAGATCCGCGGCCGCGCGCGCCGGCCTGCCCGCCGATACCGTCGTCGAAGTGACGGACCGCCTGATGCCGAATGGGGCCCTGTCCGACATCTGAGGGGCACTACCCGAGGAGTTCGTGATCGGCGGCGTACATCGCCGCCTGCGTGCGGTTCGCGGCGCCCGTCTTGATCAGGATGTTGCGCACATGGTTCGCCGCGGTGTTGGTGCTGATGAAAAGGCGTTCGCCGATCGCGCGATTGCTCAACCCCTCGGCGAGCAGCCGCAGCACCTCGACCTCCCGTTCGGTCAGGCCGTCCGGTCCCAGGGAACCCATGGCCAGCACCGAATCGGCGAGGTCGACCACCCGGTTCTGGCCGATCGCACCGGCGAGCGCGCGCGCCTCCTCCGCCAGACCCCGGGCGTCCTCGGTGCGACCGCGCGACGCCGCGAACAACGCGTGTCGCGCCAGCGTCTCGCTGATGTGGACCACCGAGCCCATCCGGCGGTCCATCCCGGTAGCGGCGGCGAAGTGCCGCTCAGCCGCGGCGCCGTCCCCGCAGAGCGCGGCCATCCGCGCCAGGTACCGGTCGGCGCTGCCGAACAGCGCGACGAACTGGCCGGCCACCAGATTCTTTCCGGTATAACGCGAGACGAACGGGCGCAGCGCGTGGACCGCTTCGCGGTGGGACAGCTCCAGCGCCGCCTCGACCATGAACACCAGCTCCATCGGCCACTGCGCGTCTTCGAGGCGGTCGCCGAGGTTGCGGTTGAGTAGCTGGTTGAGCGCGCGGCTCATGCCGCGTTCGCAGTTGAGCTCGGTGTACAGGGCAAGCAGCCCCGGCACCCAGCGGCCGGTGAACGTTTCACTGCCGTCGATGAACTCGCCGAACCTCTTCAGGTCGCCGGTCTCGCGACGGATCATGAACATCTGGACCCCGTTCGAGCCCTCGGTGTCGTCTGCGCCGAACAAATCGCCTGTGCGCAAGGCGATGTCGGCCCAGCGTTCGGCCCCGGCGAAGTCGCCGCGCAGATAGGCCAGTGCTTGCTCGATGCACGCGCCGACAAAGCCGAAGGCGGGTTGCCCGCAGCTCTGGGCCGCTCGCCGCATGTCCGCGGTCGCGGCGGCAAGGCCGTCGGGCCGGCCGGCCAGGTAGCTGACCATGGCATGGAAGTGCGATGCCGCGCCGAGTGACTCGTAGTCGCGACGCGACAGCGCCAAGCTCGACACCTCGGCCGCACGCTCCGCCTGGATTTCGCTCATCTCCGGGGTAAGGCCTTGCCACAGGCTGGTTTTCAACGTGTGCAGCAGTACAGTCGCGTCGCCGATGGCGCGCGCGCGCTCGATCGCGTCGGCGCCGACCTCGCGTGCCCGGTCCGCCTCGCCGGCGAAGGCCAGCGCCCGGCCGAAGCTGCCGAGCGCCTGCACGTAGCGCGGGTCCTCGGCCTGCAGCCCGCAGGATTCCAGCGCTGAGGCCAACAGGTCGGCGGCTTTCGAATTCGACTGCCCGGGGCGCCAATTGGCTTCCTCGTAGCCGACGGCCGCCTCCAGCCGCATCAGCGGGTCGTCCATCGCGCCGATGCGTTCGTAGATGGCGCGCGCCCGCGCGAACGAGCCCCCCCGCACGTGGTTCGCGGCCGCGTCGAGGTGCAGCCTGGCACGGTCCGCGAGGCTGAGTTCGGGAAGCGACGCCGCCCGCTCGAACCACTTCGCCGCGTCCTCGTAGGCCAGGCTCTGTTCGGCCATTCGGGCCGCCTGGCGCGCGTAACGCAACGCCTGCTCGTGGTAGCCCAGCACGTGTGCCACCAGGAAGTGGTTGGCCAGGCGCGGGACGAGCGCGGGGTCGGCGCGTCCCTCCAGTGCCTCGGCGGCGCGCGCGTGCATGATCCGCAGCCGCGAGGCCGCCATGCCGCCGAGCACCGATTCACGGGTCAGGGCGTGCACGAACGCGAACTCACCGTCGGAGTCGGTGACCGCGCGGACCAGCCCGACGGCCTCGGCCGAATCGACCGCCGCCAGCGTCGCGCCGACCTCGGCCCCGCACGTCGAGATGAGCGCCGGCAGGTCGAACGTCTGGCCCAGCACCGCCGCCTGCTCGATGACCGCCCGCACGCCGGTCCCCAGCCCGGCAAGGCGGCGGGCGATGGCGTCTCCGACCGATGCGGGGACCGTCTGCTGCGTGCTCAATGTGGCCAGGCCGCCCCGGATTTCGAGGTCGTTGACCAGTTCGGTCAGGAAGAACGGATTGCCGCCGGTCCTCTCGCGCAGCAGGGCGGCGGCCGTGCGCGCGGATGCGGGGGCCAGCTGCTGGGTTCGCGTCACGAATTCGGCGATCGCCTCGGTGTCCAGTCCCGCCAGGTCCAGGCGCCGGACCCCGTCGAACCGGTGCAGTTCGGCCAGCCGGGTGGCCAGATCGTCGGACCGGTCGGGCTCGGTCGTGCGGAAGGTGACCACCACCAGCAGGCGCACATCGGCGCAGCCGATCAGCACGTGCTCGAGCAGCGCGAGGGTGGGAAGCTGCGCCCAGTGCAGGTCGTCGAGGATCAGCGCGATCGGGCGATCCGCCGCCAGCCGCCGCAGGAAGCCGGTCAACGCGTCGAAGAGGGCCTGCCGCGCCGACCCGACCTCGGGCGCCGGGCCGTCGTCCGGCGAGTGCCGGCCCACTTGCGCCGACAGCCGCCGCAGCTGCGGTCCCACGTCGCCCAACGCTTCGGTCATCGAACCCGGCGGACTGGCGGTCAGCAGCCGGTCGAGCGCCTCGGCGAACGGGGCGTAGGGCAGATCCTCGTCGGCGGTCGAACTACCTACCAGCACCGCGACGCCGTGGTCGAACAGCGTCCCGGCCACCTCCGCCGCCAGCCGCGTCTTACCGGCCCCCGGCTCACCGCCGATGAAAACGGCCTGCCGGTTCCCCCGCTCGACCCGGGCCCAGGCCTGCTCGAACACCGCGAGTTCGGGGTCGCGACCCACGAGCGGGCCCCGGCGACGAGCGATCAGTTCGGCCGGGAGCGGGGGCGGCACCCACTGCGCCATGCAAACAACGTAGCCGCGACGGTGTGGGTGGGTCGATAGTCAGATGTGACTATCGTGGAATGCCTCGGAAATGCTCGGTTGTGGTCATGACGCGCGGCTCGCCGGCCTCGTAACGTCGCGGCATCAACACCCGCGAGCAAACAAGGAGGTGTGAGCCATGAGCCTCACGACCGCAACCGATGAATTACGCGCCCGGCTCGGCTCGCAGGTGATCCTGCCGGACGACCCCAGGTACGACGAGGCACGTGCCCTGCACAACGGCATGATCGACAAGCGTCCGGCCCTGATCGTGCGCTGCGAATCGGCTGACGACATCGCGGGAGCCCTCGAATTCGCCCGGAGGTCGGACCTCGCGGTCGCCGTCCGCGGGGGTGGCCACAACGGCCCCGGGTTCGGCTCCGTCGACGGTGGCCTCGTCATCGACCTGTCGCTGATGAACCGCGTCGACGTCGACTCCGAAAGGCGCACCGCGCGGGTGCAGGGCGGAGCGACATGGGCACAGGTCGACGCCGCCACGCACGCGCACGGTCTGGCGACGCCGACCGGCATCATCTCCAGCACCGGTGTCGGCGGCCTGACGCTGGGCGGCGGCCACGGCTACCTGACCCGCAAGCACGGCCTCACCATCGACAATCTGTTGGAGGCGGAGGTCGTCCTGGCCGACGGCAAGGTGGTGACGGCGTCGGAATCGCAGCACCCCGACCTGTTCTGGGCGCTGCGCGGCGGCGGCGGAAACTTCGGCGTGGTCACGTCGTTCACGTTCCGCCTGCATCCGGTTCACACGGTGATCTGCGGTCCCACGGCGTGGCCCTCGTCGGCCACCGCCGACATCCTCTCGTGGTACCGGGACTTCATGCCCGCGCAGGACGAGGATCTCTACGGATTCTTCGCGGCCATGACCGTCCCGCCGGTGGCGCCGTTCCCCGAGGCGTTCCACCTGCACAAGGCGTGCGCCGTGGTCTGGTGCTACACGGGTGATCCCGCGGGCGCCGAAGAAGCGTTCGCGCCGGTCCGGCAGATGGAACCCGCCTTCGACGGCCTGGGCCCCGTACCCTATCCCCTGTTGCAGTCGACCTTCGATGGCCTGTATCCCAAAGGGCTGCAATGGTATTGGCGGGGTGACTTCGTCCGGACGATTCCCGACGCCGCGGTGCAAGCCCATGCCCGCTTCACCGAGGAACTGCCGACCATGCACTCCACGATGCACCTGTACCCGATCGACGGTGCGGTTCACCAGGTCGGCCAATCCGACACGGCGTGGGCGTACCGGGACGTCAACTTCTCCCAAGTCATCGCCGGGGTCGACCCCGACCCGGCGAACGCGGAGCTGTTGAAACGCTGGACCGTCGACTACTGGGACGCCACCCACCCGTACTCCGCCGGCGGCGCCTACGTGAACTTCATGATGGACGAGGGGCAGGAGCGGGTGCGGGCGACCTACGGTCCGAACTACCAGCGGCTCACCGAGATCAAGGCGCAATACGATCCGGGCAACGTCTTCCACATCAACCAGAACATCCGGCCCGCCGGGTAAACCTTTGGGGCTACGGGGTTTTGAGGAAGACGTCGTTGAGCGTGACGGTGCGCAGGTTGCGCGAGCGGATGACGTCGACGAGTTGCGGGTAGACGTGTGTCACCGGCAGGTGATTGAGGTGGCCGATGACGATGGCCTGCGGCGTGAAGTACTGGTCGGCCATCTGCACGATGTATTCCTCGGTGATCAACGTCGCATCCGACAGCGATCCCGACCATAACGTCGGCATGGTGTAGCCCAGGTCGGTGGCGATGGCGTCGACGACCGCATTGCGCTTCGCATACGGCGGCCGCCAGTACGGCTTCGCACCGATTCCGTATGTCTTTTTGAGGAATTCGTCGTTGCGGGTGAGTTGCTCGTCGACCTGCTCCTTGGTCAGCGTCGTCAGATCCGGGTGTGACCACGTGTGGTTGGCGAGTTGGATCTGCCCGCTGTCGACCAGGGGCCGCAGCAGCTCCGCGTTCTCGGTCCACGAGGCGTAAGTGCCGTTGACGAAGTAGGTCAACCGCACACCGGTGTCTTTGGCGAACTGCGTGTACGCCCGCACCACCTCGCTGTTGACGCCGTCGTCGACCGTGAGCGCCAGCAGGTCACCTTCCCCGGGGATCTTCCTCAAAGCGCCCCCTCCGGGCAGGGGGATGCGGGCGCTCAGCGGTGGGGGCGGCAACAGGGCGGCCGGGGCGGTGGGTCCGGACGTCACCGCAGAAGCCGGCGGTACATCGGCGAAGGTTCGCGGCTGCGGGTCGACCACCAGCCGGGCGGCGCCCACACCGGCGACGACCGATGCGGCGAGCGAACCCAGAAACTGACGGCGATTCATCGTGGATCGGGCTCGACGGTAATTGCCCCGCGGTGGGCACCGGGCCACCCCGCGGAGGGGTCGCCCGTCGTGCACAACATCGCAGCCATCAGCAGCAAACCGTACCACTACCAGCGCCAATATCCCGGAAGCGTTACGGGAGGGTGAGCTGTGAATTTCTCGATCAGTGCGGTTCGCCGCCGCCGCGCCGGGGCAGCTGGACTTGCTCAGCTTGGGGTGTTCCCAGCGTCGAGGCGAGCCAGGGTAGTGCGGCAGCAAACGCCTGGGCGGCAAACGGCCAATCATGCTTGCCCGGCTGGCTGACCACGGCGCAGGAGATGCCGTTCGCGGTGGCGGCGGTGCACAACGCGTTGGCGGCGGCGTCCTGGCCTTCCGGGTTGGCGGCGGGGTCGGTGCTGGTGGCGGTGGACGTGGGATTGGCTTCCTCGGCGACATTGCGCTGCTCGGACGAACCCGGGACGTCGAACCAGCCCGACAATCCGGTGTAGCGACCATGCCGCGCCATCACGGTGAGCGGGTCGAACGCGGCCCAGGCGGTGTGGTCGCCATTGAACAATTTGGCGATCGTTTGATCCTTGGGGCCGACATTGGGGCTGCGGTCACCGGCGATGTCCACGAAGGCGCTGAACAGTTCCGGATGCATGACCGCCAGGTCAACCGCGCAGGTGCCGCCCATCGACCATCCGGCGACACCCCAGTTGGCTCGATCGGCGCTGACGCCGAAGTTCGACACCACGAAGGGCACGACGTCCTTGGCCAGGTGGTCGGCGGCGTTGCCCCGGCTGCCGTTGACGCACTCGGTGTCGTTGTCGAACGAACCGGTTGGGTCGACGAACACCAGCACCGGGGAGAACCCGTGATGCGCGGCGGCGAAGTTGTCGATGGTGGTGAAGGCGCCGCCTGGGCCCAGCCAGTCGGTCGGGGTGTTGAAGGCCGAGCTGATCATCATGACCGCCGGCAGCCGAGGCGGCGGATTGCTGTTGAACCACGCGGGAGGCAGATAGACCAGTTCCCGGCGGTGGCGAAAGTGCGAGGCGTTGTCGTCGATGTCCACCGGCACCACCACGCCCTTGCTCGGCCTGGTCCCGGCGACCTGCATCTCGGTGACCCGCAGCCGGTCGATCTGGTCGGGCAACGGCACGGAGGTCAGTTGATTCCATGCGGCAAGTGCCGTCGGGAAGTAGCCCACCCAGCTGTTCAACGCCATCCCGGCACACAACACGCACAGGGCTATGGACAGCACCGCCACCCCGCGCCGCCACCAGCGGGCACCCCGCCAGCCGACCAGGAAAACCGCGGCGGCGAGGCCGCTCAGCGCGATCCAGAGCCACAGCGCCGTCGGCGCCGGGTCCCCGGCCACGCCGAGCGACGTGATGTACCAGTACGACAGCGCGGCCACCGCGGCGGCCGCGATCAGGGCCGCGGGCAGCACCCGCTTGAGCCAGCGCGGCGCACGCCACTGGATCGCGATTATCAGCATCAGCAGCGTCAGTGCCTGCACGGTCGGCGGAAACCACCCATGCAGCAAGGACAGTCGTCCGAAGAATTGGTCCAACGGTCGTTGCCTTTGCTAAGTCGATCGCTGCGCGGGGCGGACCCGTGGTCTTTTCGAACGCGGTGGGTCGAGACAACTATCCCACACCGGCCGCACCCGCCCGGCTCCCCTCGTGGCGCGTGGGCGTGGCGGTCAACCGCCTGTGACGCTGGTGAACGAGCGCAGCCGCAGGCTGTTGGCGACCACGAAAACGCTGGAAAACGCCATCGCGGCGCCCGCGAGCATCGGGTTGAGCATGCCGAGCGCGGCGAGCGGGATCGCGGCGATGTTGTAGCCGAAGGCCCAGAACAGGTTGGCCTTAATGGTCGCCAGCGTCCGCCGGGACAGCCGAATGGCATCGACGGCGGCGCGTAAGTCACCGCGGGTGACGGTGAGGTCGGCGGCCTGGATCGCGACGTCGGTGCCGGTGCCCATGGCGACCCCGAGATCGGCGGTCGCCAGCGCCGCGGCGTCGTTGACCCCGTCGCCGACCATCGCGACCACCTTGCCTTCGGACTGCAACCGCTTGATGGCGTCGACCTTGTCGGCGGGCAGTGTTTCGGAGATGACCTGCGTGATACCGACCTCGTCGGCGATCTGCTGCGCGACGGTCCGGTTGTCGCCGGTCAACAGGATCGGTGTCAGGCCCAGCCCCTTGAACTGCCGGACCGCCTCCGCGCTGGTCGGTTTGACGGTGTCGGCGATCACCAGGACCCCGCGGGCGCGGCCGTCCCAGCCGACGCCGACCGCGGTTTTGCCCTCCCCCTCGGCGCGGTCCTTGCCCGCCGACAGCGCGCCGTCCAGCGGCTGGTCCCAGGCGGCGAGCAAGCTCGGGCGCCCTACGACGACGGTGTGGCCGTCGACGATGCCCCGCACGCCGTTTCCTTCGGCGTTGGTGAAGTCTTCGGCCGCGGGGAGGCTGCCGAGCTCGGCTTTGGCGGCCTTGGCGATGGCCTGAGCGATGGGATGTTCCGACGCCTCCTCGAGGGCCCCGGCGTAGCGCAGCAGCGTCTCGCGGTCCGTCCCCGGGCCGCCGATCACGTCGACGAGGGTCATCTTGCCGGTGGTGACGGTGCCGGTCTTGTCGAGCACGATGGTGTCGACGCTGCGGGTGGACTCCAGCATCTCGGGTCCCTTGATCAGCACGCCGAGCTGAGCCGCGCGACCGGTGCCCACCAGCAGGGCGGTCGGGGTCGCCAGCCCGAGCGCGCACGGGCAGGCGATGATCAGCACCGCGACGGCCGCGGTCAGGGCCGCGGTGGCAGGGAACCCGAACGCGAGCCACGCTCCGAGCGTCATCAGGGCGATGCCGATGACCACGGGGACGAACACGCCCGAGATGCGGTCGGCGATCCGCTGCACCTCGGCCTTGCCCGACTGGGCCTCCTCGACCAGCTTGGCCATCTGCGCCAGTCGCGTGTCGTCACCGACCCGGGTGGCGCGTACGACGAGGCGTCCGCCGGCGTTCACGGTGGCGCCCGTGACGGTGTCGCCCGCACCGACCTCGACGGGGACGGATTCGCCAGTGAGCATCGAGGCGTCCACGGCCGAGGATCCGGAGACCACGATGCCGTCAGTAGCGACCTTCTCCCCGGGCCGCACCACGAACTCGTCGCCGACCGCGAGGCGGTCCACCGGGATGCGGGTCTCGGCTCCGTCCCGCAACACGGCGACATCTTTGGCGCCGAGCTCCAGCAAGGCACGCAGCGCGGCGCCCGCCGTCCGCTTGGAGCGCTTCTCGAAGTACCGCCCGGCGAGCACGAACAGGGTCACACCCGCGGCGACTTCCAGGTAGATGTTGCCGGCGCCGTCTGAGGGCCGGACGGTCAGTTCGAAGCCGTCCCGCATCCCCGGCTCCCCCGCCGTCCCCAAGAAGAGCGCATACAGCGACCACAGGAAGGCCGACAGCGTTCCAATCGAGACGAGGGTGTCCATGGTGGCGGCGCCGTGTCTGAGATTGGCCCAGGCGGCGGTGTGGAAGGGACGCCCGCCCCAGACGACGACCGGTGCCGCCAGGACCAGCGACGCCCACTGCCAGTACCGGAATTGCAGGGCGGGGATCATCGCCATGGCGATCACCGGGGTGGCGAGCACGGCGGAAGTGACGAGGCGGGTGCGTAACGCGGTGAGCTCGGCATCGTCGGTCTTCTCGCGGGCGGGCGCCTCCCGTTGCGGCAGGGTGGCGCTGTAACCCGCTTGCTCGACGGCGGCGATCAGTAGCTGGGGGTCGTACCCCGGGGGGACGGTGAGGGCGGCCTTTTCGGTGGCGTAGTTGACGGTCGCGGCGACGCCGTCGAGCCTGTTCAGCTTCTTCTCGATCCGCGCGGCGCACGACGCGCACGTCATCCCCGCGATGGTCAGTTCGATATGGCTCACCGGCGCCGCGCTCATGCCACCAGCACGGCCTCGTAGCCGGCCTCTTCAACCGCCCGGAGCACCGCGCTCGCGTCGATGGGCACGCAACTCGTGATCACCAGCCTGCCGGTGTCGGCGCTGACCTCCACGCGCTCCACGCCGGGCAGGCGGCCGACCTCCTCCTTGACGGCCGCCTCGCAGTGGCCACAGCTCATCCCGTCGACCCGGAATTCGCTCGTGTTCATGCCGCTCCTTGCCTATACGGCGGCGGGTACTACCGCCAACTCAACGCATGCGCCCGCGGCGGCTCTTCCCGCCAAGCGCCATGATCCCTCTAAGACATTGTGCCTGGTTGGCCGGAGAGTGTCTGACGCCGAGTGGCTATTGCCGCAGGTGCGAGCCGCCGCCGATGTACCAGACCTGGCCGGTGATCCACTCGGCTTCGTCCGATAGCAGAAAGGCCGTGATTGCGGCGAGGTCGTCGGGTCTGCCCAGTCGAGTGGTCTTGCCAAACATGAGGAAGGCCTGCTGCAGTTGTGTGTCGTTCTGACGTTCCTGGGTTTCGCCCATCACCAGCCCGGGCATGACGCCGTTGCTCCGGATGTTGTGTCTGCCCCAATTGACGGCGACGTGGCGGGTCAGGTGGTTCACCGCAGCCTTCGAGGCGCCGTAGGCGACATGCAGCGGATCGCTGCCCAGGGCCGCACCAGAGGAGGTGTTCACAATGCTGCCGCCACCCTGGTCGAGCAGGTGCGGGAGTACGGCGCGGATGGTGCGGACGTAGCCGAGCAGGTTGACGTCGAGGGTGCGCACCCAGACGTCCATGTCGGTATCGAGAATCGTGGTGTCGCGCCCCAGGTTGTGGTCGGAAAGGTCGGCACCGACGTTGTGCAGACCGTGAAGCGCACCGAATTCCCTCATGGTCAGGTCGACGAGGCGCCGCACGGACGCATCATCCGCAAGGTCGAATTCCACGGCGATCGCGCGCCCACCGGACTCGGCGATCCGTTCGGCGGTGGCGGTGGCGCCGGTGATGTTGAGGTCACCGATGACGACGGACGCCCCCTCGCCGGCAAGGCGCTCGGCGGTCGCGGCGCCAATTCCGGTGGCTCCTCCGGCGATCAGGAATGTTTTGTCCTTCAGCCCGCGCATCAGACATAACCCACGCCGATATCGACCGAAACCTGGCTTGCGGTAACCAATCTGGATTGGTCTGACGCCAGCCAGGCCACTGCATCCGCGATGTCTTCCGGCTGCGCAATGCCTTCGGGCAGCAGGTGCTTGTGCATGCCGCGCAAGTGGGGGTAGTCGTCGGCGGCCGATTGCAGCGCTTCGCGCATCCGTCCGGTGCCCATCGGCGTCGACACCGCGCCGGGGTTCAGGCTGTTGACCCGGATGTTGTACCGGCCGAGCTCGGCGGCGAACGCGCGTGCCATCCCGACGACGGCGTGTTTGCTTGCGGTGTAGTGGATCATGAACGACTGCATCTTGATGCCGGCAGCGGAACCGATCAGGATGATCGAGCCGCCCCGACCGCCGTCGATGATGTGATGTGCACCTGCCATCACGGTGTTCCAAGTGCCAACGACGTTGGTGTCGATGGTGTCTCGGAACGCCTGGGCGGTGATCTGATCCCAGGGGGCCGGGCTGCAGATCCCGGCGTTGGCGACGATCACGTCGAGTCGCCCCAGCTCGCCCACAGCCTCGTCGACGGCGGCCTTGAGCGCGTCCAGGTCGCGAATGTCGATAGCCGCGGTGATGGCCTTTCGACCGTTCGCGGTGACGACTCGCGACGTTTCGGCCAGATCGTCGGGCGTCGGCGAATCGTAGGGAACGCACGGCGGCAGTGGTCCGGCGATGTCCACCGCGATGATGTCAGCGCCCTCGGCGGCCAGCCGCGCGGCGTGGGCTCGGCCTTGTCCTCGCGCGGCGCCGGTGATCAGCGCTACCTTTCCCGACAGTGACTGGCTCATCGGTCTTTTCGTTTCCTCTCTTGGTCGCGGTCGATCTTGTCGAGCGGATTGGAGCGTTCGAGCATCCCATAGGTCTCTTCGCCATCCCAGGTGTAGCGCACGCCGGCCTGCTGCAGCGCGGGGAAACTGGGCATCTCCTGCTTGAGCGCCTGCATCGAGTACATGTCGTCGTTATGGTGAATGTCGTGGGTGGAAAAGACTGTTTCACCGCCGATTTCGACGACGCCGTCGGCTGTCTGTAGCACCAGCGAGACATCCTCGCCTAGCGGCCGGAGCTGGGTCAGCCAAGGCACCTGGACCGCTCGGGCGGGGACGAGGTCGCCGTCTCCCGCGAAGACGAATCCCTCGTTGAAGGAGGGCTGGCCATCGGCGCGAGGCGGGTAGGCGATGTATCCGAAAGCTCTTCCGTCGGGGAAGACCGCCGACTGCCACGAGTGCCCCCAGAAGCCGGCGAGCTTGCGCACTCCGGTACGCCGAATTCGCAGCCCACTGCCGGTGAACCTGTGGTCTTTGTCGGCGGCGTGGAATTCGCCTGTGGCGGTGAATAACTGCTCATAGCGCGGGCCGCCCATGATGGCGCCCACCGCGGTGGTTTTGAGTTGTGCGTCGGCGTCGGGCTGCAGCGCTCCCTGCACCCAGGGGGGAACCGCCATCTTCGCCTCGACGCGAAAACTGATGTCCACCGACGGGCCGTCCTTCTTCCCGGCGGCCAGGTCCGCGGAGGACGTCTGCACCGCCGACCCGTCGTACGACATCGTCCAGGTTTCGAAGGGCTCGATGCAGCGGAACGCGAGGCCCCCGGCGCCCAAGACACTCGCCCGCCCGTCGGGCCCCTCGACGGGCAGCGACGGCCCATTGCCCCGCAACCGATAGACCCGGCCGTCGGGGAAAGCGACATTCACTTGGATGTCGTGGGTGTCCCAATTAGCGCCTACGGCTTCAATTCCGATGCGCGGCAAGCCAATCTTCCCGCAGTCATCGACCACCCAGAAGCTCACCGAGTCACGCATCTCCGGATCCTGCGGCCGCTGAGCCAACATGTACTCGCGCGCGGGGTCGATGCCCCCGGTCAGATCAACGGCCATCCATTGTCTCCTGTTCGTCGGTGTTCCGGAGCGCAGTCCACCGGCGCGCACAATCGACATAGCGCGCGAATCGGGGCCGCACCTCGTCGAGGTCAATGCCGAACTCCACCGGGTTGGCATGTGTGCTGGGTTCACGTTCGGCGGCGGCGTGCGTCCACCAACTCTGCATGCGTGTTTCGAACTGGGCACCCACGGGGGCGCCCAGCCACGCATACAATCCGGTGACCTCGCCGATCGGGTCGTCCTGCATGGCGCGGAAGTCGATGTCGTAGAACCGATCCTCTGCGCCGTTCGCACGGAACTCCAGCGCGCGCTCCATGCCCAGCGACCAATGCTCCACGTTGAGCCGGCCGATGTAGTGGCGGTCGATGTCGCTGCTGAACGATCCGATGATGTCGGCGTACAGATCAGCCACCGACAATATGACGTCGGTCGGATCGCGGTGTGTCATCACGAACCGCGCGTCGGGAAATACCGCGTCCAGGGCGCCCAGCCATAGCACGTGCGACGGGCATTTCAGGCGCCAAGGGCGCTCGGGCTCACCCCATTGCAGCAGCTTCATCACCCGTCGCTGATACCGCAGCGTCGGGACGAGGTCCGCCTCATGGACCAACCACGTTGAATAAGAGGGGATTTCGGCGAAGGACTGGAAGATGTGCGACTTGAAGTCCAGTGCCATCAACTCGTGGCATTCCATCGGGCCATGCGTGTCACCGGGTACGTGGTGGCGGGTGCCAACCATCTCGCCCTTGTCGGGCGGGATGCGTGGGTCGATGCCCCGCACCGTTGCGGGCGGCGGACAGGGTTGCGACGATTCCCATCGCCGTAGATACCGGACATCGGGATCCTGCGCCAGCAGCATCGACAGTGCCGTGGAGCCGGTCCTCGGCAATCCCAGACCGATTAGCGGCTCGTTGATGGGTACGTCGTCGATCTCGGGATGGCGTCGATACCAATCCTCGACCTGTAAGCGCTGCGAAAGGTGACCCACGATGCGCTGATGCAGGAACGCCTGGCCGCGGTCGTTCAGCCGCGCCTCGCCGCGCAGCGCGGCGAGCAAGATGTCGAGGCCTTCGGCGAACGAGTCGTCGCCGAAGTCGCCTAAACCGGTCTGCTCGCTCGCCCGGTCCATGGCCTCGGCGGTGGTCAGCAAGTCGGGCAACTTCTGAAAATCATTGTGATCACCGCTATCCCATCCACTGCCCGCCAGCGACGTCGATGGTCTGACCGCACATGTAATCGGCGGCCTCCGAGGCCAGGAACGCGACCATGTTGGCGGCTTCCTCAGGCAGCGAGGCGCGCCCGAGCTGGACCTGGTTGGTGATCGCCTCGTGAATGGCGCCCCGGCCGGCGCGCTGCTGGTCGTCCTGCGGGTCGAGCAGGTACTGCCTCATCTCGGGTTTGATCATGATGCCCGGTGCCACGCCCAGGACATTGACACCGCGCGGCGCGACCTCGTGGGCGAGATTACGGGTGAAACCGATCACCCCGGCTTTGCATGCGTTGTAGACGACGAGGCCGCGCTGCTGGATCCGGCCGCCGACCGATCCGATGTTGATGATCTTCCCCGAGCCCTGCGGAAGCAGGTACTGCAGCGCGGCATGTGCTCCGTACATCATCATGGTCAGGCTGCCCAGGACCGTGTGATCGATCTCGTCCTTGGTCTGCCTCTCGAACGGACCGGCGGCGACCATCACCGGATTGTTGACCATGATGTCCATGCCGCCGAGTTCGCCGTGCGCCCGCTCCACCGCGGCGTGCACTTGATCCCAATCGGACATGTCGGCCTTGACGGGGATGGCCCGAACTCTCCAGCGCTGCTCGACCTCCTTCGCGCGGCGCTCCACCTTCTCGAACGTCCGGCCGATCAGTGCCACGTCGGCGCCGCAACCGGCCAGCCGGTTGGCAATCGCCTGCCCCAGGCCGTCGCCCCCGGCGCCCGTCACGAAGGCCTTCCTGCCGGACAGGTCCATCAGCTCGGTCACCCGCTTGCCGATGATGTGCTCGGGCAGCCGATCCAATCCCAGCAGTTGCACCCAGTCCTGCTCATCTTGCACCGTCATTGCGGCTCACTTTCAAAAGCTCGACTCGATTCGCCAGCCAGACCTGCATGGCATCTCACCGAGACGCCATGCTGGCCTCGCCCGACGATATGGCCGGATCGAGGCGGCACGGTAATACCAATTCGGGAAATCAGTGATGCTGAATTTGTATGACTGGTAGATCTGGGAGGCGATGGATACCCACCGACTCAAGTACTTCTTGCAGATAGCGGAGGAAGGTTCGATCTCGCGTGCCGCCGCCGTGTTGGGAATCGCCCAACCGGCGCTGAGTCGCCAAATCCGGCTGCTGGAGGAGGACCTCGGCATCACGCTTTTCCAGCGGACTCGGAGGGGAGTGCACCTCACCGAGGAGGGCGAACGATTGCGCTTATCGACGGCTGCACCGCTGCGCCAGCTAGAGCTCGCGGTGCGCTATGCGGGATCACCGCTGGCGCGGATAGAGCGCGGATTGCTGTTGGGCATGGTGCCCACCGTGGCCGGTGTGCTGGCCGCGCCGCTCCTGGCGACCCTGAGCGCGGCGTTTCCCAACGTGCATTTCCGAGTCTCAGTGGCCGAGACGGACGAACTCGTCCAGCGCATGCTCAAGGGCGCGATCGACTTGGCGGTGATCAATCCGGTATCGGATGACCGCCTTTTCTACCGGCACCTCGTCGTCGAGGACCTCGTGCTCGTCGGGGGCCCAACGTGTGATCTGTCGCCTACCAGCCCGGTGTGTTTCACCGACCTGGCCGCGCTGCCGCTCGTCATGCCAAGCGCTGCGACCGGCATCCGCAACACCCTGGAGCACACGGCGCTTCGTCTGAAAGTCGGTGTCACGGGGCGCTTTTCGACGGACTCGCTAGAGGTGTCAAAGCACCTAGTCGAGACGGGCCTGGGATATGCGGTCCTGCCACCGGGGGCTGTCGGCGCCGACGTCGATGCGGGACGGCTGCGTTGGGCGCCTATCTGCGAGCCCGGAATCAATCATCAACTCGGTGTGGGGGCGACCGCGGCGCTTGAGCTGCCTCGCGAATTCGCCACGAAAATCGGGATCCTGCTGCGGGAAGAGGTCGCGCGGCTGACGAAATCAGGCCTTTGGCCAGCCAGGTTTGAGCCCTCGCCGATTTGGGATCCGAATTTCGGAGAGCCCCTAGGCTAGCCGGGGCTACGCTGCTCCAAGGTCGGAAGGAGATTCTCAATGACGTTGTCAAGCCGCCGCAGTAGTGGTTGCGGGTTGGTAGACGGCGTGGTCGCGCAGCATGGCCCACAGGACGTTGAGTCGGCGACGGGCCAGGGCCAAGACGGCTTGGGTGTGGCGTTTCCCTTCGGCGCGTTTGCGGTCGTAGTAGGTGCGCGAGGCGGGATCGGTGCGGATGCTGACCAGAGCGGACAGGTAGCAGGCGCGCAGCAGGCGCCGGTCGTAGCGGCGGGGGCGTTTGAGGTTGCCGCTGATGCGGCCCGAATCTCGCGGTACTGGGGCCAGACCCGAGACGCCGGCGAGGCGGTCGACGGAGGGGAAGGCGCTCATGTCGCCGCCGGTGGCGGCGAGGAACTCGGCGCCGAGGATGACGCCGAAGCCGGGCATGCTCAGGATGATTTCGGCGTGGCGGTGGCGGCGAAATCGGTCCTCGATCATCGCGTCGGTGTCGCCGATTTCGGTGTCGAGGGCCATCACCTCCTTAGCCAAGCGGGCGACCACGCCCGCGGCAAGCTGTTGTCCGGGCACGATGGTGTGTTGGGCGTTGGCTGCCTCGATGGCGGCGGTTGCGACCGCATCGGCGTTGCGGGCCTTGCGTTTATGCAAAAAGGCTGCCACCCGGGCGGCACCGGCCCGGCGCAGCCCGTCGGGGGTTTGATAGCCGGTGAGCAGGATCAGCGCGGCCTTGCTTTTGCTGTAGTCAAAGCCACGTTCCAGGGCCGGGAAGTATTCCAGCAGCTGGGCGCGCAGCCGATTGATCGCGCGGGTGCGATCGGCCACCAGATCGGCGCGCCGACTGGTCAGGATGCGCAGTTCGACGGCGATGTCGTCGCCGGGGCGCAACGGTTGCAGGTCGCGGCGCATCCGGGCCTGATCGGCAATCACCGCAGCGTCTTTGGCGTCGGTCTTGCCGTCGCCGCGGTAGCCACCCGAGGCGTGGTGAACAGTGCGGCCGGGAATGTAGAGCAGCCGCTGCTGGGCAGCGATCAGCAGCGTGATCAGCAATGCAGCGCCGCCGGCGTTGAGGTCAATCGCCCAAGTGACTTCTCCGCCATCAGCCAGCGCCGCGACCATGTCGATCAACTCCAGCAGCGCGGCCTCGTCATTAGCGACGCGCCGCGACAGCAACGACTTGCCCTCAGCGTCGATGACCACGCCGTAATGGTCCGCTTTCCCGGCGTCCACACCAGCCCACACAGGTTGTGCCACAACCACCTCCGTTCCCGTCTCGGTTTCTATCAACCCAGCAGACGACCACGCCAGCGTGTCCTTACACAGCGATCACATCGCATCTCTCAATTAGCGGTCGAGTCGTCGCGGGACCCCGGGCGGCCAATCTCCTTCGGCCATCGAAGACAGCAAAACCATGAAAGCCATACCCGACGTCCCCGGGCAGTTGAAAGCCTACGGCCGAGGGCAACAACCACCCTCCAAGAAAGGTAAGGACACCATGACCGTCACCGTTGTCGACGCAGGTCCGCGGCAGGTAAGCCGGTCGGTCGAAGTGGCGGCGCCGGCCGCCGAGCTGTACGCGATGGCCGCCGATCCCCGGCGACACAGCGAATTGGACGGATCGGGCACCGTGCGCGACAACGTCAAGGCTCCCGCGGAGGTGGCTGTGGGGTCGAAGTTTTCGACCAATATGAAGATGTATGGCGTGCCCTATCGCATCACCAGCACGGTGACCGCCCTCAAACCGGACGAACTGGTCGAGTGGCGTCACCCCATGGGGCACCGCTGGCGATGGGAGTTCGAGGCGCTCTCGCCGACCCGGACGCGGGTCACCGAGACATTCGACTATCGCGACGCCGGCGCGATCAAGAACGCGCTGAAGTACTACGAACTGTTGGGTGCGCGGAAGGCCAACGCCGCGGGCATCGAAGCGACACTCGCCCAGCTGCGCGATCGCTACGCGGGGTAGCCGGTCGCACGCGACGGTGAACCAAATCGGGGCGCCGATCGTGGCTGCTCTGTGGACACGATCGAATCGCCCCGCGCGGGGTGGTTGGCTATGCGAGCGGGGCAACTGATCGGCCGCTACGGGCTGGTTGTCATCCTGGCCTGGATCGGGTTCGGTAAGTACGTGAAGATGGAATCCCGCACGCTAATCGAGCACAGCCCGCTGATGAGCTGGATTTACGACGTGCTGAGCGTGACCGCGGTCGCGCGGATGCTAGGCACCATGGAAATCGTTGCCGCAGTCCTGATTGCGCTGCGGCCGGTGTGGCCGCGCGCTTCGGCGGTCGGAAGTGCCCTGGCGGTGGTGCTGTTCGTGGGAACGCTGAGTTTCTTGGTCACCACCCCCGGTGTGATCGGGACCCACGCCGCGGGGCTTCCCGTCCTGTCGGCGCTGCCGGGCCAATTCCTGCTCAAGGACCTTGTCCTGCTTGGCGTTTCGCTGTGGACCCTGGGCGATGCGCTGTCGGCGGGGCGGTTCACACTCGGGGCAGCACCTCATCGGCCAGCAGCTGCAGGCTGGCCCAGCCCGCGTCGATCGGCAGGCCACCGATGAGTGGATTCGTGACGATTTCTTTTCTGCCGCGGCGAATCTGCTCGATCAGCCGCTGGGGCGTCAGGATCTCGACGTTGCCGAGGCGGCGCAGCTGCTGAACCGAGGCCGGGGAGTCTTCGTTGGGTCGCGGCACACCGGCGCGCTTCCAGCCGCTGTATTCGGCCGCTTCCGCCAGGATGAACTCACCGTAACGCGACCACGCTTCATCGGGATCGTCGTGCAACAACGTGACGGTGCTGCCGTTTTCGGGGCGGTAGACGAAACCCTCGTTTCCGTGGTTGCGCAGCTCCTGCGCATACACCGCTTCCACCTCGGGCATGGCCATCGGCGGTGAGAACGGAAGCCCGAAGCGGGCCGCGCGTCGGGCTGCCGCGGCGGTCATGCCGCCAACGAAGAAGATCGGATGCGGTCGGGTATGCGGCTTGGGCGTGACGTTGATGAGGGCGCCCTGATATTCGAAAGGCTGGTCGCTCCACGCCTTGAGCATCACCGCCAGGCAGTGATCCATCAGGGCCGCGCGCTTCGACCAGTCCTTGCCGATGGCCCGATACTCCTCGGGCCGGTAACCCATGCCGGCCACGAAACTGAAGCGGCCCTGGGTCAGGTTGTCCAGCACGGCGACGTCCTCGGCCAGCCGAATCGGATCGTAGAGCGGGACGATCAGGGCGTTGATGCTGATGCGCACGTTGCGTGTGCGCCCCGCGACCGCGGCCGCCAAAATCAACGGCGACGGAAGCCAACTCGTGGCCGCCAGGTGATGTTCCTCTCCGCTGACGGCGGTGAAACCGTGCTGATCCGCGAACTCCGCCATGTCCAGTGCCGCACGGTAACGCCCGGCCTGGCGCGCCGTGGGATCCGCGATGTTGGTCATGTTCAGCCGCAGCGCGGTGAGCAACTTCATCGGTGTACGCCGGGCGGGTGCGCGAACAGCGTCCCGCCGATCAAATCCTTCGCCGCTGCCAGCGTGGCGGCGTAGGCGTCCGCGTCCAGGCTGGCCGCGCGCTCGGCGAGACCGCGTGCCAGCGCGTGGATCGCATCGGCCGCGGCACCCGGGTCGGTGCCGGGAGCCAGGGCGCCACGCGCCCCGGCATCGTCGAGGACTTCGCTGATTATGTCGCGCAACGCTTTTCGTCCGGGCACCTTCGGTCTGCCACGGGCCGGGTGCTCGTGAATTTCGGCGCTGACAGCCCGGTCGAACGCGGCCAGCTGGGGATACTCGCGCATCAGCCGGCTCGCCTCGTCCAACACCGCCGCCAGGCGATCGACCACGTCGCCGGCCTGCCCGGCCGCGGCCCGCAACCGCGGCACCGCGGCCCGCTCGATGTGCTCGACGGCGGCGTCAAGCAACTCGGACTTGTTCGGAAAGTAGTGGTACAGGCTGCCGCTGGTCATGTCGGCGGCGCGGGCGATCTCGCGAATAGTGGTGCGGGAGTAGCCCTTCTCGGCGACACACCGCATCGCCGCGGTGATGATGCGCGCGCGAGTCTGCTCACCGTCGGCACCCACCGGGCGCCCCAGTTGCGACTGCGAGGTGCTCATGCGGCGCAGTGCTCGCCGAAGGTCCGTCCATCACGCACCGCGCACCTCCACCGGAAACCCCGAACTAATCGATCACTCGATTATATTCGACCGTGCCGGGCACGAAGCGCCGGCGGACGGGATGCGAAAGTTGGGGAGAGCATCGTGACGCGGGCACAGCTGGGACGCCCGGTGGGCGCCAGCGGGCAAGAGACCCGCCAGCGGATCATCGTGGCCACCATGCGCTGTGTCGCCAAGGTGGGCTACTCCCGCGCGACGATTCGCGAGATCGCCCGCACCGCGAACGTCACGAGCGCCAGCCTGTACAACTACTTTCCGAACAAGGCCGAACTGATCAAGGCCGCGATCGCCGCGCGCACCGATGTCGCATTGCCGCGGCTACGGGCGGCCGCCGCGCGATCCGGGAGCGCCGTTGACCGCATCGAGGCGGTGCTCGACGAATCCGGCCGGCTGATGCGCGAGTATCCCGATCTCGCCGCCTTCGAGTGGGTGATCCGCGCCGAAAGCGCCGTCCTCCTCGATCCGCAACTAACCGGCGGCGCCGGATTTCAGGCCTTCCGCGAGATCATCGAGGGCGTCGTCGACGACGCCTACCGTCAGGACGATCTCGCGCACCGCTCCGATCGGCGCAGCGTCGTCGAGGCCGTCTATGCGCTGATCTACGGGTTGGTCGAGCTGGCGGCCGCGTCACCGCCCCGGGACTATCACGCCGCGCTGGTCGCGGCCAAGAAGATGGTCAGGGGGACGCTGTTCGCGGCGGGCGCGAAGGGATAGCCGCGGGCGCCACGCCCCCTTGATATGATCAAGCGATTGATTATATAGTCGGGCCACGAGAGGAATCGGGGCCTTGACTGAAACCGTTGGCGTGACATTCGACGTCGACGCGCTGCGACGTAAGTACGCCGAAGAGCGCGCGCGCCGATTGCGCCCGGACGGCATCGCGCAGTACGTGGAGACGGCGGGCGCGTTCGCCCGCTTCGCCGACGACCCCTGGGTGGATGGAAATTTCGTTCGCGAACCGCTGACCGACGAGGTCGACGTCGCAATCATCGGCGCGGGCTTCGGCGGACTGCTGACGGGGGTTCGGCTGCGTCAGCTCGGCGTCGAAAGCGTGCGCCTCATCGACAGGGCGGCCGACGTGGGTGGCACGTGGTACTGGAACCGCTACCCGGGAATCGCGTGCGACGTCGAGTCGTATGTGTACATGCCGCTGCTCGAGGAGCTCGGCTATGTACCCACCGAGAAGTACGCCAAGGGGCCCGAGATCTTCGCGCATTGCCAGCGCATCGCCCGGCACTACGACCTCTACCGCGACGCCTGCCTACAGACGGATGTGCACGAGATCCGTTGGGACACGGCCGAATCACGCTGGATCATCCGCACCAACCGGGGCGACGAGATGCGGGCCCGGTTCGTGTCCATGGCCAACGGCTACCAGGCCAAACCCAAGCTGCCCGGCATCGAGGGCCTCGGCGCGTTTCGCGGGCATGCCTTCCATACCAGCCGGTGGGACTACGCCTACACCGGCGAGAAGCTCGAGAAGCTGGCCGGCAAGCGCGTCGGCATCATCGGCACCGGCGCCACGGCGATCCAGTGCGTCCCGCACCTCGCCAGGGCGGCGCAGCGGCTCTACGTATTCCAGCGCACGCCGTCATCGGTCGACGTCCGGGCCAACCGCCCCACGGACTCGCAGTGGGCCAACACATTACGGCCGGGCTGGCAGCGCCGACGCATCGAGAACTTCCAGATCCTCACCGCCGGCGGGCAGGCCGACGAAGACCTCGTGGCCGACGCCTGGACGAGCATCACGCGCAAGCTGCCGGTGATGCGCCACGACGGGGACGGCGCGGACCCGGCGCAACGCGGCCGCGACATCGAACTCGCGGACTTCGCCAAGATGGAAGAGATCCGGGCGCGTGTCGACGACATCGTCGCCGATCCGGCCACCGCGGAGGCGCTCAAGCCGTGGTACGGGTACTTCTGCAAACGGCCCTGCTTCCACGACGAGTACCTGCAAACGTTCAACCGCGACAACGTCACGCTGGTCGACACACGCGGCCGCGGGGTGCAACGCATCACCGAGTCGGGTGTGGTCGTCGACGATGTGCCCTACCAGCTCGACTGTCTCATCTTCGCAACCGGTTTCGAGGTGGGCACCGACTACTGCCGCCGCACCGGTTTCCAGCTGATCGGCCGTGACGGGGTGTCGCTGACCCAACACTGGGACGACGGCGTGCGCACCTTTCAAGGCCTGTGCACGACGAAATTCCCGAACTGCTTCATCGAAAGCATCGCCCAGGCGGGCCTGACGGTGAACTTCCCCTACCTGCTCGACGTGCAGGCGACCCACGCCGCGTGGATCATCGCCTGGGCTCTCGAGCACGGCGTCACCGAAATCGAGGCCGCACCGGCGGCCGAGGCCGCCTGGGTCGACACGGTGGTCGGCCGGTCGGCCGCCAGCGCCGAGCGCGCCCGAACCTGCACCCCGGGTTACTACAACCGGGAGGGCAAGGCGGACAACAAGACCCGGCAGGGCAGCTTCTTCTTCGGCGGGCCCACCGAGTACGCCGACCTACTGCGGTCATGGCGGGCCGACGGTGAGCTGGAGGGTTACCTGATTCGCCGCCGCGAGGCCGGGCCGTGACCAGTCGGCAGGCCCGCTGGCGTTACGGGGTCGGCCGGCTACGGGCGGCGACCCGGCGCCGGCGCTCACCCAGGGTGGCGATCATCGGCGCCGGTTTCGGTGGCATTGCCGCGGCAGTAGCGCTGCGCCGCAGAGGAATTGACGACTTGGTGATCATTGAAGGCGCGGACGGTGTGGGGGGAACCTGGCGACGCAACACCTATCCCGGCGCCGCCTGCGACGTGCAAAGCCATCTGTACTCGTTCTCGTTCGCGCTGAACCGGAACTGGAGCCGTACTTACGCTCGGCAGCCCGAGATTCTGGCGTACCTGGAGTCGGTGGTCGACGACTTCGACCTGCGCCGCCACCTGAACTTGCGGACTTATGTGCGGAGTGCGCGCTGGGATAACGGCGGTCGGCAGTGGGAATTGCAGCTGCAACAGGCGAATGGCGACAGCGTCACCACGTTGCGCGCCGATGTCGTGGTCAGCGCCGTCGGGCTGTTCGGCGCTCCCAGGCTCCCCGACATCGAGGGCCTGACCGGCTACCGCGGCCACCTGATGCACACCTCGGCGTGGGATCCTGGCGTGGACTTGACCGGCAGGAAAGTCGCGGTGATCGGCACCGGCGCCAGCGCGGTGCAGGTGGTGCCGGAACTGGCTCGAATCGCCTCGGGTGTAACCGTGTTCCAGCGGACGCCCCCATGGATGGTACCCAAGGACGACCGTCCGTTCAGTCCTCAGGAGCTGGCGAGGTTTCGCCGCCATCCGTGGGCGGCGCGCAGGGAACGATGGCGAATCTGGAAGCAGTTCCACGACTTCACCGGAAACGCGGTCGAAGACCCGCAGGTGGCAAGCCGTTCACAGGTCGCAAGCTCGTTTCTCGAGCGCACCGTCGCCGACGAACGGCTTCGCCTCGCCCTGACTCCCGACTATCCATTCCGCTGCAAGCGGGTGCTACTCGGCGACGACTACTATCTGGCGCTGCAGAAGGACCACGTCGATCTGGTGACCGAACCGATCGCCCGAGTTACCGAGACGTCGATCGCCACTGTCAGCGGCGAATTGGTGGAGCCCGACGCCATCGTGTGCGCCACCGGATTCCAAACGAGCCGCTACCTTGCCGGCATCGAGGTCATCGGAAGGGGCGGCGAAAGTCTGCACGAGCGATGGGGCGACGACCCCAGCGCATACCTGGGCGTCGCGGTGAGCGGCTTCCCGAACTTCTTCATGCTCTACGGTCCCAACACCAACCAGGGCGGCAACTCGATCGTCTACATCCTCGAGGCCGGCGCGCGGCTGGTTGCCGGCGCGGTCAGCCGGGTGGCGCGCAGGGGCGGCTACCTCGATGTCCGTCCCGAAGCCGAAAAGCGCTACAACGACCAGCTTTCCGAGGACCTGGAGCGCAGCATCTGGACGAAGTGCGACAGCTACTTCCGTTCGCCCACCGGCCGGATCGTCACCCAATGGCCGTACACCGAGCTGGAGTACGCCCGCCGGACCTGGCGGCTGCGACGCCGAGACTGGTTGCTAGCCCAGGCCGAAGTCGATGACCCCGCGGATCAGGCGGCCGGCGGTCAGGTCGGCGTAGGCGTCGTTGACGTCGTCGAGCCGATAGCGCTTGGTGATCATCTCGTCGAGGAGTAGCCGACCCGACTCGTACAGCGTGGCCAGCAGCGCGATGTCGCTCTTGGGATTGCACGAGCCGAACACCGTGCCGCACAACGTCTTGTTCATCAGGATGAAGTCTTGCAGCGCAACGGCGATCGAGTGCGTGGCGGGCGACGGCAACCCGGTCAGCACGCAGGTGCCTCCCTTGCGGGTGAGCGCCAGCGCCGCGCCGACGTCGGCCTCGCCGATCATGGCGGGGGACACCACGACCGCATCCGCCATCGCGCCGCGGGTCAGGTCCCGCACCAGCTCCAGCGCCTCCCCCGCCGTCGCGGCGGTGTGCGTCGCACCGAAAGTTGTTGCGGATACGCGTTTGAACTCGCTCACGTCGACCGCGACGATTCGGGCTGCCCCGCTGATGCGAGCGCCCTGAACGGCGGCGGTGCCGATTCCACCGGCGCCGATCACCACCACCGTGTCACCGCCCCGCACCCCGGCACGCCGGGCCGCCGAGCCGTACCCGGTGGGAACCGCGCACGCCAGCAGTGCGGCCGGCACGAGCGGAAAGTCCGGATCGATCTTGACCAGCGAATTAGCCGCCACCACAGTGTGTTCGGCGAACGCACCGATCTTGGACACGTGACCGAGGTTCCGCCCGTCGACCGTGTGATGGCGAAAAGTTCCGTCCGTCGGCATGCCCGGCGCCAGGGTCCCCGACCCCGTGTCGCAGAGGTACTCCATCCCCGAGGCGCACCACCGGCATTTACCGCACACCGCGACGAAGGACGTGACCACGTGGTCGCCCGGCGCGAACCCGGCGACGCCCGCCCCGACCTCGACCACCACGCCGGAGCCCTCGTGCCCCCCGATCGTGGGTGACATCGCGGGTAATCCCAGGGCGCGCAACGTCTCTGGTGGCGGGGCCAGCTTCCCCTGCCGGATGTGTTCGTCGGAGTGGCAGAGCCCGGTGGCCGCCAGCCGCACCAGGACTTCGCCGGCCTTCGGGGGATCCAGCTCGAACTCTTCGACGGACCACGGGTGGCCGTACTCGTAGAGGATGGCGGCGCGGCTTCGCATCGACTCGTGCCGCCTTTCTGCCGGACCCCGCCGGCGGCACGAATACTATCAATTGATTGATTATGGGGACCCCGCCGAGGCCGGTGAAGATCAGCGGTTCGTGGCCGCCACCCTGGCTCGCTCGGTCATCGACGCGATCACGCCGCCGTCGTTCAGGATGTCGGTGCCGGTGAGGTAGCCGGCTTTGTCACTGGCACAGAACGCGAGCAGCTCGGCCATCTCCTCGGGCTTGCCCCACCGCGGGACCGCGGCGTTTGTCACCATCGCGCCGGCGCCGGCCTGCTCCTCGAGCCGGCCCATCTCGGTGTCGATGGACCCCGGCGAAACGGAGACGATGCGCAGCCCACGCGCGTTGAATCTCTCCGCCTGCGCCTGGCTGTACCACTTGACGAAGCTCTTGCTGACCGCGTAGGCGATGCCGGACCGCGCTTCCTCGGGCACGATGTTGCAGGCCGTCATCATGGCGTCCATGAAAGCGTCGATGTCTTGCAGGGCCAGCGAGAATTGGTCCAGCGGAACCATATCCGCGGGCAACAGGTGGGCCGCCATCGACGCCACATTGACGATCACGGAGCCCTCGCCGGCCGCGGTGTAAAACGCCTCGTTGACGTTCAGCGTGCCGAGCGCGTTGGTCCGCATGACGTAGTCGGCAGGGCCCATACTCGGGCTCACCCCCGCGGTGTGGATCACCGAGGCGAGCGAGCCGAGACTGTTTGCGGTGTCGAGCAGGTCATCGACCGCCCGCCGGTCGGTGACGTCACAGTCGACGGCCGTGGGTGTCATCCCGAGCTCTTCCAGGGTTGCAGCCGCGGCCTTCAGCCGGTCCAGCCGGACGTCGCAGAGGACCAGGGTGTGATCGCGGCCGACGATCTTGGCCGTGGCCAGACCCATGCCACCCGCGCCACCCGTGATCACCGACACTCGATTCATACCGTGGACCGTATACGGCCGGTGGTCGCCGGGAGTTAGGGGTCCGGCACCGGGTGGTGGGGGTGACCGCTGTGCCGGATCGCCGTCCCGAAGAACGGCGCCCGCACGGTGGCGGCCAGGTGGCGGCGGTAGCGGATCAGCGCGACGACGGCCACCACGGTGTAGACGCCGCAGAGCAGCAGCCGGCCATGCGTCGAGGCGATCGGGAATTGCACGACGAACAACCCCAGCAGCGTGGACGCCGCGGCGCGATGGAATCGCAGGGCCAACAGCGCCGCCACGCCCATCATGGTTTGGGTGGCCGTGAGCAGCACTTCCTCCACCTGACGCGGGTCGAGCTCCAGGGAGATTCCGCCGCCGCCCAGGAGGTGGGCGACCGGTAGCGACCCGATCAGCAGCGTCCACTGGTTGACCTTTGAGGAGATCAGGGTGGCGATGGCCGCCGTGCCCTTGCCGCGGGCGGCGAAGATGGTCGCGACGATGAACTCCGGGGCCTCGGAGGCGAGCGGGGCGAGCCACTGGACCAGGAGGAACCGGTCGATGCCCAGCTCTGCGCCTGCGGCGACCAAGTTCTCGGCGAACGGCTTGGCGCACAGCAGAATCACCGCGCCGGAGACCAGGAAGAGGCCGACGACCACGATGCGCCGCGCGCGATCGGGCAGCTCCCCGAGCGCGGCGGCGGTCCCGATCAGATCGGGCTCTTCCACGTCGCCGTGGCCGACCTTGTAGAGGTAGAACCCGAACCAGGCAAGCAGCGCCAGCCCCAGTCCGAAATGGATCTGGCCGGTCGCCGGGATCGCGAAGGCGATGACGCCGGCGATCAGCAGGAACCCGAGTTCGACGCGGTTCGCAGGTTGCAGCGCCAAGCCGGTGGTGTTCGTGGCGCCGGCCTTGCGCGCGACGACGATGCTGACCAGCACCACGACGGGCCAACCCAGACCCATCAGCAACCGGTTGGACCCGGTCATGTTGGCCGCCGCGTACTGCGCGTACTCGGCGTTGTGGCCGGAGACGTACGCGTAGTACAGGTCGACAGCGTATTCGGGAAGCACCGCGATCAGCGCCAGGATCGCGGTCGCCAGCCCACCGGAGACATCGATCTGCGCGGTCTCGGCGCCCCAGGCCAGCAAGAAGCTGGCCGATACGACCGCAGCCCCGTAGATCAGCAGGGCGGCTACCGGGTCGGGGTGCAGGCCGAGGATGCGGACGATCGCCGCCGGGGCGACGAACGCCGCAGTGATCAATGCCGAACGGGTCAGGGTGCGACGCGGCGAACGTTCCGCCTTCGCGGTCGCGACCGCGGACCTGTCGGTGGCGAGCATCGTCATCCTTCGATCAGGAGGGGTGGCGACTGGAGCGGCTACTCCGGCCGGATTAGCCATGCCTAACGACTACCTAAGCTACCCGCCGAAGCGCATTCCCAGCAACGTCGTACATCCGCGGCGCGTGGGGCCTCCCGAACCCATATTTGCTGGCCAGAAGAGCTCCAGCAGAAAGTTAGTCTGCCCTCACTTCGAAGTTTGGCAAACCTTCCGGAACGGAAACCGTCCCTGTGCAGCACGACGGGCCGCGAGCGGGGGAGGTTCCGGTTAATTGTCCGGGCCCATGGCCGCGGCCGCGGCTTGGGCGAACAGTTCGACGGCTTGGTTGCGGGTGAGCGACGCCAGCATCTGTTCGGCGGCGCGCATCATGTCGCCGACCATCAGGGTCGGCCCGCCACCGAGGTTCTCGAACGCCTCCGCGATGACGTCCGCCACGTCGGCCGCGCCTGGCGGCACCTCGTCGAGGGAACCAATCTGGCCGCGGCTGTGTTCGAGTTGCCGTAGTGCGGGCGTATCGGTCTTGCCCAGGATGAGGCCCAGGACGTCGACGCCCTTGTCGTGCAACTCGGCCCAGAGCGCTTCGGCGAACACCATGTCGAACGCCTTCGTCGCGCCGTAGGCGACCATGTTGGCCCCTCCGGCCAGGCCCGCGCCGGACCCGAACAGCACGATCCCGCCGCGGCCCCGCTCGACCATGGCGGCAGCGAAGTGGTGGCACAGCTGCATCGGCACCATGCAGTTGCGCTGCACCATCGCTTCGGCGGTCTCGATCGGATTGGCGAGAAACGGCTCGAAGTTCGGGTCGGCACCCGCGCAGTACACCAGGAAGCCCACCTCCAGGTCACTGGTGGCCGCGGCGATCGCCACCGCCGCACCCGGTTCGGCGAGATCGATGGCGAGCGTGCGCGTGGACGCCGACGTATCGTCGCGGATCGTGGCGGCCACTTCGTCGAGGACGGCTTGCCGACGGGCGATCAGCACGACGTTGATGCCACGCTCGGCGAGCCCGCGCGCGAACGACGCGCCCAACCCGTCCGAGGCTCCGGCCACCACCGCCCAGGGCCCGTACCTGGTTGCGAACGTCATCTAAGCGCCCCCGACCGTCGTCAGCCGTACCTGGGTGTAGCGCCGGCGGGCGATGCGCCAGCCGTCAGCGGTGCGCACGATTTCGTCGTCGTAGAAACCGATCGCGTTGACCCCGGAGTTGTTGTCGCCGGCCATGATCAGTCCGTCGATATAGGTCCGCGCCGTCGCCCGGTCCCCGTCGACCGTGATCGCGTGGTTGGTCAAGCGGTGCAGCGTGTGGCCCGCCAGGGCGTGCACCTGCTCCATGAAGTCCGCGACGGCGTCGACGCCCGTCCACGCCCCGATCTCGCCGTAGTCGAGCTCGCAGTCCGCGGTGAACACGGTGCGAAACAGCGGCCAGTCTCGCCGGTCGATCCCGGTGGCGTAGCGGACCAGCAGCTCGGCGATGTCCTGGCGGTCGTCACGTTCGGTCATGGCAGGTCTCCGTTCGGGTGAACCACGATCCGCGGCGGGCCGTCCGACCGGCGGGCCAGCTCCAGCGCGTCGGGCACTTCGTCGAGGCCGATGACCTTGCCCACGCTGGGGAGCGGGTCGAGCCGGCCCGCGGCGATGGCATCGAGCGTGCCGTACCAGTCCTGCGGGTGTGGGCCGCCGCCGAATTGGATGGTGACGCCTTGGCGGGTGGCCGTGGTGATGTCGAGCGTGTCGCCGGTGTACCAGCCGCCCGCGCAGTACAGCCGGGTTCCCATCTCGGCGGATTCGACGAGCTGCTGGATCAGGCCGGTGGCGCCGACACACTCGAAAACCACTGCCGGGCCGGGTAATCCGCGCTGGGCGCGCACCTCGTTGAACGCGTCGAACGGCGACTTCTCGGCGGGATCGACCACGACGTGCGCGCCGAAACGCTCGCGGGCCAGCGCGCGGCGGTCGGACTTGTAGTCCGCCACGACAATCGGCTCGATGCCACGGCTGGCCAGGGCGGCGACGGCCGACAGGCCGATCGCCCCCGCGCCGACCACGATGGCGACCTCGCCGGGTTGCATCCGCGCCGACCGGACGTAGAACTCGCCGACGGCGAAGGCGTCGGTCAGTGCGACGGCGTCACTGGACACGCCGCCGAAGACCGGCTTGGCCGCCACCTCCGAAACCACCAGCAGCTCAGCGAAACTGCCCTGCGCCTCGGGATGCTGGCCGATGATCCGCATCCCGCCGGATCCACCGTCGACGAGGCGCACCGGCATGGCCGTCACCCGCGCACCGATCGCGAACGCATCCGTGCAGCCGGGTCCGTGGCCGACGACCTCGCCCACGAACTCGTGACCGAGCACGATGTCCCGGTCGGTTTCATAGAGCGAACGCCCGGTCGGATCGTCGACGGCGAGCTCCGGATGGTCCATGAAATGCACGTCGGACGCGCAGATCGCGGTGCTTAGCGTGCGCAGCAACAGCTCGCCCCGTCCGGGCTCAGGGTCCGCCGTCTCGCGGACCTCGAGCCGGCCGTCCCTCAGCACCACAGCGCGCAACGCGTTTCCGCTTTCTCGAATAATCGATATAGAATCTCGAATGTTCGTCTAACTCTAAATCGTGGGGTAGAGGAGTCAAGCGATTCGCGGATCGACGTCTGCACCGACCGCCCGCGTGCTCGACGTTGTCGAGCTGCTGGCCCGGTCGGGAAATGCGCGGCTGCGGTTCTCCGACGTCGTGCGCGAGCTCGACCTCACGCAGGCGACGGCGCACGCGATCCTGAAGACCCTGTGCGACCGGGGTTGGGCCAGCCGCGATCCGGTCGCCAAGACGTTCACCCTCGGCCCGGCGCTGGCCGTCGTCGCGGCGCGGACGGACACCGCCCGGCCACTCGCGAACGCGGCCCGCTCCGCGGCGCTGCGCTTGTCCCGTGAATTCGGCTACGCCTGCTCCGTGGTCGAGCGCTTCGGGGATTCGTTGGTGGTGACGGCTTTCGAGGGTGAGCCCGCCACCCAACCGTCCGGAATTCCGGGCGATCGCATCCCGTACGCTCCGCCGTTCGGAGTCGCCCTCGCCGCCTGGGACGACGAGGAGGAACAACGCGCGTGGATCCGCCGCGGCGCGGGCAACAACCCCGATCGCATCCGGCGCCTCGAGCAGGTGTTGGCGCACACGCGTGAGCGCGGCTTCGACGTCGACTGGACGACGCCCGCGCTGGCGCAGGCCGTGCAGGTGGTCGGCACGTTGGACAGCGCCGACATGCCGATGCCCGTGCGGCACATCCTGGACCAGTTGCTCGTCGAATTCACCACCATCGGCTTCCTGTCCGACGACAACCCCGGTCGCCGCAAGCAACCCGTGGTGACCATCGCCGCACCCGTTTTCGATGAACGGCACGTTGCCCTGATGGTGGCCGTGCACCCACTGTGCCCGCTTTCCGCGCGGCAGATCCGGCTGATCGGAAAACACCTGATCGACGAAACGGGGGCGATCAGCATGCCGTCGCCACTAGCCGACGCGGTCGACCGCGCCGTCTAGGCTCGCCGTAACGCGGCGCGGAAGGCGAAAAGGGATGGCACGTAACTACGTTGTGGAAGAGCTGGCCGGATTCGTCGTCGGCGCGGAGGCGGCGGATCTGACGGGACGGCCGCGTGCGCTGATGAAGCGCAACGTGCTCGACAGCCTCGCGGCGGTGGACCACCTCGACTCCATTCCCGTCGCCGAACTCACCGGCCTGCTCGGTGCGGTCAGCCCGAATGTCCAGCGGCCGCGACCAGGCCCCGGTTCTGACGCGCGGCCTCTTGCGTGGCCCGCTTCCAGCAGTGCGATGATCGGCCATGCGCAAAGATCAGGGCATCAATCGGTGGGAGTTAGTCACCTGTGCAATCGCGGGACACGCCACCTATGCGCCCGACGAGAAGGATCTCGCCGCCCGGTTGAACGGCATCACCGGGCTTGGCGAAGTGTGGCGCTGTCTGCGCTGCGGTGAATTCACCGTGGGCGAGCCGCATGGGCGTGGCCGCGCCGAAGATGCGCCGATGATCATGCGCGGCAAGGCTTTACGGCAGGCCATCATCATCCGGACCCTCGCCGTGGAGCGTCTTTTCCGGGCGCTGGTGATCACGCTCGCCGCATATGCGGTGTGGAAGTTTCGCGGTGCGCGGGGCGCCATCCAGGCCACCCTCGAACGCGACCTACCGATCTTCCGCGCGGCCGGATTCAAGGTCGACCAGATGACCATCGTGCACGAGCTAGAAAAGGCGCTGGCCGCCAAGCCATCCACCCTGGCCCTGCTGACCTTGATGCTGGCCGCCTACGCGCTGCTGGAGGTGGTCGAAGGCGTCGGCCTATGGTTGCTGAAGCGCTGGGGCGAGTACTTCGCGGTGATAGCGACGTCGGTGTTCCTGCCGTTGGAGATTCACGACCTGGCCAAGGGCATCACGATGACCCGCGTCGTCACCTTCACCATCAACGTGGCCGCGGTGATCTACCTGCTGTTCTCGAAACGGCTATTCGGCTTGCGCGGCGGCCGCGAGGCTTACGACGAGGAGCGACGCGGCGAGCAACTGCTCGACGTCGAGAAGGCCGCCGCCAGAACGTGACGTCAGGCCGTCGACTGCCGGGGGTGTATGAAAATGCCCTCCGCCTCGACCGTGACGCCATCCTCGTCGGCCAGGTGGCCGACGGCGAAAGTCTTGACCCCCTCGATGCGCTCGACATGAGCCTGCGCGCGCAACGGCCGCTCCAGCGCGGTTGGGCGCCTGTAGCGCAGGGTGAGGGTGCCGGTGTAGGCGGGCCTGTCCGGCTGGTGCGCCGTCGCGCCGAGCACATGGTCGAGCACCAGCGCGCAGACACCGCCGTGCACATGACCCGGCGGCCCTTCGTAGGCGGCGCCCAGGGCGAATTCCGACCACACCAGTCCGTCGGGCTCGTGATGGACCACCAAGGGCGGCGCCACCGGGTTACGCACGCCGACGACCGCGTTGCCCCACGCGATGGTCTGGCCATCGGGCAGGTAGTGCACGCCGACGGGCCCCGGCGGTGCCGTCTCGCTCAATTCCGCTGTGGCCGCGTCGACCTTCGCCTGCGCCGCCGCCACCGCCGCGGGTTCGGCTTCGGTGCGGATGCTGACGTCGACGAGTCGGCGGATTGACTCGGCCAGCGGCGCGTACACCGACTCGAGCCGGCTGAGATCGATGCAGGGCGTTTGGTCATGCATCTCGGCAACCTAACAGGACCCCGCCTGGTAAGAACGGAGCGATGGGCACTTATGCGGTCACCGGATCGGCATCCGGCATGGGCTACGAGACCGCGCAGCGGCTCAAGGCCGACGGGCACACCGTCATCGGCGTCGACATCAAGGACGCCGATATCATCGCCGACCTGTCGACGCCGCAGGGACGCGAAGAGGCCGCCGACGGCGTGCTGGCGGCCTCGGGCGGCAAGCTCGACGGTGCGGTGCTGGCCGCCGGCCTCGGACCCAGCCCCGGTCCGGACCGGGTACGCCAGATCGGTCAGGTCAATTATTTCGGCGTGGTCGAGCTTCTCATCGCCTGGCGACCGGCACTGGCCGCGGCCGAATGCGCGAAAGTGGTCGTCGTGGCGAGCAACTCGACGACGACCGTGCCCCTCGTCCCGCGCCGAACGGTCAGCGCCCTGCTCGCCCATGACGGCGACAAGGCCCTGCGGTCGGTGCGGCTCTTCGGTCCGGGCGCACCGACGATGATGTACGCGGCATCAAAGATCGCCGTCAGTCGCTGGGTGCGGCGGCACGCGGTGCTGCCGGAATGGGCGGGCCTGGGTGTGCGCTTGAATGCCCTGGCGCCGGGGGCCATCATGACGCCGCTGCTGCAAGAACAGCTGGCGACGCCGCGGCAGGCCAAGGCCGTCCGGTCGTTCCCGGTGCCGGTCGGTGGCTTCGGCCAGGCGCGGCACATGGCCGACTGGATGTGTTTCATGCTGTCGGATTCCGCCGAATTCCTCTGCGGCAGCGTGGTATTCGTTGACGGCGGCACCGACGCGTATTTCCGGGCGGACGATTGGCCGAAAGCGCTGCCGACGCATCGGTTGCCGGGCTATCTGCGCCGGTTCCGGCGTTCCACGGGCATGTGACGGCGCACGCGCGCGCCCGCGGCTGTGCGCCTCGCCACATTAGGACTTTTCGTGGGGTTAACCGCGGCGCGGCGGATTGGTAAAGCGGCTCGGGTGCAATTCAATGAGTCCGCGCACCGGCCGAACAGACGAAGGATCGAAACCGTGGCAACACTGCCGTCCTGGATCAGCCAGAGCCCTACCAAATCCGATGCGGTGACACCGATGAAGGCGCGCGCCTGTGATGCCCTGCAGGCGCTGCTGAGAAGCCGGCCGCGCCGCGGACTCGTCGACGTGACGCTCATGCGACGGGGCGCGGAGCGCTGCTGACCATGCCGTAAGCATGAAAGGTCTGCCCGAAGGCAGATCCCCGTCTTACGACGATGGGTCAATCAGGCCCTTGCGGATGGCCTCGCCCAAAAATGGGCTTGCTGGACTTCGGACAGACCACCGGGTTCCCCCGGCATCCACCACGATCGCACCGCCGCGGCCGGCGGCTCGACGGTCGAAGGTCCCCAATGCCTCGGCCGAAGGTCACATCCACACCGACGGCCGGCGTGTTTGGATAGCGGTTATGTCCGACATGGAAGCCGAATGCATCGTGAGCGCCACGCGCGTCATCGCGGCCAACGCCGCGCGGATTTTCGAACTGATCGCCGATCCCGCTCGCCAGCCGAGCTGGGACGGCAACAATAACCTCGCCTCGTCCGCTCCCGGGCAACGAGTCCGTGCGGTCGGTGACGTGTTCAAGACAACGCTGACGAGCGGTGCCGTGCGCGAGAACCACGTCGTGGAATTCGTCGAAGGCAGCAAAATCGCTTGGCGCCCAGCGGAACCCGGAAAGCAGCCGCCCGGTCACCTGTGGCGCTGGGAGCTCAGCCCGGTGAATGCCGAACTCACCACGGTGACTCACACCTACGATTGGACGGCGCTGGCCGACCCCACCCGCCTCGAGCGCGCTCGTGCGACGACGCCGGACATGTTGCGCGAATCCATGGACCGGCTGGCCGTGCTCGCGCAAGCCCCGGACGCGGGAGGGCAAGGCTGACATGGCGCTTCCATCTCCCGGGGACGGCCGGGCTGCCCTCATCACGGGCGCGTCGTCGGGCATCGGCGAACAGTTTGCTGAAATCCTGGCCCGTCGCGGCTACCACGTGGTGCTCGTCGCCCGCAGCGCCGACCGCCTCGAAGCGCTCGCCGGGCGGCTGGGCGAGCAAGCGCATCCGCTGCCGGCCGACCTGTCCGACCGCACCGAACGAGCGGCCCTGCCCGACCGTGTCGCGGCCCTCGGGCTGATGCCCGACATCCTCGTCAACAACGCCGGATTCTCGACGCTCGGGCTCGTCGCGGAATCGGTTCCCGAACAAGAACTCAACCTTGTCGACGTCGACGTGGCGGCAATCGTGGACCTGTGCAGCCGATTCCTGCCGGGCATGGTGGACCGCCATCGAGGCGCCGTCCTGAATGTGGCGTCGCTGGCCGCGTTCGGCCCTCTGCCGGGCCAGGCGGCCTATGGCGCCGCCAAGGCGTTCGTGTTGTCCTACACGCACAGCCTGCGCGGTGAGCTGCGCGGCACCGGGGTCAGCGCGACCGCACTGTGCCCGGGACCCGTGGACACCGGATTCGGTGAGGCGGCGGGTTTCTCCAAGGAGGAAGCCGAGGCCGCCCTGCCGCGCGTGATGTGGGTCCCCGCCGACAGGGTGGCGCAGGCCGGAATCGACGGGCTAGCGGCCGGCAAGGCGGTCGTCATTCCCGGTCGGGTGAACCGCGCGGCGGCGGCCCTGTTCCGTATCGCGCCCCCCGAGCTGCTGTTGCCGCTGCTGACGCGCGGCCATCCGGCCCTGAAGCGAAAGTGAGTCAGCCCTTCTTGCCGCGCACCCACTGAAAAGTGCCGTAGTTCTTCACCCGCACGCTGACGAACCCATTGCTTTCCAGCATGTCGCCGATTTCGTCGTCGTCGAACACGTGCGCACCGACGTTCGGCAGCCTGTGCCAAAGCCGGGCGGCCCGCCCGACAGTCGGGACCAGAATGGCCGCTCGGCCGCCCGGCCGCAGCACCCGCGCCATCTCGGCGATGGCCGCCGCCGGATTCGGCACCAGCTGCAGCACACCGATCGAGACCACGACATCAACGGTGTTGTCGCGCAGCGGCAGTCGTTGCGCGTCGGCCTTGATGAAGCCGACCTGCGGCCCCGCTTCGTTGCGGACGGCGCGCGCGAGCATGGGCTCGGAGATGTCGACGCCCAGGGCCAACCCATCCGGGCCGGCCGCGCGTGCCAGCGACGCGGTGACGTTGCCCGGACCCGAACCGACGTCCAGCGCGATGCCACCCGGTGGGATGTTCAGCCACTCGATTGGCAGTCGCCACAAACTGAACAGCCGCCGGGACATGGCTTGGGCGTTGTCGTAGAGCATCGAGCCGATCGATGATGCCCACACCGCCTGGATCGGGCCGGTGTTTTTCGCGACGCCGTCGGCCTCGGCGGATCCGCTGCCGAGCAGGTCGAGATAACCCTTGCTCACGTCGGGATCGGCCGGCGGGTCGGCCAGCAGTTCCAGTGCCCGCCGCAGCGCGGGAGGCGGCGAGATGTGCGTGCCCGTCATGCGTACTCCTTCAACCAAACACCAAGCGGTGCACGGGAATCGATCGGAAGGCGCCCGTTGGCAGCTTACGCCGAGCCGCGTTTGTTCACCGCCGGACGATCGCGTGCTCGTGCATCAGGGAGTACAGCCGCCACTGGCCGGGCACGCCCTTGAGCGCCGTTTCGCCGCGGTCGCCGAAGCGGTGTCGCGATCCGGTGACGATGTCGCGCAGCGTGGAGGACACCAGCACCTCGCCGGGTCCGGCCAGTGCCGCCACCCGCGCGCCGATGTGGACGGCCATGCCGGCGACGTCGTTGCCGCGCACCTCCACTTCGCCGGCGTGAATGCCCACCCGCACCTCGATGCCGAGCACACGGACCGCGTCGATGATCGCGTCGGCGCAGGCGATCGCGGCGCTCGGGCTGCTGAATGTCGCGACGAATCCGTCTCCGGCCGTGTTGACTTCGCGGCCGGCGAATCGCTGTAGCTCGTGGCGAACGAGGGTGTCGTGGTTGTCGAGCAGGTCGCGCCAGCGGTGATCGCCGAGCAGCGCCGCGCGCTCGGTTGAGCCGACGATGTCGGTGAACACGATCGTGGTGAGCAGGCGCTCGGCGTCGGAGACACCGCGCACGCCGGTGATGAACTCCTCGATCTCGTCGAGGACGGGGGCGGTGTCGCCGACCCAGTACAGGGCGTCCTGACCCGGGCACTCGACGAGGCGCGCTCCGGGGATGTGCGCGGCGAGATAGTGGGCGTGCTCGACCGGGCTGAAGGCCTGGTTGTCGCGGTGCAAAATCAGCGTCGGCACGGCGACACGGGGAAGCCTGTCGCGGACGTCGCCCTCCCTGACCTTGTTGATGAACGCGCGAGCCATGCTGGGGGACGCGGCCCGGTTGCCGGCCATGTCCCACCACGAGCGGAACGCGGCGTCGCCCGCCACGGAGGGCGCGATGATGCCGAGCATGTCGAACCCCTGCTCGACGGCGTCCGGCTCCATCCCGACCGTCGTGAAGCGGTCCGCGTCGTCGAGGTCGCTGCCAATGGGGTAGTCGGGACCACGCAGCGTTCGCGCCGCGCCATTCGCGATCACCAGGCTGTGCACCCGGTCGGAGTGCTCGGACGCGAGAACCACACCGGTCAGCGACGTGAAACCCGGGGCGAAGATCGTTGCGCGCTCGGATCCCACCGCGTTCATGACCGCGATCGCGTCCTGGGCCCACGATTCCGGGCCGAGCATGTCCAGCGACGCGACCCGCGACGACAGGCCGATGCCGCGCTGGTCGAAGCGGATCACCCGGCAGAACGACGCCAGCCGCCGGTGGAACCGGTACATCGACGGCTCCAGGTCGACGCAGTCGATCGGGATTAACGGGCCCGGCAGCACGAGCAGGTCGATCGGGCCATCGCCGAAGACCTGGTAGGCGATGTCGATCTCGCCGCAGCTTGCGTACCGGGTCCGCGGAGCCGCGGAACTCCCAGCCACGCACTCAGGCTAGTGCAGGTCACTGACATGCCATAGCGGGTCAGCGGCCGATGATCGCCACCAGGTAGCGGGCGGCGTACTCGCGGACGGCGGCGGGGTCGGACGTGTCGAGTCTTTCGGTGGGGAAGACGATGATGCCCAGCGCGACGCGAAGCAGGATGTCGGCGATGTTGGCCAGGTCGCGGTCGGGCATGTCGGCCCCGCACCGGCGCAGCGTGTGGGCGATCCCGTCGGCGAACCGGCCGATGGGGAATGTCTGCGATCGGGAGAACAAGCCCAACAGCTCGGGTTCGCTGTCGGCGATCCGCGAGTACAGCGGCGAGTCGTGGACCAGTCGCACCCCGAGCGCGAAGGCCTCGATCACGGCCTGCCGCGGGTCGCAGCCGGTGGTGGCGTGGTCTAGCGTGCTGAAGAACGATTCGGCCTCGCGCCGCACCACGTGCCCGAACAGGTCGTCCTTGGTCGGAAAGCGGCGGTACACGGTGCTGCGACTGACGCCGGCGCGGGCGGCGACGTCTTCGATGTTGGCCCGGCGCACCCCGTAGGTCTCGAACACGGTGCGCGCGGTGTCCAGGATGGTGCGGTCGAGGTCGGTCCTTTCACCGAGATTGCCGTCAAGGCTGTGGTTCTTCATGGATTACGCCCCTCACGGCAATCTCGGCGCGGCGACGAAGCCCGTTTGACACAAAGATACGCATTTGTTTCACTGCTTCACAACGGGTGTGCGCGCGTGGGGGCGAGGAGATCGGGATGACAGCGCAATGGGCTGGCCGGGATTTCGACACCGGTGTCCGGGAGGCGTTCCCCATGCCGGTCGACGGCCCGGCCGACGAGGCCGCGCGGCTCGGACCCGGGTCCTTGATCTGGAAGTTCTACGGGGACAACCGGACCCAGTTCTTCGGGTTCCAACGCACCGCCGGCGTCGAGAACTGCATCGAACAGCTCGCCCAGGGCGTGCTGGACCACTCGGTGGTCTTCAGCGACACATTGGGGCGCGCCAAGCGGACCGCGCCGCCGCTGATGAAGACCGTCTACTCCGACGAGCCGCACGAGTGGGGCCGCAAGGTGCGCGACTTCCACAAGACGATCAAGGGCACCATCAGTGACGGCTCGAGGTATCACGCGCTGAATCCCGAGCTGTTCTATTGGGCGCACGCGTCATTCGTCGACCAGGTCATCTACAACGCCGACACGTTCATCCGCCGGCTCTCCCATGCGGAGAAGGCGCGGATCTTCAACGAGGGCAAGGTCTGGTACAGCCTCTACGGCGTCAGCGACCGGGGCCAGCCGCGGACCTACGACGAGTTCCTCGCCTACTGGGACGAGATGCTGGAGCGATTCGTCCCGCATAAGACCGTCTTGTACGGGACCGGCTACATCAGGAAGGGGATACCGGGCCCGCGCTGGATCCCGGGGCCGGTGTGGAAGGTGTTGTCCGCGCCGCTGAACGCCTACACCCGTCTGGTCTTGGTGGGGACCATGCCGCCACGGATGCGCGAGGTCTGCCAGCTGGACTGGAATGCGAAGAAGGAGAGGCGATTCCAGCGGTTCGCCTCCGCCATGCGCGCGCTCAACCCGCTGATCAACCGGCTGCCCGTCGGGGTGATCTATACCCCGTGGGCGGCCGCGGCGTGGCGGCGCTCGGGCGTCGATCCGCGCCGGCTGCACAATCGCGCGGCTTAACAGCGGCGTTCGCGACGGTGATGCCGCCTTCCAACACCGCCCCTTGGCCTGACCGCGCGCCCGCCTGGCTTCGAAAGTGAACAGCGGGTACACGGCGCCGAAACTCCCTGCGAAGTAACTCAATACGGCCGCGGGCGCTTGGCGATCGGTTGGGGATGGGCAAGGATCTCTTGACGTGGCCGATATCGATTTCTCTTTGTTGGACGTTCCGAGGTCGGAACCGGTCGAGGATCCGGAGGCCTATCTGCGCGCGGCGATCGCCTGGCACTTCGGGGAGGACACCGGGTCCGCGTTCTGGTTGCGGACCGCTGCGACGCTGGACTTCAACCCGCTGACCGACGTGAGGACGTTCGCCGATCTGCGGCTGTTTCCCAATCTGGTCAACGAATTGCGGGGTGTACCGGTGGAGGACCTGATTCCGCGCGGCTACGGGCAGCCGCCGCCGGTGCCCCAGATCTTCGAGTCCGGGGGCACGACCGGCGCCCCGAAACGCACTGTGCAGCTGCCGGATTGGGTAGCCCAGGTGGTGCGGTGGCAGACCGAGGACTTCGCCGCCGGGGGTTTCCACCGCGGCCAAGGTTTCCTTTGCCTGATGCCGAGCGGCCCGCACGGGGTGGGCTATTTCTCGCGGCTGGTCTCCGAGCGGCTCGGCGCGACGTTCCACGCGATCGACATCGATCCCCGTTGGGTGAAAAAGCTCGCCGCCCGCGGCGCCGCCGCCGAAGTCGCCGCCTACCTCGACCATGTCGTCGAGCAGGCCGTGTTCGTGCTGCGGACCCAGAATGTGGCGAACCTGCATACCACCCCGCCCCTGCTGGAGGCCATGGCCCGGGACGACCGGGTGGTCGAGCTGCTGAACGACAAGATCCGCTACCTGTTGCTCAGCGGCGCGCACGTGGACGCCGACACCCTCGACCTGCTCCGCGCCATCTTCCCGGCCACGACGATCACGATGGCCTTCGGCAGCACCATGGTGCTCTCCCAAGCCGTTACCCGAACCGGCGGCGGCGACGCGTTCGTGTTCGACCCGCGAACTCCGTACGTCGTGTTCTGGGTGGTCGATCCCGAGACCGGAGAACGGGTCCCGTACGGGGAGACCGGTCAAGTGGTGATGAACCACATCAGCAAGGGCATGTTCATCCCGAACAATTTGGAGCGCGACCTGGCGATCAGGATGCCCGGGCCGGCGGGCGAGCTCTGCGACTCGGTAAGCGAGGTGCGGCCGGTGTCCACCTTCGAGGGCGAGGCCGTCATCGAAGGCGTGTACTGAACATGGCAGCCGAATGGACGCATGTCGCGGCCGATTTGGTTCCGATCGATGCGCTCGGCCCCGGGGGGGAGTACCGGACCCGTCGTCGCGAGGTCATCGCCAGCACCGCCGGCAACCCGGTTGCCGAGTTGAGTCTCGTTCCACCCCTGTATGTTTCGCGCACCCTGGCCGTCCAGCGCAAGACGAGCCCCCTGCCGGTCGAACAGCGCGCGGCGGCGCTGTCGGACGCCGCCGGGATCTTCGCGGACGCGGTGATCGCCGGCCTGGACATCGAGGCGTACGTCCGTCTGGCCAGCCGGATTTCGGGGCTGCCCATCGCGGTCACGCGGGCCGCGGCGCGCGGCGTGGCCGAGGCCGTCGGCGGCGCGTTCGACGCGGTCCGCCCGGCCCGCCCGGTGGGTGCGACGCTCGACTGGCGCGAGGAACGCGCCCGACGTGGCGGCGCGGTCTGGGCGCGGCGCGGGGAAGTGTTCGCCGTGCACGCCGCCGGAAACGGCCCCGGCGTGCACGGCTCGTGGCCGCAGGCGCTGGCGCTGGGTTACCGGGTCGCGGTGCGTCCATCCCGCCGCGAGCCGCTGACCGGGCACCGGCTTGTGCATGCCTTGCGGCAGGCGGGTTTTCGCCGAGCGGACGCCGTCTATCTGCCCACCGATCACGCCGGCGCCGATGAGATCATCCGGTCGGCCGACCTCGCCGTGGTCTACGGCGGTCAGCAGGTCGTCGACAAATACGCCGACGATCCGGCGGTGATCGCCAACGGGCCTGGACGCAGCAAGATCCTGATCACCGCCGACCAGGATTGGACCGACCACATCGACGTGATCGTGCGCTCGGTCGCCAACCTCGGGGGCATGGCCTGTGTCAACACCACCGCCGTCCTCTACGAGGGCGATCCGGCCCCACTCGCCGGCGCGATCGCCCGCCGGCTCGCGGCGATCGAAGCCCTTCCCGCCGACGACGAGCGCGCGACCCTGCCCACCCAGCCCCTCGATCACGCCCGGGCGCTGGCGCAGTACCTGGCGGCGAAGGCCGCCGGGTCGACGCCGATGCTGGGCGCCGATCAGGTGGTCGCCGACCTCGGCGACGGCTACGCCGCGCTGCGCCCGGCCGTGCACCTGCTGGCCGAGCCCGCGGCGGACACGCTCAACGTCGAGCTGCCCTTCCCGTGTGTGTGGGTGGCACCGTGGTCGCCCGGAGCCGGCCTGGAACCGTTGCGGCACTCGCTGGTCGTCACCGCGATCACCGGTGACGAAAAGCTGATCGACGAACTGCTCGCCGAACCGACGATCGGCAACGTCTACGTCGGACAGCGCCCGACCTGGTACTCGGCCCCGGACATCCCGCACGACGGGTTTCTGGCGGACGCCCTGATGCGCACGAAGGGGTTCATTGCGGGCTAGCCCCCCGCGGCGAACTCAGCTTCCGAAGCCACCCCCACCGCTGGCGACCGTCGTGGTTCCACCGCTACCCCCGTCGAGGTGGCTGGAGGCGAACGCCACGCCCTTGTCGATCATGGCGCCGTCGTCGGCGTAGGTGTTGTGCGCGGCGAAGTTCATCCCGTCGGAGCAGACCGGGTCCTCGGTGGCGCACACCTTGATGGTCTTGCTTTGATACGCCGGCCCGATGACCACCGGGGGTTCACCGAGGAAGTTCATGGCGCGCACGTTGGGCGTGCCGAACAGCACGACCGAGGAGACGTGGTCGGCCACCGAGGGGTCCAGGGGCTTGGGCACGGTGTTGGGGTCGACGCCGTCGGGCACGGCGGGCGAGGTGACGAAGCCCATCACGGCCGCGCCCTGGGAGTAGCCGCCGAGCACCATTCTGGTGTTGGGGCACTCGCGGGCCATCGAATTGACGTGGGCGCCCGCATCTCTGATGCCGTCGATGCCGGTGTCCCACTGGTCGCTCGCGGGATAGTTGACGGGATAGACGTCGAATGACCGTGAGCCCACGCGGGAGTGCAGGGAGTCGACGAAGGCCTGTCCGGTGGGGCCGACACCGGGCGGCTCACCGGTGCCACGGGCGAACACCACTTGGACGTCCGGACACTGGGCGGAGGCGGAGGGGATGACAGAACCAGCAAGGACCGACGCGCTGAGGCCGGACGCTGCAACTACCGCGGGACCGAGGATACGGACTATTTGACGTGCGATCATGCCGCAATTGTGCCCAGTCGACCCCGCGGCTAAACAGGGGAAAGCAGGGAAATTACTGCGAATTCACACAACCCCGTTCACCCCGCGGTGCGTGGGCCGAGACCGGTTGCGCGCGCGGATCATCCGGCGCTGCGGCGGTCGCCCGCCTCGGCGCGAAGCGGCCAACGCCGGGGCGGGGCGCGGGTCGTGACCGCGATGTGGTCTGCTAGCTCGTGACGAGTCGAGTGCACGGTGAAGCAACCGCCGATCCTCGACATGCGGCTCGAGTGAATGCAGCGGCAAAGTTGAACGTGATAGTGCAGGCCCTCAACAAGGTCACGGACCTCGTGGCCAATCCGGCGCAGGTTTCGGATCCCGACAGGTTGCGCGCCGCCGTCGCCGGTAAGACCGTGCTAGTCACCGGTGCCTCGTACGGCATCGGCGAGGCGACCGCACGCAGGCTGGCCGCCGCGGGGGCCACCGTGCTTGCGGTCGCCCGCTCCGAGGAACGGCTCGGCGACCTGGCGGCGTCGATCAACGCCGCAGGCGGCCACGCGATCGCCTACCCGACCGACCTCACCGACGAACCCGCCGTCAGCGCGCTGACCAAGGAGATCACCGAGCAGCACGGCGCGCTGGACATCGTGGTCAGCAACGCCGGCAAGTCGTTGCGCCGCTCGCTGCATGACCAGTACGACCGCCCCCACGACTTCCAGCGCACCATCGACATCAACTATCTCGGGCCCATCTGGCTGCTGCTGGGGCTGCTGCCGGCCATGCGGGAACGCCGCCGCGGGCACATCGTGAACGTTTCGAGTGTCGGCGTGCGCGTCGTGCCGGGGCCGCAGTGGGGCGCGTACCAGGCGTCGAAGGGCGCGTTCGACCGGTGGCTGCGCAGCGTGGCCCCGGAACTGCACGCCGACGGTGTGGACGTCACCTCCGTCTACTTCGCGCTGGTCCGCACCCGGATGATCGAACCCACGCCCATCCTGGGCCGGCTCCCCGGCTTGTCGGCCGACCAAGCCGCCGATGCGATCGCCAAAGCGGTCATCGAGCGGCCCCGCAGCAACGAGCCGCCATGGTTGTCGCCGGCCGAGTTGGCCTCGGTGCTGCTGGCCGGGCCGGCCGAACGCGCGGCCCGGCTGTGGTACCGGCGGTTCTTCTCGGATTCCGGCGACCGCAAGGCGCGGCGATGACCACCGAGGGCGTGATCGGCACCGCGGCCCGGGCGCTGCTGCGGTCGCGACTGCTCACTCCGCCGTCGCCGCTCGCAACCCTGCGCCTGATGCGCGAGGCGCGCCGGGGTGGCACCAACCCCTATACCCTGTTGGCGGTCACCGCGACTCGATGGCCCGGGCGGGCCGCGATCGTCGACGATGACGGCGTCTGGGACTATCGCCAGCTGCGGTCGGCGACCGATTCGCTGGCGCGGCGGTTGTCCCGCGACGGTGTCGCGCCCGGTGATGCGGTGGGCGTCATGTGCCGCAACGGAAGAAACTTCATCGCCGGGGTCTTCGCCGCCGCCCTGGTGGGCGCCGACGTGGTCCTGGTCAATACGGACTTCCGCAGCGACGCCCTGGCCTCGGCCATGAGCACCCACCGGATCACCACGATGATCGCCGACGACGAATTCGGCGAGCGCACCCGGGCCGCGGACGAATCGATCATCCTGATCGACCCGGCGACGATCACCGTCGAGGAGGGTGAGCCCCGGCCCGACGTGGCCGCACCGGGCCGGATCGTCCTGCTGACGTCGGGCACCACCGGCACGCCGAAGGGTGTGCCGCGCTCGCCGCAGCTGCGCTCCGCGGTGGGGGTGTGGGTGACCATCCTGGATCGCACCGGCCTGCGCACCGGGTCGCGAATCTCGGTGGCAATGCCCATGTTTCACGGGCTGGGGCTGGGCATGCTGATGCTCGCCGTGGCCCTCGGCGGCACGGTGCTCACCCATCGTCACTTCGACGCCGAAGCCGCGCTCGCGCAGGCGTCGCTGCATCGCGCCGACGCGTTCACGGCGGTGCCGATCGTGCTCGCGCGCATCCTCGCCCTGCCCGAGCGCGTGCGGGCCCGCAACCCCGTGCCGTACCTGCGGGTGGTGATGTCCAGCGGGGACCGGCTCGACCCCACCCTGGGGCAGCGGTTCATGGACGCCTACGGCGACATCCTCTACAACGGTTACGGGTCCACCGAGGTCGGCATCGGCGCGCTGGCCACACCGGCGGACCTGCGCGACGCGCCCGAGACCGTCGGACGACCGGTCGCCGGCTGCCCCGTGCGCATCCTCGACTGGAACGGCACGCCCGTCGGCCCGCGCGTCACCGGGCGCATCTTCGTCGGCGGCGAGCTGGCGAGCGACGGGTACACCGGTGGTGGGGCCAAGGACGTGGTCGACGGCATGACCAGCACCGGCGACATGGGCTACCTCGACAACGCGGGCCGGCTGTACATCGTCGGCCGCGAAGACGACATGATCATCTCGGGCGGCGAGAACGTCTATCCGCGTGCGGTCGAGAACGCGCTCGCCCAGCACCCCGCCGTCGCCGACAACGCGGTCATCGGTGTCCCCGACGAGAAGTTCGGTCATCGACTGGTCGCGTTCGTGGTGATGGAGCCGGGCAGTGACACCGACGTGGCGGCGTTGCGGGACTACCTCAAGGGCAAGGTCTCCCGGTTCGAGCAACCCCGAGACATCACCGTCGTCACCAGCATCCCGCGCAATCCGGCGGGCAAGGTCCTGCGCAAGGAGCTGTCCGGGTAGCGGCGAAAGCCTCAGTTGTGCTTGGGTTCCAGGGCGGCGACCTGCTTGGCCAGCCAGTTGGGCGCCAGCACCGAGACCACGGTGGCGCCCGCGGTAGCGCCGATGACACCGCTCCAGGCGACCGGGCCCAACGGTGTGCACCCGAAGAAGTGGCTGACGCCGGGGGTTTGGACGATGGCGACCAGCACGCCCGCGCTGCCCAGCGCGGTGCCCAGCACGAGCGGGCTGTGGCGGCGCGTCAACAGGGTCTGCGCGAGCTGGGTAGTGACCAGCGCGGTGAGTCCCATTGTGGACGTGCGGCGTTCGGTGCCCGGCGTCCATCGACCGATGGCCCACGCCGCCGTCGCACCCGCGGCCGTGACGACGCCCCGGGTGACGATTTGCCGCATCAGCGGCGCGTCGAGGGAGGGCGAGGGTCCGGACAGCGTCGCCAGCTGGAAGGCCCGATGCAGTTCCTCGGCGTCGCGGTCGACCCCTTCCTCGGCGTCTTCCGGCTCCGGGTATTGCGGCGTGACCGCGACGGCGAGCGCCGGGAACATGTCCGTGAGTAGGTTCACCAGCAGCAGCTGGCGGGTGCCCACCGGCGCGCGGCCGGTGCCCAGGGCGGTCCCGATAAGGGTGAACAGCACCTCGCCGACGTTGCCGCCGACCAGGATGCTCACCGCGTCCCGGACGCCGCCCCACATGCCGCGGCCCTCGACGAGCGCGTCGAGCAGCACGCCGAGGTCGTCGTCGGTCAGCACGATGTCGGCCGCCCCGCGCGCCGCGGACGAGCCGCGGCCGCTCACGCCGATGCCCACGCCGGCCATCCGAATGGCGGCCGCGTCGTTCGCGCCGTCTCCGACCATCGCGACCGCTTGCCCGCTGGCCTGCAGTGCGGCAACGATCTGCACCTTCTGCTCCGGGCTGACCCGGGCGAAGACCTGGACGCCTGCGGCGACCTTGGCGCGGTCCTCCTCGCCCAACGCAGCGAGCTCCGCGCCGGTAATCTCGCGCGCGTCCGCCGGTAACCCCAGTTGTCGGGCGATCGCCCGCGCGGTCACCGGGTGATCGCCGGTGATCAGCACCACCCGCCGGCCGGCTTCCACCAGGGCCTCGATCAGTGGTCGCGCCGACGGGCGGGCGGTGTCGGCCAGGCCGACGTAGCCGATCAACTCGAGATCATGGGCGGCGGCGTCGACGGCGTCGACGTCGGTGTCCTCCTCGCCGGTCGGTTGCTCCCAACGGCGCTGCGCCACCGCCAGCACCCGCAGGCCCTGCTCGGCCAGGCGCAACACCAACGACTCCGCACGCTCCCGCTCGAAGTCCGAATCGGCGAAGCGGCAGCGCGGCAGGACCTCTTCCGGCGCGCCTTTGACCATGAGCATCGGCCCGCCGTCTCCACCGGTCACGCCGATCGCGGCCGAATACCCGCGGCTGGACTCGAACGGGACTTCCGCGAGCACGGACCAACCCGAGGCCCATTCGCCGTCAACAGCATTCGCCGCGTTCAGGATCGCCTCATCGGTGGCGTGCGCATGGCCGCCCCCATTGTGCGGCTGGGTGCTGCTGCGCGCGGCGGCCCGCAGCACCACGGCGGACGCCGGGTCGGTCACGTCGGGGAAGGCGGCGCCCAAGTCGGTCCCGTGCGGCACACCGTGGACGACGCGCAGGCGGTTTTCGGTGAGCGTGCCGGTCTTGTCGAAACACACCGTTTCCACCCGGCCCAGCGCTTCGACCGCGCGCGGCGCACGCACCAGCGCCCCGCGTCGCGACAGCCGCTGGGCCGCGGCCAACTGCGCCAGGGTGGCCACCAACGGCAGGCCCTCGGGGACGGCGGCCACGGCGATGGCCACCCCGTCGGCGACGGCCTGACGCAACGATCCTTGATGCAGCAGGGCCAAACCGGTCACCGCCGCGCCGCCGGCCAGCGTCAGCGGCAGCACCTTGCTGGTCAACTCGCGCAACCGGGCCTGCACCCCGGCGGCCGACTCGACGTCGGCGATCGCCGAAATCGCGCGCTGCGCGGCGGTGCCCGCACCGGTCGCCACGACGATCGCCCGGGCGTGACCGGCCACAATGGTGCTGCCCTCGAACAGCATGCTGGCGCGATCGGAGTCGGCGACGGCCACGGGGTCGACCTGCTTGTCCACCGGCAGCGACTCGCCGGTGAGGAAGGACTCGTCGACTTCGAGGTCCTCGGCCACCAGCAGGCGCGCATCCGCCGGGACCACCTCCGGGGCGGCCAGGTCGATGATGTCGCCGGGGCGCAGCGATTTCGCGCTCACCGAGACCGTCCGCTCCGTGGTACGGGCGGCCTCGAGCCGGCGGTGCGCGGTGGCCACCGCCGGGAGAACCACGCGGCGCGCGAACTGGTCCTGCTCGGCGAACAACTCGGCGACCGCGGCCTCGGCCCGCAACCGTTGCACCCCGCCGGCGACGGCGTTGGCGGTCATCACGCCCGCCACCAGCAGCGCGTCGACGCTGCTGCCCACAATCGCCGAGGCCGCGGCCCCGACGGCCAGGATGGGCGTCAGCGGGTCGGCGAGCTCGGCCCGCGTCGCGGTCAACAGCCGCCCCACGCGGCTCGCGGGGCCGCGCAACGGCGCGAGCACCGGGTTGTAGGACAGGTCGTCCAGGAGCTGTCGCCAGGGCGCAACACCGGGCTCGACGGCCAACGGCCGGGTGCGGCTGGCCAACCGGGAGTAGACGATCTCGGGATCCAGGGCATGCCAGGCGGTCAGCGGCTGGGGTGTCGGGTCGGGCAGCCGAAGCACCCGGGAGGCCGCGAAGCTGCCCTGCATCAGCGCGGCCGCCGCGGCGGCGTTGACCGGGTTCAGCCAGCGCTGCACAGCGAACGGGCTAAGAGTGCGCGGGTCACCGGTGACCAGCAACAGTCCCGCCAGGGTGCTGCCGCCCTTCGCCAGGCGCACCGCCGACTCCGTCGCCGCCCGCGCCACCGGCAGCGCCGACAGGATGCGCACCGCGGCGGCCAGATCCGTGCCGGTGATGATGTCCGCCGTCCACGGTGTCGCCGCCTGCGGGTCGTCCAGCGCCACGCCGACGTCGGCGATCGCCAACGCGGCCAACGTGTCGGTCGACGCGAAGTCGCGGTGCAGCGCGGTGATGAGCAGCACCGGGCCGCGATCCTTGCGCAGGTCACGCACCAACTGCAACAGCGGCGTGCCCGGCGGGTGGCTGACGGCGACGCTGGCGGCCAGGTCCTCGGTGCCGGCAACGTGCCGCAACACCACCCGGGCGCCGGTGCGGTGCGCGATCTGCAGCAGCGGGATGGCGAACGGATCGACCTCCCAGCCGATGTCGACGCTGCCCACGCGCTCGCCGTCGACCACGAGATCGGCATGTTCGAGACCCTGCGCCGGCGTCGCCGACGAGCCTTGCGCCCGCACCCACCGCAGGCGGGCGCCGGTGGCCGGCAACTCGTCGGGGTCCGGTTCGGGCGCTTCCTCGCCGTGCAGCAACGCGTCGGCGACCTCGTAGACCCGGTCCTCGTCCCATCCGGAGATGTCGCCCCGCGCCTGCAGCACGGCGCGGTTGTCACCTCGCAGCGCGGCGCCGTCGATCACGACCACCTTGACCCTGTCCAGCCGGCGCAAGGCGCCCGGGTCGAGAAACAGTTGCCCGGCGTTGGCCAGGCCCCGGCCCAGTACGGCGGCGAATGTCTGCCGGCCCACGTGGGCCGCCCTGGGCACGCCCGCCAGCAGCGCGCCGGCCGCGTCGTCGGCGCCGCCGCCGGCCAGCAGGGCGCCCGCCGCGGCAACCAGCGAGGCGTTGGCGGCCTGGTCGGTGTACTCCTCGACCGGCCCGGCCATCGACCCCTTCGCCGTGTCGATGGCGGCGTCGATGGCGCCACCCACCACGACGTGGGACGCCTCTCCCGCGGCTGCGGCGGCCCAATTATGTCGGGGCGCTTGGGATTTGGGGCCCGCCGACGAAATGACCGGAACCACCGGTGCCTGCGGCCGTCTGGGGGAGGCCAGCTCCGGTTCGCGTTCCCGCCATCTCTGACGGTGCGCCGCGGCCTCGGATATTTGCAGGCTTCGCTGGGCCAGATCCAGCAGCGGTGTGCCGACCGCCTGCGTCAGCCCGTTGGCAAGAGCGGTCGACGCGCTGAGGGCGATGTCGGTGCCGACGCGACCGAGCCGTGACTCGAGCACGGCGACCACCCGCGGTTGATGATTCAGCAGAGCGGCCGCGGCGCGGGCGCTTCGCGGTGCGACGGGGAGCCGGCCAAACCAGCCGGTCACCGCGGCACCGATGGCCGCCACGTCCATGGCCGCGGCGCTGAACGGGACCAGGATCGCCAACGGGTTTCCCGGGTCGGCGAACGGCGCGGTGCGCGGCGCGTCCTTGGAGGCGACCAGGGTGAGGTCAGCCGCCACGCTGCAGACCGTCTCCCGGACCCGGTCCAGGACCGCGTCGCCGTCGGCTTCGTTCTCGAATTGGACCACCAACCGGCCCAGAGCGCCTTCGACGTGGGCCGCGGCCACCCCGGGAATCCTGCGGACCGGCTCCTCCACCACAGGGGCGTGCTCGTGCCAGCCCGGGAACGGCAGCAGCGGATCCAGGTCCAGATGGACCCGCCGCCCGCTCTGCCACCGAACCGGTGGCGTGACGCTGGGCCCGGAACCGTTGGCGGAACTTGTCAATCCGATTGCCCGGCCGGTCGTCTGCGCCATCGACTGCACGACCGGGACGGCCAATTCGGCGACCGGGCTGGCCAATGTCTGCAGAGCCTCCGCGGCCCCGGCCGCGGAGGACACGCCGGCTCGCACTACCTGCGCGGCTCCGTCGGTCATGCCGGCGACGACGCTGGCAACGCCCGGAATCCTCACTCGGTCACCCTTCGATTACCTCTACCGCGCCTAATGATCCTGGGGGGCAGGGGACCTGTCCACATCTTGAAAGCTGGGCCGTGCGACGACACCGATGACTCGGTGGGTCGGGCCTTCCTCCGGTGACCGGCGGTGCAGTCGCTTCCCCTGCGGACAGGTTACCGGCTCGACGGAAAACCAAACCTGCTGAACAGGCCGGGGTCGAGGAAGACGGTAATGGCGGCGATCCCGACGCCGCCCGCGCTGAGGACGTGGATCGAATGAGCCCGCATCACCCCGTCGGCGTCGCGACGTACGAATGGTGGGAATGGCACGACACTTACGGCGGGGGCGTGCCGTCGCGGTGGTTCGGCGAGCCCGATCCGGGCGATCCCAACGACCCGCGTCCGGCGCGCGGCGAGTGAATCCAGCCGACCGGAATTGGCGTTTCGGCCCGAATAACACGAATGCGCGGTAGCCGTCCAACGGCTACCCGCGCAATATTCGGCTGAGTAATCGGGCTATAAAATTCGGTGGTTCGCCCGATTGACGTGGTACCCGGCCGGGAACGACTTCTCGATGACCTGCAGCTGATGGTCCACCCTGGACTCGAGCTCGAGCACCACGCAGCCGTCCCCCACGGACTTCGATTCGAGAACTATGTATCGCTGGCCGCAATCCATGATCGGATCACCTGAGTGCAACGTTTCGACGGGCACCAATTCCGGGCTTCCGTTTGATTCCACCCACCACACGCTAGGTCAATTTTGCGAGTGAGGGAATAGTTTCGCGGCCGCCCCGAGGGTTCACTGCCCGGCCGGCTGCTTGAAGAACACGCTGACGTGAGAGATCCGCCCGTCGTCGCCGCACTCGAACAGGATGCATTCCGGCCACCGCTTGGTGACGCCGTCGATCTCGAACGCCTCGGCCAACTCGACATAGGACAGCCGGGCGTTCACGCGCGAAACCCGCTGCACGTCCAGCCGATGACCGTCCAGGTTGGTCAGCACCTTGCGCAGGTAGGCGACGTAGTGCTGCTTGCCCTCAACGACATCGCAGAACGGACCCTCGCGGATCAACCCGTCGTCGGCGATCGTTGCGGCGAGCCCGTCCCAGTCGTGCGCGGCCAGGCACTCCAGGTAGCGCTCGACCACTCCTACCTCCACGCAGAACACAGTAGGCGAACGGGATTGGCCAGGAAACAGGTTCGCTAAAGCGCTGCGCCGGTCCCGGTGCAGCGGGCAAGAATAGGGCGATGAGCGCACCCAGCGCACCGGATTCGCCGCCCGCGGCTCCGACTTGCTATCGGCATCCGGGCCGCCCGACGTATGTCCGCTGCAACCGCTGCGAGCGCTACATCTGCGGGGACTGCATGCGCAGCGCCGCGGTCGGTCAGCAATGCGTGGAGTGCGTCCGGGCGGGCGCGCGGACCGTCCGGCAGCCCCGGACCCGCTTCGGCGGGCGGCAGCGGTCGGCCACGCCGGTGCTGACCTACGCCCTGATCGCGATCAACGTGCTGGCCTTCGTGCTGGCGTCGGGGAGTCTGGGGAAGCAGCTCGCGCTGTGGCCGCCGGCGGTCGCCGACGGCCAGGTCTACCGCTTGGTGACGTCGGCGTTCCTGCACTACGGGGTGGCGCATCTGCTGTTCAACATGTGGGCGCTGTACGTGGTGGGTCCGCCGCTCGAAATATGGCTCGGCCGAATGCGATTCGGTGCGCTGTACGCGCTCAGCGGATTGGGCGGTTCGGTGCTGGTCTACCTGCTCTCGCCGCTCGACACGGCGACGGCCGGGGCCTCGGGTGCGATCTTCGGCCTGTTCGGTGCGACCTTCGTGGTGGGCAAGCGGCTTGCCATCGACGTCCGCTGGGTCGTGGTGGTCATCGGGATCAACCTGATCTTCACCTTCGGAGTCCCGGTGATCAGTTCGCAGCGCATCAGCTGGCAGGCGCACGTGGGCGGCCTGGTCACTGGTGGGCTGGTCGCCGTGGCCTACGTTTACCCGCCCAGGCAGGGGCGCAACGTGATTCAGGCCGCGGTGACGATCATCGTGCTGGCGGTGTTCGCCGTGCTGATCTGGTGGCGCACGGCCCAGATTTTCGCGGAGTTCTCCGCATGAGCTGGTGGGTCGGCCACGCCGAACACACGCTGACCGAGGACGTGCCGGCGCCCCCGGACGAGGTTCGCAAGTTCTACGTGGACCTGGACAACATCAAGCTCGTGCACCCGCTGATCGTGTCCGTGGAAACGTTGTCGCGCAGCGAAACCCCGGACGGTTACCTGCACAGTTATCGGGTGCGGGACCGGATCCCGTTGGGGCCGTTCACGATGCAGATCACCTACCGGGCGCTGCTGCGGGTGCCCACCGCGGGCGACGTGCTGACCGAGGCCGACCAGTCCCCCGGGGTGCACCTGCGCGGAGCGGTGAGCTTCGAGCCGATCGCGGCGGGCACGCGGGTCACCGAGCGAATCCGGATAGCGGCGCCCCGGCTGCTGGCTCCGATGACGACGCGCGAAGCCGTCAAGGCGCACGTCGAGATGCTGGCCGGCATTCGGAGGCACTTCGAACGTGCTCACCCGGGGGCGCGATGATGGAGCGTTGCCCGCGCCCGCTGCGGCGCCACGAATGTAACCAGACCTCAAGGAGGCTGCAATGAAGTGTCGCGCCGCTGTGCTGGGCGGGGTCGGCCAGGACTGGGAGATCCACGAGGTTGATCTCGATCCGCCCCGGGCCGGTGAGGTCGTGGTGCGGATGGCCGTTGCCGGCATCTGCCACTCCGACGACCACCTTGTTACCGGCGACGTGCTGCCCACCCCCGAGGTGCGGGCCTCAACCGGTATCCCTGAGCCGGACTGGTTCCCGATGCTTGGTGGTCACGAGGGCGCCGGTGTCATCGAGCAAATCGGGCCGGGAGTGACGACGGTGCAACCGGGGGACCACGTGGCGATGTCGTTCATTCCCGCGTGCGGTAGTTGCCGGTTTTGTGTGAGCGGTCAGAGCTACATCTGCGATGCCGGCGCAAGTTTGTTCTCCAGGGAGATGCCGACCGACGGAACATGCCGGCGGCATCTCGGCGACGACAACCTCATGGCCTACGGGCAACTCGGCACATTCGCCGAATATGCGGTGCTGACCGAACGGTCCGTCATCAAGATCGACGACGCAATCCCGTTCCATGCGGCCTCGCTGGTGTCATGCGGCGTCAGCACCGGCTGGGGCTCCGCGACGATATCGGCGGGCACGGAGCCCGGTGACACCGTTGTGGTCATCGGTGCCGGCGGCGTCGGGATGAATGCGCTGCAAGGGGCCCGCGCCGCTGGCGCAACCTTTGTCGTCGCGGTGGATCCCGTTGAATCCAAGCGGGATTCGGCCAAGATCTTCGGTGCCACGCACACCGCCGTCTCCGCCGAGGAGGCGATACCGTTGGTAACCGACATCACCGCCGGCGTCATGGCCGACCGCGTGGTCGTGACCGCCGGCGTTGTCCACGTGGAGTTGATCCCGTTGGCGATGAGGCTGCTTCGCAAGGGCGGGACATGCGTGGTCACTGGCATCACGCCCTATACCGAGCCCGTGGTTCCGCTGATCCTGCAGGAGATGGTGCTGTCGGCCAAACAACTGAAGGGAGCGCTTTACGGCGGGATGAATCCGCGCACCAGCGTGCCGCTGCTGTTGTCGATGTATCGGGCAGGAGCATTGAAACTCGACGAGCTGGTCACCCGCCATTACCGGCTCGAGCAGATCAACGAGGCGTTCGTGGACCTGCGTGAGGGCCGCAACATTCGCGGAGTTATCGATTTCGCCGGCGGGTGACCGGGTGAGTCCGGTTCAACGGGTCAATCGTGTGCGCAGTTCCCGCCTGAGCACCTTGCCGTAGCTGTTTTTCGGTAGCTCGTCGATGAATTCGTAGCGCTTGGGCCGTTTGAAGCGCGCGATGCGCCGCAACAGATGCGCATCCAACGCCGCGGGTTCGACCGCGCCGACGATGAACGCGACCACCACCTCACCCCACTCGGCGTCGGGGGCTCCTACCACGCATGCCTCGGAGACGCCCGGGTGTTCGAGCAGGACCTCCTCGACCTCCCGGGGGTAGATGTTGCTCCCGCCGCTGATGACGACGTCCTTCGACCGATCCCGAAGCGTGAGAAAGCCGCGCGCGTCGAAGGAACCCATGTCGCCGGTATAGAGCCAGCCGTCTTTGAGCGTGGCGTGGGTCGCGTCGGCGTTTTGCCAATATCCGGACATGACCGCGTCGCCGCGGCAGACGATCTCGCCGATCTCACCAACGGGCGCCGGACCGCCGTCCGCCCGCAGCACCGCGACCTCCATCCCTGACCGCGCATAACCGACCGAACCCAAGATCGCGTCGTCGTCCGCTTCGTGATCGACGCGGCGCAATCCGGTGATGGTCATCGGCGACTCGCCCTGTCCGTAGATTTGCGCGAAGACTGGGCCGAATGCCGCAATCGCCTTCCGGAGGCTTTCGACGTACATGGGCCCGCCGCCGTAGACGATCGACTTGAGATTGGCAGGGCGGCTGCGGCCCGTGCCGACCAGCCGTTGCACCATCGTCGGGGCCAGAAATGCGCTGACGGCCGGATGGTGCTCGCAGAGATCGAGGAACTCGCCGGGATCGAATGCACCCGACTCGGGCACTACCTGGCGGGCGGCGCGCAGCACGTACGGCAGGACGTAGAGGCCGGAGCCGTGCGACATCGGTGCCGCGTGCACGAGGCTGCAGTCCTCGTCGACAGCGTCGATGTCGGCAAGGTGCGCGACCGTCATCGCCGTGAGGTTGCGGTGCGACAGCATCGCGCCCTTCGATCGCCCGGTGGTCCCGCTGGTGTAGAACAGCCACGCCAGCGACGACGGATCGGTACGCGGCGGGGCCGACGGCACGGCGGTTAACCGCCGCGAATAGCCTTCGGAATCAATGATTTCCATCGGGATTGGGGAAATTGATGCGAGTTCGGCACCAATGGCCGATGACGCGAACACCTGTGCTGCACCCGCATCGTCGAGGATTTGCGCCATCTCGCGCGGATGCAGCTTGTAATTGATCGGAACGACGACGCACTCGGCGGCCCAGATCGCGAACATCAACTCGATCACCTCGGGGCGGTTGTGGGTCGCGATCGCGATCCGAGCGCCCACTGGGTGCTGTTGCCGGATCGACGCGGCCAGACGCAATGCCCGGTCGCGCAGCTCAACCCAGGTGCAGGTGCGGCGATGGCCGTGATACACAGCGCCGCGATCGGGGAATCGGCGTGCGGCCTGATCGAGCATCGCAAAAAGATTCATCGCTCGATCCATTGCGACGCCAACGCGAACTCCGACAGGTACTTCGTCGAACTCCATCCGCCGTCGACGACGATCGTCTGGCCATTGATGAAACTTCCGCCCGGCGAACACAAGAACGCGACGGTGCTGGCGATGTCGTCAATGGTGCCTAGGCGCTGATGCGGCGTCATCTCGGTGTTGATCCTGCGAAATCGCTCATCCTCCAGCCGTTTCTCTACCATCGGTGTCACCGTCACCCCGGGCGCGACGGCGTTGCAGCGGATGCCGGATGCGCCGTATTGGCAGGCGATGTGGGTGGTCAACGCGGTCAGCCCGCCCTTGGCCGCGGAATACGCGCCGCCCCGGAGCCCGCCGACCACGGCGAATGTCGACGTGATGTTGATGATCGCCGATCCGGGGCCCATGTGCGGCAGCACGTCGCGCGCCAGCCGGAACGGGGCGCGCAGCATCAAGCCCAGGAAGTAGTCCAGGGTTTTGTCGTCGGTTTCGTGTAGTGGCTTGGGGCTGCCCACCCCGGCGTTGTTGATCAGGAAGTCGACGTGACCCCACCGCGCGACCGCAAGGTCCACGATGCGCCGCGGGGCGTCTTCGTGGGTCAGGTCGACGGCAAGCGTGGCGACGCGATCCGGGTCGTTGACCACCTTCTCCAACTCGGCGAGCCGATCCTCGGCGCGGCCGGTGCCAACGACCGCCATACCCATCTCGGCGAGCTTTGTCGCGCAACCCAATCCGATGCCGCTGCTTGCTCCCGTAACAATTGCGACCTGCATCTCACCCATCCTGTGTCTGCGCCTGTGTCAAGGCCGCCCGGATTTGATGTTTGAGCACCTTGCCCGAGTCGTTCTTCGGTAGTGCATCCCAGACGACCACCTGCTCTGGCGCCTTGAATTTCGCGACGCCCTTGCTTTGCAGCAACGCGAGCAGGCTGGCGACGTCCGGGCTCGGCGGCGCCGCGGGCACGATCACCGCGCAGGTCCGCTCCCCGGTGCGCTCGTCGGGCAGCCCGACGACCGCGATTTCGGCGATTCCGGGGTGTTCGGCCAGCAGGTCCTCCACCTCCTTGGCTGAGATGTTCTCGCCATTGCGGATGATCACGTCCTTGGCCCGTGCGGTCACGACCAGATACTGGTCGTCGATCCAGCGCCCGAGATCGCCGGTGTGGAAAAACCCTGCGGCATCGAAAGATCCACGATCGTCTTCGCGATGGCGGTAACCCGACAGCATCTGGGGCCCGCGTACGCAGATCTCGCCGTCACCGGCGGGCGCGGCCTCATGTGCGACGAGCTTGATCTCGGCGATGCCGCGCCTCCCATCGGTGTCGGCGGCGCGATCCGCCTCGTCGCGCCGGGGCGCACCCACGGTCGCTACCGGAACTTCCGTGCACCCGTACACCCGGGTTACCACCGCCCGCTCGAAATAGCCCGCGGCGCGTCGGATAAGCGAAGGCGAGACCGAGGCGCCACCGCAGATGAACACCTTCAAGTCGGGCAGGCGGGTCTGCGCGCTCTCGGCGGCGGACAGCAGCTGCTGCAGAAACGGTGTGGCGCCGGCCATGTGGGTACACCGCTCGCCGCTCATAAGTTCCACAGCCGCCGCCGGGTCCCACCGGTCCATCAATACCGCGGTGGTCCCCAGCAACAGGGGGCATTCGAATGCGTAGATCGAACCACCGATGTGGGCGACCGGCGACGGAACCAGGAACGTGTCGCCCGGATCGATGTTCCAGTGGTCACGTATCTGGCAGATCAGCGCATGTATCGAATTATGGCTGTGCAACACGCCTTTCGGGCGGCCCGTGGTGCCGGATGTGTAGAGGACCATTCGAACCGCATCGGGATCGAGCGCCGGCAGTTCGGTGGCTTCGGGCTGGCCGCCGAAGAGGGCCGGGTACGCGGTGTGTGAGCCGGCTTCGCCGCGCAGCACCACGACCTCTGGGGTGCGGCTCACCGCGGCGGTGACCCGTTCGAGCATCGCGGCGTAGTCATAGCCGCCGAACCGCTGCGGGACGAAGATCATCTTGGCTTCGACGTCGTCGAGGATGAAACGCAGATCGTGATCGCGCAAAGACGGCAGGATCGGGTTCACCACCATCCCGGCGAGCGTCGCGCCCAGATAGATAATCGCGGCCTCGTGCCAGTTCGGCAGCATGAACGACACGACACTTCCCGTCGGCATGCGCGCCAGCAGGGCGGCCGCGAGCGCGCTGGCCCGAGCGTGCAGCGTGGCGCAGTCCAGCCGAATATCATTGTCCACCAGCACTGTTCGCCATGGTTCGCGCTCAGCCGCCGTGCGCAACGAATCCGCCAGTGTGGTATGCACCCACAGGCCGCGCCGGTACGCCTCCGCCGCCCGTGCGGTGTCGCGTGGAACCCGGCCGATCACCGGCCTAACCATCCACGCGGCGCATGGTCATCGCGTATCGGAAGCTCGACGACAGGTGCGTGTTGATCGTCACCTGTGCGACCCCGCCGTCGGACGTCTTGTAGGTGCGTTGCATCTGCAGTGCCGCGGTCCCCGGCTCAACCCCGAGGCCGTCGGCCAGCTCCGCGGAGAGCAGGACCGCGGCGATCTCCTGGCGGAGCTCAGCGATGCTCACCCCGAACAGGTCCTCGATCAACGGAAAAATCGGGCCGGTGTGCCGCTGCAGCAGCCTGCCGACGGCGGCGAAAGTGCGGCTAATGTAGTACTCCGTTCGGCACAACGGGACCGATGCGCCGTCGGCCTGCCGGTAACCCCGCACCGACAGCCACTGGGTACCGGCCTGTAGGCCGGTGCGCGCGGCGAGCTCGTCGTCGATCGTCACCATCTCGTTGGACTCGATGGTCAGCTGCGCACCGGCCGCAAACTCGAGCAGGCCGTCGATCGACATCGCGTCCTGCGCATAGGAACTCGAGGCCGGCCGGGGAACCACGCGGGTGCCCGCGCGGGGTCGTGACGCGACCAAGTTGTCCTCACGCAGCCGGCGTAGCGCTTCGCGGACGGTGTAGCGGCTGACCGCGAACCGCTCGCACAGTTGGTGTTCGGTCGGTAGCTGAGAGCCGACCGGATAGACCCCGTCAACGATCTCTTTGCGCAGCGTGCGCGCGATCTGCAGGTAACGGTGGTCGCCGGTGAGGGTCTGGGGCGTCATCGGCCCCCCGGCGATCGGCGTAATGCCAGGACGCTGCCCTCACCATCGGCCGAAACGTACAGCGTCCCGTCGGCGGCGGCGGCGACCCCGGCGAAGGGGCCCTGCGGCCCGGAAAACGGCGGCATCCCCTTCAACGGCTTGGGCACCACGCCCGGCGGCGGACCGACCGGCAGCCCGGAGGCGATGCTCTGCCGGGCCCCCGCGCTCAGGTCGAACGCAACGAGTTCCTTCGCGCCCGCGTCGACGATGTAAAGCACACCGTCACGCACCGAAATACCCTGTGGCCGTTGTAAGTCGGCGGTAACGGTCTCCACCCCGGATCCAGTCACCTTGATCACCCGTCCGGCGCCGGCCTCGGCCACCAGACAGCTCCCGTCTTCGTCGAACCCCACGCCGACCGGGTCCTGCAGGCCGCTAGCCAGCACCTCGACGCCACCGGATCCCAGCGTCAGCACCCGCCCGGTGCCCAGCTCGGCAAACACCACACCGCCTGGCCCAGGGGCGACGCCATAGAGCTGGTCGAAACCGTCCGCGAGCACTTCGCTGTCGTTTGCGGCCGGCCGGTAGCGGGCGAGCTGGCCCCCCGATGTCGTGACGACGAACTCGCCGGGGCCGCTCGCCGCGATGCCGCGCAGGAATCCGGGATAACCGGGGCTGAAGAGCATTCCGACCGTCTGCAAAGATCCGTCGGGCAGCGCGGCATAGCAATACGTGCCGTCGGCGATGTAGAGCACGCCGTCGTATCCCACCGTGAGGTCCAGCGGCCAGGTGAGCCCGCCGGGCAACACCGTTTGCGTTGCGCCCCCTGGCGATATCTCGGTGATCTCACCGGTGAAGTTGGACACGAGCAGCCGGTCGCCGACGAAGGTGCAATTGTCCAATCCCGGACTGAGCTGGGCCAGCAGGCGCTGTCCGCCGCTGTGGGGATCAATGCGCAGCACCTGCCCGCTGGCCACCTGGGTCGAGACGATGTAGCCGTGTGCGTCGAATTTGACCGAATCGGGCACCCCGAGATCGCGTGCGACACATTGGGGTTCGCCGCCGTCGGGGTCGACACGCCAAATCTCGTTGGCGCCCATCACCGGGAAATACAGCAGGCCGTCCGGGCCGACCTCCATCGCGTTCGGCGACGGCACATTCTCTGCCAGCACTCGTGGCGGCCCACCCGCCGGGTCCAGCTCCAAAAGCCGTCCACCCTCGCGGCATTCACCGACGAACAACCGGCCTTGATGAAACGTGATGCCGTTGGCGCACGGAACATCGTCGCGCAGCACCCGCGTTCGCCCGGCGGTGTCAAGCACGCTGACCCTGTCGTCCATTACCTCGGTTGCGTACAAGTTGCCGCTCGGATCGAACGCGACATCGTCAGGCGCCACGATGTCGCCCCCCTTGGGGCTCACGGTTGAAAGTTGTCCGGTCCGGTGGTCGAGCGCACTGATCTGGCTGCCGGTCACCTGGGCGATATAAACGCGGCCATCCGGTCCGGTGCGCAGACCATTGGCGCCGAACAACCGGCTGGGGGCGGTGACTCGCTGGACTTCCCAACCCTCGGCGACATCGACGAAACAGTCCGGCGCAAAACGTGATGGCTGCATTGCGATGGCCATGGTCTAGACGAGATCCTTCCGTCAGCCGTTGGCCTGGACGCTATCAACTCGTCCTAGTCCAGACAATAGCCCTTTGGCGCCGGTGACTGATCTTGACAGCGCTATCCAGGGATCGGAATAGTGTTCTCCGTAAGGCAGAACGCGATATTTTGTCCGGACAAACGGAGCAAATAATCCCGCTGCGGGCGCCGGCAGCAGGGGAAAGCAGGTCATGGACGATCTCCTCGGGTTCGACGGTCGCGTCGTGGTGGTCTCCGGTGCCGGTGGAGGCGGCATCGGCACGACAATCACGGCCATGACCGCACGGGCGGGGGCTACCGTGATCGCCGTGAGCCGGTCCAAGGAGAACCTCGACGAGCACGTCGCCCCGCTGGCGCAACAGGGTCTCGCTGTGGTGCCGGTGGCGGCTGATGCATCGACCGACGAGGGCATCGCCGCGGTCATGGATCGCGCACGGCGCGCCGACGGTCGGTTGTACGGGCTCGTCAACGTGGCCGGCGGCGCCGAGCCCGCAACGTGGATGCCGTCGACCCGGGTCACGCGCAGCGACTGGCGCAAGATCTTCGCCGACAATCTCGAAACCGCGTTCTTCATGAGCCAGGCCGTGGCCGCCGAACTCGTCGCGCAGCAGCGGCCCGGGTCGATCGTGTCAATCTCCTCGATCAGCGGCATGAACACCGCGCCGTTTCACATCGCCTACGGGACGGCCAAGGCCGCGATCACCGCGATGACCCGCACCATGGCACTCGAGCTGGCGCTGGCCGGAATTCGGGTCAACGCCGTCGCGCCGGGTGTCACCGAGACCGCCGCCTCGCGCACCTACGTTGACGAGGATCCGGGCCGGGACCGGCAGGCGATCGCGATGGGCCGGCGCGGCCGGCCCGAAGAGCAGGCCGGCGCAATCCTCTTCCTGCTCTCGGACCTGTCGAGCTACATCACCGGCCAGACGTTGCTGGTCGACGGCGGGCTCGATCTCAAGTGGAGCCATCTCGGCGCCGACAACACGTCGCTGTTCCTCAAGGACGAGTCCTTCCGCGCGGCTATCAGGAGGATGTGATGCCCGACCTAGCCAAAGACGTGAATCCGGTTGCCGCCGAGGAACTGTCGAAACCGATGACAATCGGAGTCGATGCGTACGTCAGCGAGGCTTACGCCCGCGCCGAGCGCGACAAGTTGTGGCGGAAAGTCTGGCAACAGGTAGGTCGCGTCGAGGAACTGCCCGACGTGGGCAGTTACTTGACCTACGACATCCTCGACGACTCGATCATCGTGGTGCGCACCGGCGAGGACGAGTTCAAGGCCCACCACAACGTGTGCATGCACCGCGGCCGCCGGCTGATCGACACACCCGAGGGCGCGAAGAACGCCTGCGGACGCGCCCGTAAATCGTTCGTCTGCGGATTCCATGGCTGGACTTACGGTTTGGACGGGTCGTGCACCCACATCCGCGAGCAACAAGACTGGCAGGGCGCGCTTACCCCCGCCAACACCCACCTCCGCCCGGTCAGAGTCGACACCTGGGGCGGCTGGCTGTGGATCAACATGGACCCCGACTGCGAGCCGTTGGCCGACTACCTGTTCCCCGCCGCGAAGATCCTCGACCCGTTCGGCCTGGAGAACATGCGCTACAAGTGGCGCAAGTGGCTGCACTTCGACTGCAACTGGAAAGTCGCGCTGGAGGCCTTCAACGAGACCTACCACGTCTACACGACCCATCCGGAGTTCAACAAGTTCGGCGAGTTCAAGGGCTGGGCCAAGGTGCACGGCAAGCACAGCAACATCGGCTATGACGCGCCCGACGATCTCGCGGCGACCAAGTCCAAGATCCGCCTGGGAACCGGCGCCGATCCCCGGGTGTCGACCGCCCAGATGCAGGTCTACACGATGGAGGAGACCAACACCTCCACCACCGAGACGCTGGTGAACGCCGCCAAGCGATTGGTCGACGAACTGCCCGAGGGGACACCGGCCGACAAGGTTCTCGAGCACTGGCTGGCGTCCGCACGCCGCGACGACGAGGCTCGCGGCGTGATCTGGCCGACGATCCCGCCCGACATCCTCGGGCAGGCGGGCACCGCGTGGCAGATCTTCCCGAACTTCCAGATCGGTCAGGGCCTGACGGTTGCGCTGTGCTACAGCGCGCGCCCAGACCCCAGCTACAACCCGGACAAATGCATCTTCGAGGTGTCCGTGTTCGAGCTATTCCCGAAAGGTCAAGAGCCCCAGACGGAGTGGGAACATACACCGGCCGGCGATCCCAGGTGGCTCTCGGTGCTGCCGCAGGACTTCTCCAACATGGCCGCCGTGCAGCAGGGCATGAAATCCCTCGGCTTCCCCGGAACCAAGCCCAACCCGTACCGGGAACGCAGCACCGTCAACCTGCACTACCAATTGGCGAAGTACATGGGCACCGGTGAGCCCCAGGAGATCTCAGGTGAGGAGCACCCACTGGCATGACCTCCGACATGAAAAAGTACCAAGACAATTGCGGGCCAACGCAGACGCCCGTCGACATCGACATTGACGCGCTGCGAGAGAAATATCGGCAGGAGCGCGAGAAACGGCTGCGCAAGGAAGGTTCTAAGCAGTACATCGAATTGGAAGACGACTTCGCCGGTTACTACGAGGTCGATCCCTACACGCCGACGACACCGCGCGAGCCGATTTCAGAGGATATCGACGTCGCGGTCCTCGGCGGCGGTTTCGGCGGCCTGCTGTCAGCGGCCTACCTGAAGAAGGCGGGAGTTGACGACGTACGGATCATCGAACTCGGCGGTGACTTCGGCGGCGTCTGGTACTGGAATCGCTATCCCGGGATCCAGTGCGACAACGAATCCTACTGCTACATACCGCTACTGGAAGAACTCGACTTCATGCCGTCGAAGAAATTCGCGGACGGCGCCGAGATTTTTCAGCATTGCCGAAACATCGGAAAGCACTTCGGGCTTTACGATTCGGCGATCTTCTCCACCCAGGTCCGCCACCTGCGCTGGGACGAGGAGATCAAGCGGTGGAGGATCAGCACCAACCGCGACGACGATATCCGCGCCCGATTCGTGGTGCTGGCGTCGGGCCCGTTCCACAGGCCCAAGCTACCCGGCATTCCAGATATCAAGGCGTTCAAGGGGCACAGCTTCCACTCGTCGCGGTGGGACTACGGCTACACCGGCGGCGACTCCACCGGAGGACTGGACAAGCTGGCCGACAAGCGGGTGGCCGTGGTCGGTACCGGCGCCACCGGGATCCAGATCGTGCCGTTCCTCGCCCGCTACGCCAAGCACCTGTACGTGTTCCAGCGCACCCCGTCCACTGTCGACCAGCGCAACAACGCACCCACCGATCCCGAGTGGGTCAAGACGCTGCAGCCGGGTTGGCAACGGGAGCGGCAGCGCAACTTCCATGCGTGGACGTTCGAGGGCATGGCGCTGGGCCAGCCGGACCTGGTGTGCGACTTCTGGACTGAGCTCGGCCGCAACACCGCGGCCCGGGTACTCGCGCTGGACGACCCCGCGTCCCTGACCCCCGAGCAGTTCATGGCGATCCGGGAAGAGGAGGACTACAAGATCATGGAGCGGCTGCGACGCCGCATCGATGACATCGTGGCGGACGGGGCAACGGCCGAGGCGCTCAAGCCCTACTATCGGTTTCTGTGCAAGCGGCCCTGCTCCAACGACGATTATCTGGCCACGTTCAACCGCCCGAACGTCACGCTGGTCGACGTGTCGTCGAGCAAAGGCGTCGAGCGGGCTACCGAAAAAGGGCTTCTGGCCAACGGCGTCGAATACGAACTCGACTGCATCATCTACGCGAGTGGCTTCGAGATCACCACCGAGATCAGTCGCCGCTACTCGATCGAGACGATCGAGGGACGCGACGGGCTGTCGCTGTTCGACTATTGGCGCGACGGCTACAAGACGTTGCACGGCATGACCAGCCGCGGTTTTCCGAACCAGTTCTATACCGGCTTCACTCAGGTCGGCATCTCTGCCAACATCGCCGCCAACTACGAGCTGCAGGGCGAGCACATCGCCTACATCATCGCCGAAGCGCTGGCGCGGGGCGCGACCACCGTGGAGCCGTGCCAAGAGGCCCAGGACGAGTGGTGCACGACCATCAGGGAAACGGCGGTCGACAACTCGGCGTTCGACGCGCAATGCACGCCCGGCTACTACAACAACGAAGGCGGTGGTGGCGGAGAGGGAATCCGGTCGCACCTGGGTGAGCCCTACGGCCCGGGCTTCTACGCCTTTGAGGAGTTGCTGCGGGTGTGGCGTGACAAGGGCGAGCTGGACGGGTTGGTGCTGGGCGCTTGAGCGAAATCCTGGCGCCCCAACTGCGATTCGACGACCGCGTGGCCGTGGTGACCGGGGCCGGCCGGGGGCTGGGCCGCGCGTACGCGCACCTGCTCGCCTCCCGCGGGGCGAAGGTGGTCGTCAACGACGTCGGCGGCAGCCTCGACGGCGAAGGGGTCGACGCCGGTCCGGCCGAGCAGGTGGTCGGTGAGATCACCGCGGCCGGGGGAGAGGCCGTCGCGTGTGATGCGTCGGTGGCGACCAGGGAAGGCGGCCAGGCGATCATCGCGACCGCGCTGGAGCGGTACGGCCGCATCGACATCCTGGTGCACAACGCCGGCAACGTTCGTCGGGGCTCGCTGAAGGACATGAGCTACGAAGACTTCGACGCGGTGCTCGACGTGCACCTGCGCGGCGCGTTCCACGTGCTGCGGCCCGCGTTTCCGATCATGTGCGACGCCGGCTACGGGCGCATCGTGCTCACCTCGTCGATCGGCGGCCTGTACGGGAACCATGGCGTGGCCAACTACGCCGCCGCCAAAGCCGGTGTGATCGGCTTGTCCAACGTCGCGGCGCTGGAAGGCGCCTCGGACGGTGTGCGGTGCAACGTCATCGTGCCGGCCGCGGTGACGCGAATGGCCGCCGGCATCGACACCTCCGCCTACCCGCCGATGGGCCCGGAGCTGGTCGCGCCCATGGTGGGCTGGCTCGCACACGAATCGTGTTGGGTCACCGGCGAACTGTTCATCGCGCTGGCGGGCCGCCTGGCACGGGCCGTCATCGCCGAGAGCCCTGGCGTGTGCCGCCCATCGTGGACCATCGAGGAGGTCGGCGAGCACCTCGACGCGATCCGCTACGTTGACGCACCACTCGTCTTCCCGGCCGTCCCCGACGGCCACGCCCGACACATCGGCTACAGCTTCGAATTGGCGCGCCGCTCAACCGAGCAAGGAGCATTCCATGGCTAGCCGGACGGGCCCGCTGGCCGGCGTGCGCGTGATCGATCTGACCGCCATGGTGATGGGACCTTACTGCACGCAGATCATGGCCGACATGGGCGCCGACGTGATCAAAGTCGAACCGCCACAGGGGGATAACACCCGGTACATCTCGGTGGGCCCGGCGCCGGGAATGAGCGGGGTGTTCGTCAACGTCAACCGTGGCAAGCGCAGCGTCGTGCTCGACCTGCAAGCCGAAGCCGGAACCCATGCGTTGCGCGCGCTCGTGGAGACCGCCGACGTCTTCATCCACTCGATGCGCGCCAAGGCGATTGCCAAGCTCGGCTTCAGCTACGACGACGTGGCCGCGATCAATCCCGCGATCGTCTACACCAATTGCTACGGGTACGGGCGACGCGGACCCGACCGCGACCGCCCGGCCTACGACGACACGATCCAGGCCGAATGCGGCCTGCCCGCGGTGCAACAGCAGTTGACCGGCGAGGCCGATTACGTCGGCACCATCATGGCCGACAAAGTCGCTGGCCTGACGGCGCTGTACGCGACGACCATGGCGTTGTTTCACCGCGAGCGCACCGGCGAGGGGCAGGAAGTCGAGATCGCCATGTTCGAAACGATGGCCTCGTTCATGCTTGTCGAGCACGCCAACGGCGCGATGTTCGATCCTCCGCTGGGGCCGGCGGTGTATCCGCGCACCGTGGCGCCCAACCGCCGCCCATACCGCACCAGCGACGGCTACATTGCCGCGTTGATCTACAACGACAAGCACTGGAACGCATTCATCCAGGCCGTTCGGCCGCCGTGGGCCAGTGAGCTGTATTCGACGCTGGAACAGCGCGCACGCCAGATCGACACCGTCTACGGGCTGGTGGCCGAGACGATAAAGCAGCGGTCCACGGCGGAGTGGCTCGCGCTGTTCGGCCGGCTCGAGATACCGGCCGCGCCACTGAACACACCGACCGCGCTGTTCGACGACCCGCATCTCAACGCCGTCGGCATGTTCGAGACGGTGGAGACCGCGCACGGGCCGGTGCGCTTCCCGGGCGTACCCACGTGGTTCTCCCAGACACCCGGGCGAGTTGCGGGGCCTGCACCGGAGCTCGGCGCCCACACCGAAGAAGTACTCGCCGAAATTGGCGCGAGCAGACGCAAAGAACCCCGAAACGCCGTGCAGCGGGGTGATTTTGCGTCTGCTCGCGAAGGAAAGGAAGTGTGACGATGGGTGTGCCTGTTTATAAGAGGATCCTCGACCTGTTCGAGGCCGAGGGCGTCAATACCCTGTTCGGTATTCCGGACCCGAACTTCGTGCACATGTTCGCAGAGGCCGACGCTCGCGGGTGGTCGGTGGTCGCACCGCATCACGAACTGAGCGCGGGATTCATGGCCGAGGCGGCGTCGCGTATGACGGGTAAGCCCGGCCTGTGCATCGGCACGCTCGGCCCCGGCGTGGCCAACATCTCCGGCGCGATGATGTGTGCACTCGTCGAGAACTCACCGGTGATCTTCCTCGGGGGCCAGCGCGCCCGCATCACCGAGCGCCGGGTCCGGCGCGGACGCATCCAATTCATCCAGCAGGAGGGCCTTTTCACGCCGTCGGTCAAGTACAGCAGCTCGATCGAGTACGCCGACCAGACCGATGAGATCATCCACGAGGCGATCCGCCGTGCCATGTCGGGCACACCCGGCCCGGCCTACATCGAGTACCCGTCGCACGTCATCCTCTCCGAGCTCGACGTGGCGGACCCGCTGCCGCCCGAACGGTACCGGCTGGTCAACCAGACCGCGGGCGAGCGCGAGGTCACCGAAGCGGCGAAGTTGATCCGGGCGGCCCAGAGCCCGATCCTGTTGGTCGGACACGGGGTCCACACGTCGCGCACCGGTGCGGCGGTCCGGGAACTGGCCGAGCTCATGGCTTGCCCCGTGATCCAGACCTCCGGCGGCACGTCGTTCATCGAAGGCCTCGAGGACCGCACCTTCGCCTACGGATTCTCGCCGGCGGCCGTCGAGGCCGTGGTGAAGTCCGATCTGTGCGTCGCGCTTGGCACGGAGCTCGGCGAACCGAGCCACTACGGCAGGACCCGCCACTGGGCGGAAAACGACGCGAAGCGCAAATGGGTTCTGGTCGAACAGGATCCGGCCGCCATCGGCGTCAACCGCCCCATCGACGTCCCCCTGGTCGGTGACCTTCGCGGTGTGGTGCCCCAGCTGGTGGAAGCGCTCCGTGACAGTCCGAGGAAGCCATCAGTCGATCTCGACCGCTGGATCTCCGAGGACGCCGCGGAGCTGGCGCAGCTCGCGGAGAACGCGCCGACGGGGCGGACGCCGGTCCACCCGGCGCGGTTCGTCGTCGAGGCCACTCGAGCCTTCCCGAAGGATGGCATCTTGGTCCGCGACGGCGGCGCGACGGTCATCTTCCAATGGACCTACTCGCAGGCCAAACCGCGTGACGTCATCTGGAACCAGAACTTCGGCCATCTCGGCACCGGCCTGCCGTACGCCGTCGGAGCGTCGGTCGCCGAGGGCCGTAAGCGTCCGGTGATGCTGCTGACCAGCGACTCGGCGTTCCTGTTCCACGTCGCCGAGTTGGAAACCGCTGCCCGGCTGAACCTTCCGCTGGTATGCGTGGTGGGCGTCGACCACCAGTGGGGCCTCGAGGTGGGCGTCTACAAGCGCACCTTCCCCCAGCCGTCCCCGCAGCCCGGCGTGCACTGGAGCAAGGACGTCCGCCTCGACAAGGTCGCCGAGGGCTTTGGCTGCCACGGCGAGTACGTCGAAAAGGAGGACGAGATCGGCCCGGCGATCCAGCGGGCCTACGCGAGCGGCAAGACCGCCGTCGTGCACGTCTGCATCGATCCGAAGGCCAATTCCGAAGAGATGCCCAAGTACGACGAATTCCGCACTTGGTACGCCGAAGGCACCCAGTAAGAGAAGGATGATGTGATGCGCGAATACCTGAAGTTCTACATCGACGGCCGCTGGGTTGACCCGCTGCGGCCCAACTCCTTTGATGTCGAGAACCCGGCCACGGAACAGGTTTCCGGGAAGATCTCGCTGGGCTCGGCCGCCGACGTCGACGTGGCGGTCAACGCCGCCCGGCGCGCCTTCGCCGGTTGGTCGCAAAGCACCCGCGAGCAGCGCCTGGACCTGCTGCAGGCCATTCTCGCCGAATACGGCAAGCGTGCGGGAGATCTCGCCGACGCGGTCACCGAGGAAATGGGCGCGCCACCCTCGCTCGCCGCCGGCCCGCAGGTCCAGCTTGGGCTCGGTCACCTGATGACGGCGATCGACGTGCTGAAGAATTTTCAGTTTTCCGAACAGCACGGGGCGACCCTTGTCGCCAGGGAACCGATCGGTGTCTGCGGGCTGATCACGCCGTGGAACTGGCCGCTCAACCAGATCGCGGTCAAGGTGTATCCGGCGCTGGCAACCGGCTGCACCATGATCCTCAAACCATCCGAGGTCGCGCCGTATTCGGCCTACATCTTCACCGAGATCCTGGATGCCGCGGGCGTGCCGGCCGGGGTGTACAACCTGGTCAACGGTGACGGCGCGGGCGTGGGTGTGGCCCTGGCGAGTCATCCCGACATCGACATGGTTTCGTTCACCGGCTCCACGCGTGCCGGCGTCGAGGTGGCCCGCAATGCCGCGCCGACGGTCAAGCGGGTGACCCAGGAACTCGGCGGCAAGAGTCCCAACATCGTCCTCGACGATGCGGGCTTTGCCGAGGGCGTGAGCGCCGGTGTCGTGAACATGATGCCCAATTCCGGGCAGAGTTGTAACGCGCCGTCGCGGATGCTGGTCCCGAATTCCCGTATGGCCGAGGCCATCACCGTCGCGCGTGAGGCCGCCGAGCAGGTGAAGGTGGGCAACCCAGGCGATCAGAGGGCGCTCGGGCCGGTGGCTTCGAGGGCACAGTTCGAAAAGGTCCAGCGACTGATCCAGAAGGGAATCGACGAGGGCGCGACCGTCGTGGCCGGCGGGCCGGGCCGGCCGGCGGGACTGGACACGGGTTACTACGTCAAGCCGACCGTGTTCGCGAACGTCACCAATGACATGACCATCGCACGCGAGGAGATCTTCGGTCCCGTGTTGTGCATCCTCGGCTACGACGACATCGATCAAGCCGTCGAGATCGCCAACGACACCGAATACGGCCTGGCCGGCTACGTCTCGGGGGCCGACCTCGACAAGGCGCGTGAGATTGCCTTTAAGATCCGGGCCGGCTGGGTGACGATCAACCATGCATTCGACATGAACGCGCCATTCGGCGGCTATAAACGCAGCGGCAATGGCCGCGAATGGAGCGAGTTCGGCTTCCATGAGTACCTGGAAGTCAAAAGCATCCTCGGCTACGCGCCCGACGAGGGTGCCCACTGACGCGCTGGGCCGAAATCCGAACGCAGCACAGCGAAACCGTTGCGTGTCCTTCCCCTGAATCCCGGGCGCCCGCCTTTAAGCTGGCTCCGATCAACAGGAGGGGCAGCGACGTATCGGCATCAACTATGGCGCCGGGCGACATGATGGTCAGGGCGCGCTAACAGCGGTCGCTGAGCCGGGCGGGAGTAGACCCGCGCCGGCTCGTCGTGCGCGGCGGCCCCGGTGGGTTGCTCCCGTGCGCCGGGCCGGTCGGCTGGCCATCTGGGATAAACCGGAGCGGCGCAGTGGGATTCCGGCACTCGACGGATTGCGCGCGATAGCGGTCGCGCTGGTGCTCGTCGGGCATGGCGGCATCCCCGGTGTCAGCGGCGGATTCATCGGCGTCGACGTGTTCTTCGTGCTCAGCGGGTTTCTGATCACCTCACTGCTACTGGACGAGCTGGGGCGAACCGGCCGTATTGACCTGACCGGCTTTTGGATTCGCCGCGCCCGCCGGCTGCTGCCGGCCCTGGTGTTGATGGTGCTCACGGTGGCCGCGGCGCGCCAACTTCTTCCCGATCGATCCCTCACCGGCCTGCGCGACGACGCGATCGCGGCGTTCCTGTGGATGGCGAACTGGCGGTTCGTCGCCCAGAAGACCGACTACTTCACGCAGGGTGCCCCGCCCTCGCCGCTGCAACACACCTGGTCACTCGGGGTCGAGGAGCAGTACTACTTCGTGTGGCCGGTGCTGCTGATCGCGGTGACGCTGCTGCTGGCCGCGCGGGCGAGGCACCGCCGCACCCGCGCCACCGTTGGCGGTGTTCGATTCGCGACGTTCGTCATCGCCACCGTCGGGGGCCTGGCTTCGGCCGTGGCCGCCATCGTGCTGGTGTCCGACACCGCGCGCGACCGCGTGTATTTCGGCACCGATACCCGCGCGCAGGCGCTGCTGACCGGCGCCGCGGCGGCGGCCCTGCTGGTTCGCGACTGGCCGTCACTGAACCGGGGCTGGTGCCTGATCCGGACCCGGTGGGCACGGCGCGTCGCCCGCGTCCTTCCGGTTGCCGGCCTAGCGGGGCTCGCGGCGGCGACCCATTACGCAACCGGTGGCAGCGGCGAGTTTCGCCACGGCCTGCTCATCGGGGTGGCGATCGCGTCGGTCGTCGTGATCGCGCCGGTGGCCCTGGAGCAGCGCGGAGCGGTCGCCCGCATCCTCGCCGCACCGCCCCTTGTGTGGCTGGGCACCATCTCCTACGGCGTCTACCTGTGGCACTGGCCGATCTTCTTGGCGCTCAACGGCGAACGGACCGGATGGACCGGGCTGCCGCTGTTCGCCGCGCGGTGCGGCGCGACGGTGGCGCTGGCCGGAGTGTCCTGGTGGCTGATCGAGCAACCCATCCGGCGCTGGCGGCCGGCGCGGGTGCCGCTGTTGCCGTTGGCGGCGGCGACGGTGGCCAGCGCCGCCGCGGTGACCCTGCTGGTGATTCCGGTGGGGACCGGCCCCGGCCTGCGCGAGGTCGGCCTGCCGCCCGGGGTCTCCGCGGTCGCCGCGGTATCGCCGTCCCCGCCGGGCGCCGGCCGCCCGGCCGCGCCCCACGACCCCAACCGGCCGTTCACCGTTTCCGTGTTCGGCGATTCGATCGGCTGGACGTGGATGCATTACCTGCCACCGACCCCGGGATTCGCGTTCCTCGACCACACCGTCATCGGCTGCAGCCTGGTGCGCGGCACGCCGTATCGGTATATCGGTCAAACCCTGGAGCAGAGACCAGAATGCGACGGCTGGCCGATCCGATGGTCGACCCAGGTCGCCCAGGACCAGCCGGACGTCGCGCTGCTGATCATCGGCCGGTGGGAAACCGTCGACCGCGTCAACGAAGGTCAGTGGACCCACATCGGCGACCCCACCTTCGACGCGTACCTCAATGGCGAGCTGGAGCGGGCGCTGAACATCGTCAGTTCCACCGGAGTTCGGGTGGTGGTCGCCACCGTGCCGTACAGCAGGGGCGGCGAAAAGCCGGACGGCCGGCTGTATCCGGAGGACCAGCCCGACCGGGTCAACCTGTGGAACACCATGCTGCGCAGGACGGTCAGCCACCACCCGAACGTGCAAATACTGGACCTGAACAAAAAACTATGTCCCGACGGGGTTTACACCGCCAAGGTGGACGGCATCAAGGTGCGCAGCGACGGCGTGCACCTCACCCCCGAAGGGGTGAAGTGGTTGACCCCGTGGCTGGAGGAATCCCTGCGTTAAGCCCCGGTGCGGCAGCTGATTTCCATGCTGTCGCTCTCCCGGACTCCGAAGTTGAAGCTCACGTAGCCGTTCTCGGGATCGCGCACCCGGTCGAGATACGGCTGGGTGTCCGCGGCGCCGGCGTTGTCGGCGACCACCAACGCCCCCGTCGACAGCCGCGGTTCGAGCAGCTCGATCACCGGCAGGTACAGGTCCTTCCAACCGTCCAGCAAGACGAAGTCGACCGGTCCGTCGAGGCCGGCCAGCGTGGCCAGCGCGTCTCCTTCGAGGATGGTGATCGCGTCGTCCAGGCCGGTCTGGGTGAACGTCTGCCGCGCCGCGGCGATCTTGGTGCCGTTGAGCTCGGTCGTCACCACCCGGCCGGCGCCATTGTCGCGCACGGCCGACGCCAGATGGATGGCGGAGATGCCGAACGACATCCCGAACTCGACCACCGTCGCCGGCCGGGTCGCGCGCACCAGGGCGTACAGCAGCCGGCCGGCTTCGGGCGTGACCGGGATGTAGAACTCGCTCATCGCGTCGGCGCGCTCCTGCGCGGTCATCGGCCGGTCGAAATCGCCGAGCCGCTGCCGCAACGACGACATCTGGTTTTTCGCTTCGGCATACATGCGGTCGAGCACGGTCGCGACCTTAGGATCTTGCAGAGTGTTGGCCATGCCGTCGAGGGTAGGCGGCGGCGGCGGGCCACCGGCGAGCGCGGGTGGGAGGGCGGCGACCAGCCCTAATCGATACGTAAATGAGTTTGACCGGCACTGGGCCGCGGTGTAGAAATGGTTTCGCAAGCACCTCGGTAGGTGAGGCGTCTGCGCGGACACAGGCCACTGACCCCGAACGTCGAGAGACGCCCCGGGTCAGGACAGCTCTTCCCGGACCCAAGGGTTGAGCCCAAGTGGCTTCCGGACGAAGTTCCGGATACGCCGTGCAGTGCCGAAGCTCCGGCGAGAGGGGTGCGATCGGCGGCACGGCCGCCGGCATTCGCTCCTCTCCCGCTCAGGTGACATGTGATGACACCCCCGTGTGTCGTGGCCGAGAGGAGGTGAGGGCGAGATGAGTCCGGGCGATAGTCCCTATGCGAAATCCGTCTTGTCCCGATCCGGTTCCGGCATTCGTTCTGCCGCTTGAGCTTTCGCGGTCAAATCGGCAATTCGCGCGCGTCGAAGCGCCCGCGAGCTGCCATTGCTTCCCGCATGACCTGAGCCGATCGGGCCTCCCCTAAGGAGAACATCATGGCTTTTATTGTCACGCAACGTATTACTGGTCGTACCGGTGGTCGCGGGCGGGCGTGGCTGCGGTCGGCGCGGCTGTTGGCCGGCAAGCTGCACGCGCGGACCGCCCTGACTCCCCAGGAGCGGGCCAACCTGTACGTGTCGCGGATGCCGATTGCGGTGGTCACGGCCTCATTGGGTGGGCACCCCTCGACCCGCAGTTAAACCGGTGACGGCCTGAGCACACCATGACCGCCGTCTCGTTTGAGGCGCGTCGGCCCGGCAGCCTCACTGTGAATCATTCGGTGGCAAAACCGTTTACCGAGGGGGTGCCGTGCCGAACGCGTCAGGCGACGACCTGTATGGGATCGCCCACGGTCACCTGATTGAAGTACCAGGCGGCGTTGTCGGGGCTGAGGTTGATGCAGCCATGACTCACGTTGGCGTAGCCCTGGGAGTCGACCGACCACGGTGCCGAGTGCACGTAGACGCCGCTCCAGGTGACGCGGACGGCGTACTGGGCGGTGATCTTGTATCCGTCCGGCGAACTGAGCGGGATGCCGATGGTCCTCGAGTCCATGACCACGGTGCGCTGCTTCTCCAGGGCGGTGAAGTTGCCGATCGGGGTGGGCCGGCTGGGCTTGCCCAGCGAGGCGGGCATGGTGCGCAGCACTTCACCGTTTCGGCTGACGGTGAAGGTGTGCCCGGAGATGCTGGCGACGCCGAGCAGCGCGTCTCCGGTGTCAAATCCCGTCGTCAGGGCCTGAATGCCGACCGAGACGTGGGTGTGTGCGGGCCAGTACCGGTTCGGCACCCATTGCACGACGTTGTCGTCGACCCATTCGAAGTGTCCGGGCGTGTTGCTCGGCGACGCGACATGGATGGACCGCTCGGCGGCGGCCCGATCGGCGACCGGTGCGGTGAACGTCACCACGACCGGGTGCGCCACACCCACCACCGCCCCGTCGGCCGGCAAAATCGAGGCAACGACCGGAGCGGGTTGCGGTAGCGGGACCGATGCTTGACTGCGGCCGGCCGATCCGACCAGGCCAATCGCTGTGATCGCGACCATAACAAACAGATAACGAACACCTCGACGCATAGCGTCCGCCCTTCGAGATGGTGCGATTGACACGACTGTATTCTACCGGGTGTTCCCTCGGTGCCACTTTCAGCAAACATTCGCGCACCCAATCCCGCCGGGCCTGGGCGCTAACCGCCGTCTCCGGGGCGGTCCCGTGGCGGCACAGCCACTTTGGCAACGCGCGCGCAATTCGGCCACGGCGCATCGGCTCACTGGGTTGGCTAGGGCGGGGCGACACGTTAGCCTCAGCAAAACTCCTTTAGGTCGTGGAGGTGCGGGTGCTCTTCCGACAACTGGAGTACTTCGTCGCGGTTGCTCAGGAGCGCCATTTCGCCCGGGCGGCTGAGAAGTGCTTTGTGTCCCAGCCCGCACTGTCCGCCGCGATCGCCAAGCTGGAGCGGGAACTGAACGTCACGCTGATCAATCGCGGGCACAGCTTCGAGGGCCTGACGCCGGAAGGCGAGCGACTGGTGGTGTGGGCCAGGCGGATTCTCGCCGAGCACGACGCCTTCAAGGCCGAGGTGCACGCGGTGAGGTCGGGCATCGCCGGGACGCTCCGGCTGGGTACCGTACCGTCTGCCTCGACCACGGCTTCTCTGGTGCTTTCGGCGTTTTGTAGTAGGCATCCATTGGCGAAGGTGCACATACGTTCTCGGCTGGCGGCCACTGAGTTATACCGGCGGCTGCGTGAATTCGAACTGGACGCTGCCATTCTTCAGGCGGCGCCCGACGACGCCCACGAAGTGCAGCTGGTGCCGCTCTACGAGGAGCGCTACGTGCTGCTCTCGCCGGCGGACATGCTGCCGTCCGGTGTGTCGACGATGACATGGCCCGAGGCCGCGCAGTTGCCGCTGGCACTGCTCACCGACGACATGCGGGACCGTCAGATCATCGACAAGGCATTCACCGGCCATGCCATCGTTGTCAGTCCACAGGTCGAAACCGATTCCGTCGCTTCGCTATTCGCGAAAGTCGCCACCGGAAATTGGGCGTGCATCGTACCGCACACCTGGTTGTGGACGTCGCCGCTGGGCCCGGCGGTTCGTGCGGTGGAGATGGTCGACCCGGTGGTCACAGCCGACATCGCCCTCGCCATCAACTCTGCCGGACCTGGCTCGCCGATCGCCCGCGCATTCGCCGCATCCGCCGCGGAGCTGTCGCTGAACGAGTTCTTCGACGCGCAGCTCTCCCGAATCACCCAGCGGAGCTGACCTTTGCCGGCTTGGCCGCGCTGGTCGGATTCAGACTGGCCAGATGCCCGCTTTCGACTCCCGCCGACGGGTCGAGCTCGCAATCGATGATCGACGGTCTCCGGGAGGCGATCGCCTCGGCCAGCGCCGATCGCAGCTCGGCTGGCGTGGTGACGTGATATCCCTTGCCGCCGAAGGCTTCCGCGATCAGCTCGTGGTGTGCGTGCGCGTTCAGGACGGTGGGGGCCGGGTCAGACCCGCTCGGTGCTTCGTCTCCGCGGTAGACGCCGCCGTTGTTGAGAATGACGACGGTCACCGGAAGCCGGTAGCGGCAGATGGTCTCCATTTCCATGCCGCTGAATCCGAATGCGCTGTCGCCCTCGATCGCCACCACGGGCTGCCCGGTCTCGACGGCGGCGGCGATGGCGTAGCCCATACCGATGCCCATGACGCCCCAGGTGCCCGTGTCGAGCCGGTGCCGCGGCAACTCCATGCCGATGACGTTGCGGGCCAGGTCCAGCGCGTTGGCTCCCTCGTTGACCACATAAACGTCCGGATTCTCCTGCAACACGGCGCGAATCGCGCCCAGCGCGTTGTAAAAGCGCATGGGGTGGGCGTCTTCGGCCAGCCGCTCGCGCATCTTTGCGTCGTTGCGGGCGGTGCGGTCGGCCAGCTCCTTGGTCCACTCGGCCGGCACGGTGATCGGGTGCGCTTCCACGCCGTCGCGCAACGCAGACATCACCGAGCCGATGTCGCCGACCAGTGGCGCCACGATCGGCTGATTGCTGTCGAATTCCGACGGCGCGATATCGACCTGCACGAATTTGGCGTCGGCCGACCACTGCGGTGAATCACCGTGGCCGAGTAGCCAGTTCAGCCGCGCGCCGACCAACAACACCGCGTCGGCGCGCGCGATCGCGAGCGAGCGCGCGGCGGCCGCGGATTGCGGGTGGGAGTCCGGCAGCAGCCCCTTGGCCATCGACATCGGCAGGAAGGGAATTCCGCTGGCCTCGACGAACTCCCGAATCTCGTTGTCGGCCTTAGCGTATGCCGCGCCCTTGCCGAGCACGATCAACGGTCGCTGCGCTTGCGCCAGCACCCGCAGCGCGCGATCGACCGCGTCCGGCACTGGCAGCTGCCGGGGTGCTGGGTCGACGATCCGCCAGATCGTGTCCGCCGCGGCGGCGGCGTCCAAGGCCTGCCCCAACACCTCACCAGGGATGTCGAGATAGACGCCGCCGGGACGGCCGGAGACCGCCGTGCGAATGGCGCGCGCCACGCCACGCCCGATGTCCTCGACCCGACCAATGCGATAGGCCGCCTTGGCGAACGGCCTTGCGGCGTTGAGCTGATCGATGTCTTGGTAGTCACCGCGCTGTAAGTCCACCATCGCGCGGTTGCTCGAACCGGAGATCTGAATCATCGGAAAGCAGTTCGTGGTGGCGTTGGCCAGCGCCGGCAGCGCGTTGAGGAAGCCGGGCCCGGAGGTGGTCAGGCAGACGCCTGGGCGGCGGGTGAGAAAGCCGGCGGCGGCCGCGGCGTTGCCCGCGGACGCTTCCTGACGAAAGCCGAAGTAGCGGATGCCCGACGCCTGCGCGACACGGGCGAAGTCGGTGATCGGGATGCCGACGATCCCGTAGATAGTGTCGACGTCGTTGGCCATGAGCGCGTCCACCACCAGATGGAAGCCGTCGATCAAACCCGTGGACTCTTGCGCTTGCCGGGGAGATGCCGAAACTTTTGCCATGGTGGCGATTCCTCGTGTCCGTGTGGTCGGCCGCTCGGCCGGCTGAGCGACCTCAGCCTTCACTCTGTCGCCAGTGCCCGCCGGTGTCCAAGAGTAGGCCGCTATCTCGTGATTGACGCCGCCTATCGCCGCTGGCTTCGCGCGGTTATGGCCGTGTCAATAGTCATCGCTTATCGATCGTGAGCTGATCGGTATTGGACGGGCATCACGCAGCGGCCGAATAGTCATTCGTGAGCGGCGAAGAAGCCCAGCACCGATCTGCAACAACCTCCTAGAGGAGACGATCCGATATGACACGACCGCAGACGCTCAGCGTGGAATACGACGAACTGATGGCCCGGGCCGACGAAATGGAACAACCGCTCCCCGCTATCCCCTCCACCAATCCGCCGGCGCCATGCGCCCTTTCATATGCCAATAGTGCTGCCGCACAACTCGCGCTGTCCGCCGACTCGATCCGGCTGTACCTGACGGGCTGCCAGCGGGAATGGAAGAGGCTCGCGAAATCCCTGCGGAATGCGGCCAAAGCCTATCGAGAGGTGGACGAGGGAGCCGCCGATTCCATGCACGACGAAGTTTCGGCGCAGGCTTCGATCCGCGGGGGCGCCGGACTTGCGGCCGACGGTGACTTCGACCAGCATGCGGCGTGGACAGCGCCCCCGCCGGTGCCGCCGCCAGCGCCCTTCGATGACCAGTACTACGAGGTCAGGCGGGCCACAATGGATATCGAAGCCGGCGACCAGGGCGCGGCGTGCCAGGAGTTTGCCCACGACTGGGACGCTTTCCAGCGAGCGCTCCAACGAGTGACCTACCGGTTCCGCCCGTTCAACTCGTGGGAGGGGGACGCGAGGACGGCCGTCGAGCAAAACTTCGAACTGCATCGGCAGTGGATACTTTCGATGGTGAATTTGTGCTGCACGCTCAGAGACCAGGCGATGCAAATCGTCGACGCCCAGAAACAGCTTCGGGCTCCCACCGGATTGGCCGCGAGGGATGAGAACGGAAATTATCTCAACCCGGAAGAACACCCCGGTCCCGTGGATGTATCGACTTGCGACACCTGGTACGCGGACGCCGTGCGGTTGAATCTGCAAGATTGGGTGGACACGGCGATCAACTGGTACGCAAAAATGCAGGTGCAGTCGGAGGGTGCCCTGAAGTTGTACTCCACCAACACCTCATTAGTGCCGCTGAACCCGAGTATGTTCCCGACCGCCGCCGCAGTCGTACCGGGCAATAGCGACGGTGATCGCGGTTTACCCACTGATGGGCTGCCCTGGGACGACGGCCTTCTCGACCCGAGCGACATGCCCATGGCGCCTGAGGCCGGGATGCCGACGACGCCCTCGATGCCGACGATGCCGACGGCGCCCCAGACGCCGGCCGATGCCATGGCAGGCAAGTCATCCGCCGCGACCGCGCTGCGCCCCTCGACCGGGTCGGGCGTCAAAGCGGCGTCGTTGGGAGGCGGCGGAATTGGCGGGGGCGCCCCTTCGGCGCCGTTGCAGCCCTGGGCGGTCTCCGACGGGGCGTCAGGACCCTCCGGTGCGGGACCGGGCGCCGCGGCGGCGGGCCTGGGCCGCGGACTTCCGGGCGCGGGCGGCGGCATGGGTGGCGGCATGGGTGGCATGGCCCCCATGGGCCCCGGCGGCCGTGACGAAAACGGCAAGGGCAAGCGCGTGCAATCCGACGAGCAGGCGCTCTATACCGAGCGGCGGGCCTGGACGGAGGGAATCATCGGTCAGCGCCGTCAGAACAGCTCACGCGACAAGTAGGGAATGAAGCCACCGGCCGTGGACATAGTCGTAGATCGGCCCCTCGTTTGCATCGATCCCCTTGGTCACCGGTTGGTTTGCCTGGATTCGGTCAGGGCGACGGTGCTCTTAGTTCATTTGTCTCAGAGGAACGTGAGGTGTTAGCAAGGCATGGAACGCACGGGTGCTCTACCCAGTCCAACCGGAAGGAACGCGGCGATGGGTTCTGAGGCGATCATCGGCGCCGATGTCACGGAGACCGCGGGCCCGCGCATCGCCGATCTGGTCCAGGAGGCGGCGGGCCGGTCACCGGATGCGCCCGCCCTTGTCGCCGGCCCGGATCGGATACCGGTCAGCTACCGGGAGCTGCTCCGGCTGGTGGACGACCTCGCCGGGCAGTTCCAGCGGGGCGGGCTGCAGGCGGGCGATCGCGTCGCGCTGCGCTCCGGAAGCAATGCGGAATTCGTCGTCGGGCTGCTGGCGGCCTCGCGAGCCGACCTGGTGGCGGTCCCGCTGGATCCCGCCCTACCGATCGGCGAGCAACGCGCCCGCGGCGAGGCCGTGGGGGCCCGAGCGGTGCTCGTCGACGGTGACGCACCTGACGGCCAAGCGGACTTTCCGTGGTGGCCCCTGGCGGTGAGCATCGGCGACGCCCCGACGGTCGTGCTCGACGCGACCGCGGCACCGGCGCAACGCTTTTCGACACCGGAGGGTTTGCGCGACGACGACGCCATGATCATGTTCACCGGCGGCACCACCGGGGTGCCGAAGATGGTGCCGTGGACGCGCGCCAACATCGCCGCCTCGGTGCGGGCCATCATCGCCGGATACGCTCTTGGCCCCGGGGACGCCACGGTGGCGGTGATGCCGCTCTACCACGGTCACGGCCTGCTGGCCGCGCTGCTGGCAACCCTGGTGTCCGGCGGCGCGGTGTTGCTGCCGGCGCGCGGACGGTTCTCGGCACACACCTTCTGGGACGACATCGCCGCCGTCCGCGCCACCTGGTACACGGCGGTGCCGACGATTCATCAGATCCTCCTGGAGCGGGCCAGAACCGACCGACCGGGCCGCGCCGCGTTGCGGTTCATCCGCAGTTGCAGCGCCCCCCTCACCGCCGAAACGGCCCAGGAACTGCAGGACACCTTCTCGGCCCCGGTGGTGTGCGCCTTCGGCATGACCGAAGCAACCCACCAGGTGGCGACGACCGAGATCGGCAACACCGAAAACCCCGCTGCGACGGCGGGTCTCGTGGGCCGCTCGACGGGACCCGAGATCCGGATCGTGGGGTCCGACGGCCGGCCCGTGCCCGCGGGAGGGGTCGGCGAGGTGTGGCTGCACGGCCCCACCGTGGTGCGCGGCTACCTCGGCGACCCTGCGATCACCGCCGCCAATTTCACCGACGGCTGGCTGCGCACCGGTGACCTGGGAACGTTGTCCGCGGCCGGCGAACTGATCATCCGCGGCCGGATCAAGGAACTCATCAACCGGGGCGGGGAGAAGATCTCCCCGGAACGCGTGGAGGGCGTGCTGGGCAGCCATCCCGACGTGCTGGAGGTGGCCGTCTTCGGGGTGCCCGACAAGCTGTACGGCGAGACGGTGGCCGCGGTGATCGTTCCCCGGGGATCCGCGGCACCGACCGCGGACCAACTCGCGGCGTTCGGCCGCGACCGGCTGGCCCCCTTCGAGGTGCCGGCCAGCTTCCAGCAGGCGGCGAAGCTACCGCACACCGCGAAGGGCTCGCTGGACCGCCGCGCCGTCGCCGAGCAGTTCGGTGGTGGGGCGTGACCGATCAGACGGTGGCCTTCACCCGGGTGGCCGCGGATTCCGGCATCGGTTCATAGCGGGCGAAGGTGCGGGTGAACGACGCGGCCCCGTGAGCGAGTGAACGCAAGTCGATCGCGTAGCGCGTCAACTCCACCTGGGGCACCTCGGCTTTGACCAGCGTGCGCTCGTTGCCCACGGTGTCGGTGCCGAGCACCCGGCCGCGCCGACCCGACAGGTCGCCCATCACCGCACCGACGAAGTGGTCGGGTACCAGCACCGAGATTTCGTCGATGGGTTCGAGCAGGCTCACCTTCGTCGCGCCGGCCGCCTCGCGCAGCGCCAGGGCGCCCGCCGCCTGGAACGCGAAGTCCGACGAGTCCACGCTGTGGGCCTTGCCGTCGAGCAGGGTCACCCGGATGTCGACGACGGGGTAACCGGCGTGCACGCCCTTTTCCATCTGAGCGCGCACACCCTTCTCCACGCTCGGGATGAATTGCCGCGGCACCGCCCCGCCGACCACCTTGTCGAGGAACTCGAATCCGGAGCCCTCCGGCAGCGGCTCCACTTCGATGTCGCAGACCGCGTACTGGCCATGCCCGCCCGACTGCTTGATGTGGCGGCCGTGCCCTTTTGCTTTGCCGCTGAAGGTTTCTCGCAGCGGGACGCGGAGTTCGACCGTGTCCACGGTGACGCCGTACCGGTTGGCCAGCGCATCGAGGACGACGCCGGCGTGGGCCTCACCCATGCACCACAGCACGATCTGGTGCGTTTCCTGATTCTGCTCGATCCGCAGCGTCGGGTCCTCGGCGGCCAGCCGCCCCAGCCCGACCGACAATTTGTCTTCGTCGGTCTTGGCATGCGCCTGAATGGCCACCGGCAACAGCGGCTCCGGCATGGTCCAGGGCTTGAGAACCAGGGGCTCGGCCTTGTCCGAGAGGGTGTCGCCGGTCTCGGCCCGGCTCAGCTTGCCGATCGCGCAGATGTCGCCCGCCACCACGGAGGCCGCGGGGCGCTGCTGCTTACCCAGCGGGAAGGACAGGACTCCGACGCGTTCGTCCTCGTCGTGGTCGGGATGGGTGTTGCCGTTCCCGTTGACCGCGCCGAAGAACGACGCAAAATGGCCCGACACATGAACCGTCGTGTCGGGCCTGATGGTCCCGGAGAACACCCGGACCAGGCTCAGCCTGCCGACGTAGGGGTCCGACGTCGTCTTCACCACCTCGGCGAGCAGTGGCGCGTTCGGGTCGCAGGTCAGCGTCGCGTGCGGAGCGCCCTGCGGCGTAAACACCTCCGGGAGTGGGTGTTCCATCGGCGACGGAAATCCGCGCGTGGCGACCTCCAGCAATTCCAGGGTGCCGACGCCGGTGCTGCTGCATACCGGGATCACCGGGAAGAACGACCCCCGGGCGACGGCCCGCTCCAGGTCTTCGATGAGCACCGCTTCATCGATGGCCTCGCCGCCGAGGTAGCGATCCATCAGCGACTCGTCCTCGGATTCCTCGATGATGCCCTCGATCAGGGTCCCGCGCGACTCCTCGACCCGGCCGGCGTCGGAGGGATCGGGCGGCTGCATGGTCCGCTTGCCGTCGGAGTAGCGGTAGCGCGTCTGCGACAGCAACCCGATCAGGCCGTCGCACGACGGCAGGCCGGTCGGCAGGTAGAGCGGTAACACCTTGTCGCCGAACGCATTCTGCGCGGCGGTCAGCGCCTCGAAGTAGTTGGCCCGGGTATGGTCGAGCTTGGTGATCACCACCGCGCGCGGCATGCCGACCTGGTCGCATTCCTGCCACAGCAATTTGGTGGGTTCGTCGACGCCCTCGTTGGCAGCGATCACGAACAGCGCGCAATCCGCGGCGCGCAACCCGGCCCGCAACTCGCCGACGAAATCGGCATAGCCGGGCGTGTCGATCAGGTTGATCTTGATGCCGTCGTGCGCCAGCGAGGCCACGGCGAGGCCGACGGACCGCTGTTGGCGGATCTCAGCCTCCTCGTAGTCGCAGACGGTGCTGCCGTCGGTGACGGAGCCGGCTCTGGTCAGCACCCCGCCGGCGACCAACAGCGCCTCGACCAGGGTGGTCTTGCCGCCGCCCGAGGGGCCCACCAGGACGATGTTGCGCACATCGCCGGGACCCTTCGCGGTGGGAGCGGCCGCCGCGCCCTGCGGTGCATTCGCCTTGTCCGCCATGACGTTCCTCCAGTTCTCCCTGGTCGCGCCTGCCAGCGGTGCGCCCAGTGCGGTGCGCCCTAGCTCACAGGATGCACAAGCAACTTTTCCCCCAACCGCGGCCCAACACAAGGCCACGGGGCGGCGAATAGCGCGCCCCCGTCAGGCGTGCCAGCTCGACCAGCGGCGCACCGCGATCGCGATCACCGGCCCGTTCAGCGGAACGGATTGGTACTGAGGGTATTTCGCGCGCAGAAGCCGGTGTCCACAATCCATCGCCGCCCCGTCGGTATGGATGGTGGCCGCACCGTCGACCCGCACCCACCACAACCGGGTCCAATCTTCGGCGTAATGGTCGACGAGCAGGCTAACGTGGGGGTTCCGTTCGATGTTCGCCAGCCGCCGCAGCCGCCGCGTCGTCTTAGGTTTCGCGTCCACGGCTGTGTACACCACGTCGGAATCCTGAGCGACCGCGAATACCACCGGCACCAGGTGGGGGAGACCGTCGGGCGTGATCGTGGCCAGTCGGGCCACCTGGGATCGGGTCAGCCTGGCCCTGGGGTCGAATTCACCCACCGTGTCAGCCTAGGCGCCGAACGGAACCTTGCCACTGCCATGAATAGCTACCTGCATTACGGTTATACACATACCATTGTGCCGCCCAGAACCGCACGGCCGGGACAGTTTGGTGTTACCGCGATGCAGGAGGGTGACGGGATGAGCAAATCGCACCAGCGCTCGGTCTGGTGGTCATGGTTGGTCAGCGTGCTGGCTGTGGTCGGCCTGGGCCTGGGCTTGGGCTTCGGTTTGGGCACCGTGCCCGCGACCGCATCGCCATTCATCCAGCCACAGGCGCCTCTGGACCCGGCGGCACTGGTCGGGCAGGTGGGGCCGCAAGTGGTCAACATCAGCACCAAGTTCGGCTACAACAACGCGGTGGGCGCAGGAACCGGCATCGTCATCGACCCCAACGGTGTCGTGCTGACCAACAACCACGTGATCTCGGGCGCGACGGACATCAGCGCGTTCGACGTCGGCAACGGGCAGACCTACGCCGTCGACGTGATCGGTTACGACCGCACGCAGGACATCGCGGTGCTCCAGCTCCGCGGCGCGGCCGGCCTTCCGACCGCGGCCATCGGCGGTGGGGTCTCGGTGGGCGAGCCGGTCGTCGCGATGGGCAACGCCGGGGGCCAGGGCGGAACACCCAGCGCGGTGTCCGGAAAGGTGATCGCGCTCAACCAGAGCGTCTCGGCGACCGACACCCTGACCGGCGCGAACGAGTCGCTGGGCGGGCTGATCCAGGCCGACACGCCGATCAGGCCCGGTGACTCCGGCGGCCCGCTGGTCAACAACGCCGGGCAGGTGATCGGCGTGAACACCGCCGCCACCGACAACTACAAGATGTCGGGCGGCGGGCAGGGCTTCGCCATCCCGATCGGCCACGCGATGGGCGTGGCCGGGCAGATCAGGTCGGGTGCCGGCTCGAACACCGTGCACATCGGCCCGACCGCGTTCCTTGGTCTGGGGGTGACCGACAACGGCAACGGTGCGCGCGTCGAACGCGTGGTCACCTCCGGTCCCGCGGCGGCAGCCGGGATCTCCCCCGGCGACGTGATCACCGGTGTCGACAACGTCCCGATCAACGGCGCCACTGCGATGACGGAGGTGCTCGTGCCGCACCACCCGGGGGACACCATCGCGGTGCACTACCGCGATGGCGGGGGCGGCGAGCGCACCACGAACGTGACGCTGGCCGAAGGGCCTCCGGCCTGACACCCGCGTCGAAAATGCGCGACTGGCAGTCAATCCTGTTGCACCCAGGCATTTTTCGTCACAAGTCGCGAGGCGTGATTTCGAATGTCGCGCCTCGGGTACCCGTGGCAGCGTGGATTTGATGAACGACGCAAGAGAAGCTGTCGAGCACCATCCCGCAGGGGGCAGCCATGTTCAGGACGGTGTCGTCGAGCACCCCGAGTCCGACGACTTCGACAAGGCCGCCGCGCTACCTACCGACCCGACGTGGTTCAAGCACGCCGTTTTCTACGAGGTGCTGGTCCGGGCGTTCTTCGACGCCAACGCAGACGGGTCGGGTGACCTGCTCGGGCTCCTGGGGCAGCTGGACTACTTGCAGTGGCTGGGCATCGACTGCATCTGGCTGCCGCCGTTCTACGATTCGCCACTCCGCGACGGCGGTTACGACATCCGCGACTTCTACAAGGTGCTGCCCGAGTTCGGCACCGTCGAGGATTTCGTCGCGCTGCTCAACGCAGCGCACGAGCGGGGCATCCGGGTCATCACCGACCTGGTGATGAACCACACCTCGGAGTCGCACCCGTGGTTCCAGGAATCGCGGCACGACCCCGACGGCCCCTATGGGGACTTCTACGTGTGGAGCGACACCAGCGAGCGCTACACCGACGCCCGGATCATCTTCGTCGACACCGAGGAGTCCAACTGGACCTTCGATCCGGTGCGCCGCCAGTTCTACTGGCACCGGTTCTTCTCGCACCAGCCGGACCTGAACTATGACAACCCGGCCGTGCAGGAAGCCATGATCGACGTCATCCGCTTCTGGCTGGGCCTGGGCATCGACGGGTTCCGGTTGGACGCGGTGCCCTACCTGTTCGAGCGGGAGGGCACCAACTGCGAGAACCTGCCCGAGACGCACGCCTTCTTGAGGCGCGTCCGCAAGGTGGTCGACGACGAGTTTCCAGGGCGCGTGTTGCTGGCCGAGGCCAACCAGTGGCCCGCCGACGTGGTGGAGTACTTCGGCGACCCCACCACCGGCGGCGACGAATGCCACATGGCGTTCCACTTCCCGCTGATGCCGCGCATCTTTATGGCGGTGCGCCGGGAATCGCGAATTCCGATCTCGGAGATTTTGGCGCAAACGCCGGAAATCCCCGACATGGCGCAATGGGGAATCTTCCTGCGCAACCACGACGAGCTGACGCTGGAGATGGTCACCGACGAAGAACGCGACTACATGTACGCCGAGTACGCCAAGGACCCGCGGATGAAGGCGAACGTCGGGATCCGGCGCCGCCTGGCGCCGCTGCTGGACAACGACCGCAACCAGATCGAGCTGTTCACCGCGCTGCTGCTGTCGCTGCCCGGTTCGCCGGTCCTGTACTACGGCGACGAGATCGGCATGGGCGACGTCATCTGGTTGGGGGATCGCGACGGGGTGCGCACCCCGATGCAATGGACACCGGACCGCAACGCCGGGTTCTCGAAGGCCAACCCGGGCCGGCTGTACCTGCCGGCCAGCCAGGATTCCGTCTATGGCTATCAGGCCGTCAACGTTGAGGCGCAACGCGACACGTCCACGTCGCTGCTCAACTTCACGCGCGTGATGCTGGCCGTGCGGCGCCGCCACGAGGCCTTCGCGATCGGCACATTCGAGGAGTTGGGCGGGTCCAACCCCTCGGTGCTGGCGTTCGTGCGCCAGGCCCCCGATGGCGGCGACACGGTGTTGTGCGTCAACAACCTGTCGCGGTTCCCGCAGCCGATCGAGCTCAACCTGCAGCACTGGAGCGGTTGCACGCCTGTGGAACTGACCGGACACGTCGAATTCCCACGGATCGGGCATTTGCCCTACCTGCTGACATTGCCGGGACATGGCTTCTACTGGTTCCAGCTGACCGCTTGCGAGGAGGACACATGACCGCGCCGGCGACGATGCAGAACGACGATGCAGAACGAAGTGGTGAAGAGGAGCGGCGCACATGACTGAGCCAGCCAAATTGCCCTGGTCGGACTGGCTTCCACAGCAACGGTGGTACGCCGGACGCAACCGGGAGCTGACCTCGGCCGAGGCCGCCGTGGTCGTCCCGCTCAGCGATGACCTCGACCTGGTCCTGGTCGACGCCCAATACGCGGACGGCTCGTCAGAGCGCTACCAGGTGATCGTGCGGTGGGATATCGCGCCGGTCTCCGAGTACAGCACCGTGGCCACCATCGGCGCGGCCGGCGACCGCACCGGTTTCGACGGCCTGTACGACACCGACGCGCCGCAGTTCCTGCTGTCCCTGATCGACTCGTCGGCCGTTCGTGCGGCGTCCGGCACCGAGGTGAGGTTCGTCAAGGAACCCGACGTCGAGCTGCCGCTGGAGGCGTTGCCGCACGTCTCCGACGCCGAACAGAGCAACACCAGCGTCATCTTTGACCGCGACGCGATCCTCAAGGCGTTCCGTCGCGTCAGCAGCGGCATCAACCCAGACATCGAACTGAACCGGGTGCTGGGACGGGCCGGCAACCCGCACGTGGCCCGGCTGCTCGGCACCTACGAGATGACCGGCGAGAACGGCGCCCTCGACGCGGCGTGGCCCCTGGGCATGGTGACCGAATTCGCATCCAACGCCGCGGAGGGGTGGGCCATGGCTACCGCCAGCGTTCGCGACCTGTTCGCGGAGGGCGACCTTTATGCCCACGAAGTCGGCGGTGACTTCGCCGGTGAGTCCTGCCGGCTCGGCGAGGCCGTGGCGTCCGTGCACGCCACCTTGGCCGAATCCCTCGGAACGGCGCAGGCGGCCTTCCCGGTCGACACCGTGCTGGCGCGGCTGTCGACGACCGTGGCGAAGGTGCCCGAGCTGCAGGAGTACGCGGCGACCATCGAGGAGCGGTTCGCCAAACTCGCGGGCGAGCCGATCACCGTCCAGCGGGTGCACGGCGACCTGCACCTCGGTCAGGTGCTGCGGACGCCCGAAAGCTGGCTGCTGATCGACTTCGAGGGGGAACCGGGGCAGCCGCTCGATGAGCGCCGGGCGCCGGATTCACCGTTGCGCGACGTGGCCGGCGTGCTGCGGTCCTTCGAATACGCCGCATACGGACAGCTGGTGGACCAGGCGGCCGACAAGCAACTGGCCGCTCGGGCGCGGGAGTGGGTCGAGCGCAACCGGACCGCGTTTTGCGAGGGCTACGCCGCCGCGGCGGGGACCGACCCGCGCGATTCGGCCGCGCTGCTGGCCGCCTACGAGCTCGACAAGGCCGTGTACGAGGCCGGCTATGAGGCGCGGCACCGGCCCAGCTGGCTGCCGATCCCGCTGCGCTCCATCGCCCGCATCACGGCCGCCTAGCGTTTCTCCGCCGCGCTGCGCGTGCCGCTGGTGTCTGACAGCATGTGCGTGTGGGGAATGAAACGTTCAACAGCGAGGCACGGTTGTCGTGGGTGCTGGCGGCGCTCGCGGGTGTGGTGGGCGCGATCTCATTTACCCACTCCGCCGGGTACTTCGTGGTTTTCGTCACCGGCAATGCCCAACGCGCCGTGCTCGGGTATTTCACCGACGAAGTGTGGCTTGCCGCAAGTGCCGGGCTGCTCATCGTCGCGTTCGTCGCCGGCGTGGTCGTTGCGTCACTGTGTCGGCGATTTTTCTGGGTCGACCATCCGCACGGCCCGACCGTGCTGACCACCTTCAGCCTGCTGGCGGCGACCGTCGTGGACCTTTTCAGTGAGGGCTGGCAAGCGAATTTACTCGACTTCGCGCCGATAGTGCTGATGGCCTTCGGTACCGGGGCGTTGAACACCTCGTTCGTCAAGGACGGCGAGGTCTCGGTGCCGTTGAGCTATGTGACCGGCACGACCGTCAAGATGGGTCAGGGCATCGAACGTCACATGGCCGGCGGTGGAAGCGCCTCGGACTGGCTCGGTTACTTTCTGCTGCTGGCCAGCTTCATGGTCGGCGCCACGGTGGGCGGCTTCATCAGCGTGGTCGTCAACGGGACGTGGATGCTGGTGATCGCGACGGTCGTGTGCGCGCTGACGACCGCTTACACGTACTTTCACCAGGACCGCCGAGCGCTGCTGCTGGAAGCCGAGTCGGCCAAAAAGCAACGGCAGAAGCGCTGACCGGTGCGCTACTGCCGCTGCTGGCTTGGTGGGTTCAGGCGGTCGGTTGCGCCGGCTGTGCCGGTTGCGCCGGCTGCGCCGGTTGGGTGGTGGTGTTGCTGGCCAGCAGCACCTGCTGGATGTCGGGCTTCATGGCCACCAACTGCTGGTTCCAGTAGGGCCACGAGTGGGTCCCGTTGGCCGGGAAGTTGAACGTCCCGTTGCGTCCGCCCGCGGCCACGTAGTTGTTCTGGAACTGCTGGTTGGTGCGCAGCGTGAGGCCTTCCAGGAACTTGGCCGGCATGTTGTCGCCGCCCAGGTCGCTCGGGGTCCCGTTGCCGCAGTACACCCAGATCCGGGTGTTGTTGGCGACCAGCCGCGGGATCTGGACCATTGGGTCGTTGCGCTTCCACGCGGGGTCGGTGGACGGACCCCACATGCTGTTGGCGTTGTAGCCACCCGAGTCGTTCATCGCCAGCCCGATCAGCGTCGGCCACCAGCCCTCGGACGGGTTGAGGAAGCCCGACAGCGAGGCGGCGTAGGGGAACTGCTGCGGGTAGTACGCGGCCAGGATCAGGGCGGAGCCGCCGGACATCGACAGGCCCACCGCGGCATTGCCGGTCGGCGAGATCTGCTTGTTGGCCTGCAGCCACAGCGGCATCTCCTGGGTCAGGAACGTCTCCCACTTGTAGGTGTAGTTCTGCCCGTTGCCCGACGACGGCTGGTACCAGTTGCTGTAGAAGCTGGACTGGCCGCCGACCGGCATCACCACCGACAGGCCGGATTGGTAGAACTCCTCGAAGGCGGGGGTGTTGATGTCCCAGCCGTTGTAGTCGTCCTGGGCGCGCAAACCGTCGAGCAGGTACACCGCGTGGGGCCCGCCGCCCTCGAACTGGACTTTGATGTTGCGGCCCATCGACGGTGACGGCACCTCCAGGTATTCCACCGGAAGCCCCGGCTTCGAGAACGCCCCCGCGGTAGCCGAGCCGCCGACGGCAGTGACGAGGCCGGACATCAGGGCAGCCCCCATAGCTGCGACCGCCAGTTGGCGCGGCATGGTTGCCGCGGCGCCGCGCAACTTCCGCAACTCTGAAAAGAACTTCATAGCTCTCTACCCATCCCAACTTTCGTCTGCCGCGTGCCGCGGTCGAATGCCTTCGCTGGGCAGTGAAACACGGGGGGAGGGGCCAAATCCCCTGTCAGGGCCGGAGCTTCAGATCGCGGTTGGCTAACGATTGGGACTCGGCCGCGAATCGTTGCATTCGGGTCCGATCGGCGATCGAAACCGGGCGCGGGCTTGCCCTAGGCGACGAGCCGGCGCAACAGCGTTGAGGCCGTGACGATTCCGAGCACCGCCGCCACCACCAGCACCACGATGTCCATCGGGTTGAAGGGCATGCCGATGAGCAGTCCCCGCAAGGCGTTGACCTCGTAGCTGAGGGGGTCGATCCGGCTGAGCGCGTGCAGCCATGCCGGCATCACGTCGACCGGGTACAACGCGTTGGAGGCGAAGAACAACGGCATCGTGATGGCTTGGCCGATTCCCATCAGGCGATCGCGCCTGAGTACCAGCCCGGCCAGCGTCATCGACGGGCAGGCGAAGAACGCGGCACCGAGCATGACGACGGCCATCGCCGCGATGATCCGCATTACGCCGACCACCTGCGCGACCGAGCGCACCCCCGTTACCTAGGGAGGCGATGCAGGACCACGTCGGCCAGCGTCCCGTTGTCGACGTGGCCGGTCATGTAGGTGCAGAACGGCTGCCGGCGGCGATCCGTGGGCGAGCCCGGATTGAGCAGACGCAACCCGGTGCCGGTGCTGGTGTCCCAGGGGGTGTGGCTGTGCCCGAACACCAGGACCTGGGTGTCGGGGTACAGCCGGGACATGCGGCCCTCGCGACCGGCCGCCGCGCCGGTCTCGTGGACGACCGTGAAACGCACACCGGCCAGGGTCACGTCGGCCCGTTCCGGCAGCCGCGCCCGCAACGCGGGGCCGTCGTTGTTTCCCCAGCAGGCCACCAACCGGGCCGACCTGCTTTCGAGTTCGTCGAGCAGTTCGGGCACGACCCAGTCGCCGGCATGCACGACGACGTCGGCCGCGTCCACCTCATCCCACACCCGGGCCGGCAGGTCCCGGGCCCGTGCCGGGACGTGGGTATCGGAAATCAGCAGCAGCCGCACAGCCCCATCTTGCGCGGTCTCTCACACCCCGGCTTTATGGAGCCGGACGGTTGGCGCATCGGCCTGCTCACCCAGCAGAAGGGAACGGACGAGGCGACGCGGACCGTAGGGCCGGAGCATCGAGCTGGCCGGGCGGGGCCGCACGCGCAGCGGCCACCAGAACCAACGCCCTAGCAGCGCCGCGATCGACGGCGTCATCAACGAGCGCACGATCAACGTGTCGAACAGCAGGCCGAGGCCAATCGTGCTGCCGGCCTGGCCGATCGAGCGCAGGTCGCTGGCGACCATCGACATCATCGTGAAGGCGAACACCAGCCCCGCGGCCGTCACGACGCTGCCGGTCTCCCCCATCGAGCGGATGATGCCGGTCCTCAGCCCCGCGCCGATCTCCTCCTGGAACCGTGACACCAGCAGCAGGTTGTAGTCGGACCCGACGGCCAGCAGGATGATCAACCCGAACACCGGTGCGATCCAGTTCAACTCCAGGCCGAGTAGGTGCTGCCACACCAGCACCGAAAGGCCGAACGCGGCACCGAGCGACAGCAGCACCGTCCCGACGATCACCACGGACGCGACCAGGGCCCGCGTGATCATCACCATGACCGCGAAAATCAGTGTCAGAGCGGCGATCCCGACGATCAGCAAATCGAATTGAGAGCCCGCCTGGATGTCGCGGTAGATCGCCGCCGTCCCGGCGAGATAGAACTTGGCACCGGTCAGGGTCGTCCCCTTCACCGCCTGATGCGCGGCGGCCAGTTCCGGCATGACCGCGGCGATGCCCGCTGGCGTCGCCGGGTCCGCGTCATGGGTGATGATGAAACGTGCGGCCTTACCGTCCGGCGACAGGAAGAGTTTCAGGCCGCGCTGGAAGTCGGGATTCTGGAACGCTTCCGGGGGCAGGTAGAAGTAGTCACCACTCCTGGAGGCGTCGAAGGCCTGACCCATCGCGCTCGCCGTATCGGTCATCTGGGCCATTTGCGTGACCAGACCCGAGAAGCTGCTGTGCATCGTGAGCAGCGTGCCCTGCATCGACTTCGCGACGGCGATCATCGGCGGGAACTCGGCGAGCAACTGAGGAAATATCGCGTCGATGTCGTTCATGTCGCTGATCAGCGTGCGCATGTTCTCGCTGAACTTGTCCACACCATCGATCGCCTCGAACACCGATCTCGAAGCCCAGCAGACCGGGATGTTGAAACAGTGTGGTTCCCAATACAAGTAGTTACGGAACGGTCTGGCGAAATCGTCGAAGTCCGCCAGGTGGTCTCTCATCTCGTTCAGCGTGGACTGCATGTCGCCCATGTCGCCGACCATGCGGTGGGTCGTGCTGCTCATCCGGCCCAGCAGACCCTGCATCCGCTCCATCGAGCCGATCATGGCGCCGAGATCGTCGCTCATCTTGAGCATGTCGGCGGTGCGGTCCTTCATGAATCGGAGGTTCTGCTGGATCGGAATCGACTGGGCGCTGATCTGGAAGGGTATCGACGTGTGCTCGATTGGGCCGCCCAGCGGCCGGGTGATGCTCTGCACCATCGCGATTCCCGGCGAGCGGAAGACATCTTTGGCAAGCCTGTCGAGAATGATCATGTCGCCGCTGTTCCGCATGTCGTGATCGCTCTCGATCATGAGGATATCGGGATTCATTGTCGCGGCGCTGAAATGGCGCTCCGCGGCGGCATATCCGACATTCGACGGAAGGTGATGGGGTATGTAGTAGCGGTCGTTGAAGCTGATCTTCATACTCGGCATGATCAGGATGCCGACGATCGCGATGGCCAACGAGGCCGCGAACACCGGAGCTGGCCAGCGCACCGTGGCGGTGCCGATGCGCCGCCACCCACGCGTCTTGATCGTCCGCCTCGGGTCGAGCAGACCGAATCGGCTCGCCACGGCGACGACGGCCGGCGCCGCGGTCATAGCTCCGGCGACGACGACGAGCAATCCCAGGGCGGACGGAATGCCCAGTGCCTTGAAATAGGACAGCCGCGCCAGGTGGAGGCAGAAGGTGGCTCCGGCGATGGTCAACCCCGAGCCCAGGACGATGTGCGAGGTCCCGCGGAACATCGTGTACCAGGCGGTTTCTCGGTCCTGGCCGGCGTGACGGGCCTCCTGGTACCGGCCGATGAGAAAGATGGCGTAATCGGTTCCCGCCGCAATGGCCAGGGACGACAGCATGGCGACGACGAACGTCGAGAATCCCAACAGCTCGTTGTTCCCGAGAAGCGCGACGAGCCCTCTGGCCGTGCCCATCTCGAAACCGACCATGACGAGCACCAGGAGCACCGTGCTGATGGAACGGTAGGCGATGAAGAGCATGATCATGATGACCACGCCGGTCACGCCCATCATCTTGAACATGCTCTTGTCGGCGGCCTCGTTCATGTCGGTCGTCAGCGGTGCCGGGCCGGTGACGTAGACCTTGAGCCCCTTGGGGGGTTCGGACTTGTCGACGATCTTCCGTACCGCGTCGACCGACTTGTTGCCCACGGTGCTGCCCTGATCGCCTGCCAGGTTGAGTTGGACGTAGGCGGCTTTGCCGTCGCGGCTTTGGACGCCGGCGGCGGTGAGCGGGTCTCCCCAGACGTTCTGCACGTGCTGCACGTGCTTGCGGTCGGCCTGCAACTTTTTCACCAGGCCGTCGTAATAGCGGTGCGCCTGGTCGCCCAGCTGTTTGTCGCTCTCGAGGACGATCATTGCGATGCTGTCCGAGTCTGACTCGTGGAACGTCGCGCCGATGCGCTTGGCCGCGATCATCGCCGGCGCGTCTTGCGGCGACATCGTCACGGCGTGGTTTCGAGCGACCGATTCGATCGGCGGCACAAGCACATTCAGCGCCACGGTCAGTAGTAGCCATCCGATGATGATGGGCCACGCGAACCTGCGGACGAACCGCATGAACCTGGGGCGGGCGTCGTTGTCGGTGTTCATCCGGCTTTGACCAGACACGAGGTTTGGGCGTGGCGTCCCGCCGAGGATCGCTCGTCCTTGAGTTCACCGTTGACGGTGATCCGGCACCCGATGTCGTCGCTGTTGCCTTGCGCCACCAGGCTGGCGATCACGGCCGGCACGGTCGTGGTGACCGTGAGGGTCCACGGCAGGGCGGTGAAGTCCACCTGTTGCGGCTGAGCGTTCTTGTCGAGGTAGCTCACGCTTCCCGTTGCGCCGCTGGGCCCGTAGACCTCGTAGGTCACCCGCTTGATATGCGAGGGCTCGAGTGGTTCGGCGCTGCTGCCCGTCGCGGTGAAGATCGCGTCGGAGCCGAAAACGCCGCGGAGCCGTTCGACGGCGACGCCGCCGAGGGCAACCGCCACCACGACGACGAGCGGCATCCAAGCCCGTTTGAGAAATGTGGACACTGACGTTCCTTCCCCTTGTGACCTGGTCGTCCTAGTACGGAGTCTCAGCCCGCATCGCGGCGCTCAATAGGGCCATTTGGCCCGCACCTGCGGGTCGGCGAGCACACGTGACAGTCGCCGCGTGGCCGGGTATCCGTGAGCCGAGCCTTTACCCGCCGACGAAGTTATACCATACCCCCAGGGGTATGAACCGTCGGCGGTGGATACCCCGCCCGGTATGGTATGAATGAGTCATGGCAAACGAAGTTCACGGCAGTCACGACCCTGGCGACATGGATGCCGTCCTCGCCCGGTTGCGTCGAGCGCACGGTCAGCTCGGGGGGGTCATCGGGATGATCGAGCAGGGGCGCGGCTGTAAAGACGTCGTCACCCAGCTTGCCGCGGTGTCGCGGGCTCTGGATCGTGCCGGCTTCAAGATCATCGCCTCGGGGTTGCGGGAGTGCATCGTGCGGCCGGAGGGTGGTCCCAGTGACGGGCCGGCCGTGTCGATCGATGAGCTGGAAAAACTGTTCCTGAGCCTGGCCTGACGCTTGCGCCTGAGAGAGGGAAGACCCAATGGACCGACAGAAGGTGACCATGTGGTTGGACCCGGTGTGCCCGTTCTCATGGCACACCGCACGGTGGCTACGCGCCGTCGCCGAGAAGACCGGCGTCGCGGTCGATTGGCAGCTGATGAGCTTGGCGGTGCTCAACGAGGGACGAGAACTCCCGCCCCCTCAGCAGGCCCGCATGCGCGACTCGCGACAAGTCGGCCGGCTGATGGCGGCCATAGCGCGGGAAAAGGGCGCCGCCGGGTGGGCCGACGCGTACTTCGCCTTCGGTGAGCGGTACTTCGACCGCTCCGAACCCCTCGATGACAGTCTGATAGCCCACGTTCTGGCCGTCGCGGGTGTCCGCGACACCATCGCTGCGGCCGTTGCGGACGCGTCCCTGGACGAACCCATACGGAGTGGGCATCAGGCGGCGCAGGACGCGCTCGGGGAAACCGGGGGCAGCCCGATTCTGGGGATCGACGGGCACGCCTTCTTCGGGCCGGTCCTGACCGGCTTGCCCGATGCGGCGACCTCGATCGCACTTTTCGACGCGGTCGCGACCTTGGCCGCGGTTCCGCAGTTCGCCCAACTGCAGCGGCCGCGCGCCGCGGCTTAGTTCTCGGCCGTTTGACTCGTTCGATACCGGAAACAGGAGGAAAGAAATGACATCAGGATTGAGCACCACGTTGCACACCTCGTTCGAGGAAGCGGTGAAGCGGACGACGGAAGCTTTGGCCGAGCAGGGTTTCGGCGTGCTGACCACCATCGACGTCAAAGCCACGCTCAAACAAAAGCTCGGGGAGGACATGGAGAACTACCTCATCCTGGGAGCCTGCAACCCGACTTTGGCGCACCGCGCGCTGGGCATTCACCGGGAGATCGGCCAGTTACTGCCGTGCAACGTGGTGGTGCGAGCCGATCCTGACAGCGCAGACGATGCGGTTCTCGTCGAGGCGATGGATCCCCAACTGATGGTGAAGGTGACGGGCGAGCAGGGGGCCTTGCAGGACGTCGCGGACCAGGCCGCCGCCAAACTGCAAGCCGCGATCGGCGCGCTCGGGTCACCCGTGTCTTGACCGCCGGTTTGGGTCGAGCGGCCCGTGACACGCGGCCGCTCGACAGCTGAAAAGTAGTCGTGTCGGCTCTTCCAGCTTTGATGTTGACGAAATTGACCGCACCGGCGCTCGTGGTGGCGCTTTCACCCATACCGGTTGTGGTGGCGCTGGTTCTGCTCATTCACAACGATCGGCCTTACTCGTCGAGCGTCGCGTACTTGCTGGGCAGGCTGGCGTCACTGACCGTGCTCGCTGCGGGATTCATGCAATTCCCCCGATGGTTCGACGATCTGATGGGACCCGCACCGCCGTGGGCTGATTGGGTGGTTGTGGGTGTGGGTTCGTGGCATTCGGTGCGCGGTTGTGGTGGCGACGGGCCCACTCCGTGGACCGGCCGGGGTGGGACCGTGGCGTGGGCAGGATAACGCCCACAGTGGCAGTCGCGATCGGGATGTTTCCCATGTTGGCAAACCCGAAAGTGCTCGCCGCCAGTGCGGCGGTCGGAACGGAGATCGCCACCGTCCGATTGACCACCGTCAGCGCCGGGATGGCGGTGGCTTACTATGCCGTCCTGGCGAATTCGACTGTCGCCGCTCCTATCCTGGCTTACTTGGTCGTCGGGGTCCCCAGCTCGAACGGATCGGGCGCTGGATTCAGGACCGGCACCGGGCGCTCACGGCCACAGCCGTAGTGTTGGTCGGCTTTGCAGTGCTGCTATACGGCTTCTCATAGAGAGTGTCAGCCGCGTTGACTGCGTGCCTCGGCGCCCGTTTCGCCGGCGTCAAATGTGTCGTCGGAGCCGGCCGCACCAACGTAGGAGCCGTCGTCTTCACCTGCGGCAGCCCGCGAACGTGTCTCGTGCACTTCGGGTTCGACATCTGACTCGGCCTTGTGGCCCTTGGGGTCTGGCATGGTCGTGCTCCTTTCCAACGTTCACACTTGAGTTCCCCCGGCCGTCGCCGCGAAACGCCCTCGCCGGTAGCGCCCCAGGAAGTCGAGCAGAGCGTCGTTGAATTGGTCGGGGTGGCTGATCTGGCACCCGTGCGGCCCGTCGGGGATCGCCCGCAGCTCGCTGCCGGGGATCGATTCGTGTGTGCGTCGGGTGGAACCGTCGAAGGGAACCGACGCGTCCCCCTCGCCGTGAATGATCAGTGCCGGCACCGACACCCGCGTTAGGTCGTCACGGAAGTCCGTACCGGCCCACGCGGCCATGCACGCCAGTGACGCTTCCCTACTCGCCTGTTTGCACAGTGCGATCGGTTGGCTGCGGGTGTCGTCGCTGACGCGCAATTTGCCATTGGCGAAGAAGAATTCGGTCATCTGCTGGTCATAGAAGGCGTCTTGGTCCTTGAGGAACGCCGCGTCGCCTTGGCTGTGTATTCCTTGGTCAGCGGGCCGTCCGGGTTGTCGCCGGTGTGCAGCATGTACGGGGTCACGGAGGACGCGAAGACCACGCTGCGCACGCGGTCAGCGCCATAGGACGAGATGTACCGCGCAATCTCGCCACCGCCCATAAAGGAGCCCACCAAGCCGACGTCGTGCAGGCCGAGGGCCTCGATCAGGGTGTGCAGGTCTTCGGCCAGGGTGTCGTACGTATAGCCGGTCAGCGGTTTGTCACTGCGACCGAAACGTCGCCGATCGTAGGTGACCGCGCGGTAGCCCGCCGCGTGCAGCACGGGGACCTGCGCCGACCACGCTTGGCCCGAGAGCGGCCACGAGTGCCTTTGAAAAGCCCATGGTGTGCGGTGACATTGGGCATACACAGTTACCTTTCCCTTTGCGGCGAAGCCAACGTCCTCAGCGGCGACTACCCTCCCGGTCCGCAGACAAACCGCGTGGGCGGATGGCGATGCCCGATACCCCCGGCGCTATTGTTACCACCCGAAGCCAAGGAGAGATTTTCTATGCGCACCTTCGAATCAGTGGCCGACCTTGCTGCCGCGACCGGCGAGACGATCGGGCACAGCGACTGGGTCACCATCACCCAGGACGACGTCAACCTTTTCGCCGATGCGACCGGAGATCACCAGTGGATCCACGTCGACCCCGAACGCGCGGCCGCCGGGCCGTTCGGCGGGACCATCGCCCACGGTTTCATGACCCTGGCATTGCTGCCCCGCCTGCAGCACCAGATCTACACCGTCAAAGGCATCAAGCTGGCGATCAACTACGGCCTCAACAAGGTTCGCTTTCCCGCCCCGGTGCTGGTCGGCTCCCGGGTGCGCGCGCAGACGTCGCTGGTCAGTGTCGACGACGTCGGGAACGGCGCGGTGCAGGCGACCATGTCGACGACGATCGAGATCGAAGGCTCGCCCAAGCCGGCGTGTGTGGCCGAAAGCATCGTCCGCTACATCAGCTGACCCATCTACTTCCGGCGAGCGTCGACTTGCTGAGGTGAAATAGGGCATTCCGGCGCAAGAAGTCGACGTTCGGCCGAGTTGAGTCGCCCGGGATCAGAACTCGGCGACGGAATGCTCGAGTAGCTCGGCCAGTCGGGCCTGGGCCTCCGCCCGCCGCGTCGGAATGTGTGCGGACGGGAATGGCGTTGCGACGGGCTCATATTCGCGCAGCGTCCGGCGGGCGACCGTCATCTTGTGCAGTTCGGTGGCACCGTCGGCGATGCCGAGCGACTCGGCGGCCACCATCATCTTGACGAACGGCATTTCGTCGGAGACGCCGAGCGCCCCGTGCAGGTGCATGGCCCGCTGCACGACGTCATGCAGCACCTGGGGCATGGCGACCTTCACGGCCGCGATGTCCCGGCGCACCTTCTGGTAGTCATGGTGCTTGTCGATCAGCCACGCGGTGCGCAAAACCAGCAGCCGGAACTGTTCGATCTGGATCCAGCTGTCGGCGATCTTCTCCTGGGTCATCTGGAAATCGGAGAGCCGCCCGTGCCGCGTCTTGCGCGACACCGCGCGCTCGCACATCATGTCAAACGCACTGCGCGCTAACGCAATCGTCCGCATGGCGTGGTGGATTCGGCCGCCGCCGAGCCGCGTTTGCGCGATCATGAACGCCTGACCCTCACCGCCCAGCACGTGATCGGCCGGGACGCGGACATCGGTGTAGCGGACATAGCCGTGGCTGGCCGACGATGCCGACCTTTCCAATCCCACGCCGACGTTGCGGACGATCTCGATGCCCGGTGTCTCGGCCGGAACGATGAACAACGACATCTTGTCGTAGGTGCGCGACTCGGGGTTGGTGACCGCCATGACGATGAAGAACGACGCGTGCTTGGCGTTGGTGGAGAACCACTTTTCACCGTTGATCAACCAATAGTCGCCGTCCCGGGTCGCGGCGGTGACGAACTGTCCCGGGTCGGAACCGCCCTGCGGTTCGGTCATCGAATAGCACGAGGTGATTTCGCCGTCGAGCAGCGGCTGCAGGTAACGGGCCTTCTGTTGGTCGGTGCCGAACATCGCGAGAATCTCCGCGTTGCCCGAATCCGGCGCCTGGCAGCCGAACACCGACGGCGCCCAACGGGAACGGCCGAGAATCTCGTTGAGCAGGGCGAGCTTGACCTGCCCGAAGCCCTGCCCACCCAGCTCGGGCCGTAGGTGCGCCGCCCATAGCCCCTGATCCTTGACCTGCTGCTGCAACGGCCGCAGGATGGCCATCATCTCGGCGTTCTTCTTGTCATAGGGGTCGAGGGCGACCAGATCGAGCGGTTCCAGCTCGTCCGCCATGAACTTTTCGACCCAGTCGAGCTTTGCCTGATATTCCGGGTCTGTTTCGAAATCCCACACGGTGGCCACCCGTTCCCCGGCGCAGCGTCGCACCGGATTCGTCGATGAAGCGACACCATCGTAAACGGCGCCGACGGAAGATCAGTCGTCGCCGCGGGTGTCGATGACGCGCTGGGCGATGTCGATGAGCTTGGTCTGGCTTTCCTGGGAAAGCCGGCGCAGCAAGTCGAACGCGCGCAGTTCGTCCACCCCGTAGCGCTCCATGATGATGCCTTTCGCCTGCCCGATGCGATCTCGCGTCGAAAGAGCCGACTGCATCTGCTGCTCGTGCCGGCTCGCCATGATCGCCGAGGCGGCGTGCGCGGCGAGGACGGATCCGATGGTCTCGGCTTCGGTGTCCCACGCGCCTGGCCGGAAACTGAACAGGTTCAGCGCCCCGGCCGTGCGTTCGGCCGTGTAAAGCTTGAACGAAAGGCTGCTCAGCACACCGTGTTCCACGGCCGCGGGTGCGTATTTCGGCCAGCGTGGTTCGTCGCGCAGGTCGTCGGTGCGCACGATCGTCTGTTTCAGGGCGGCGTCGTGACAGGGGCCCTCGTTGTAATCGTGCTGCAGCTTGTCGAGTTTCGCCACCAGGCTGTCGGTGTCGGCGAGCGACTCGAAGTCACCGCCCCCTTTCAACAGCAATACCCCCGCGATGTCCGCGGCCCCTATCAGCTCCACCGCGGCGGCGGTCACGTCGGTGAGAACTTGGCCGAGCGAGCGCGGCGCAGCGATTTCGCGGGAAAGCTCGGCCATGCGCATGGCCAGCTCGTGCGAGGAACTCGAGTCCGATAACGCCATAAGACCGGATTGTCCACGATGTGCCCGGGCGCGTCATCCGCGCACCCCTCGGCGGTGTGCGGCCGCCGAGTTGCTGTCGCCGCCGTTTGGCTACCGAAGCCGGGGGTATCCGGCGAGACCAGAACCTTCTCGACAATCCTAGGGAGACCAAGTGTTCGTTCACAACAAAGATCTTCAATTCGAGGTCCGGGTCAGAGAGCCCGATCCACGGTTTGCGACGCTGCTCCAGGAGCAGTTCGGTGGCGCCAATGGTGAACTCAAGGCCGCCATGCAGTACTTCACCCAGGCTTTCGTCCTGCGCGGGAAGAACCCCAAGCTGTACGACCTGTTCATGGACATCGCCACCGAGGAACTCAGCCACCTCGAGATGGTCGGCTCGATGATCACGATGTTGCTGGACGGCCTCAACGACAACCTGAAGATTGCCAACGAGAAGTGCGACTGGATGCCCGCGGTGGCGAGCGGAGACGGCCGCGACCAGATCATTCATCAAGTTGCCGTCAACCCGCTGTATCTGGCGCTGAACGGAGGGAGCCCGGATGTGAGCAACTCCCAGGGCGTGCCCTGGATGGGCTCCTACGTCAACGCCAACGGTGACCCCACAGTGGATCTGCGCAGCAACCTGGCCGCCGAGTCCCGCGCAAAAATGGTCTACGAGTACCTCAAGCAGTACACCGACGATCCCGGTGTACAAGACACCCTCACCTTTCTGATGACGCGGGAAGTGACGCACTACCAGCAGTTCACCGCGGCGCTCAACGAGCTTCCGGTCAACTTTCCGCCCGGACAGTTGCCGGGCGACCCGCGCTTCCAGAACGTGGCGTTCAACATGTCCAACGGCGGCGGCGAATCGGTCCGTGGCCCGTGGAACCAGGGTCAGGGGCCGTGGCCCGAGGGCATGGAGTGGGAGTACGTCGAGAAGCCCGAACAGCAGTGGCTCGGCGGCACCACGCGCCAGAACCAGGGTGCGCAGCAGAACCCGCAGGGCTCGCCCGCCATCAAGGCCGAGAAGCCCTTCACACACGAACAACACGTTCCGACAAGTTAATTGCTTGAGACGAGGGCCGGGCGCTGACGATTCAGCGCCCGGCCCTCGAGTCTGCCTTACTTGACTTGCGGGTCCGGCGGGTTGTCCTCGGCGCGACCGGTGAACGCGTCGCGCACGTGGTCGACGACCGCCGCCCCCATTCCCACCGTCTTGAGCACCGCCGGGTTGGGCGGGGTGCCGGGGTGGGGCCGGGTGGGCGCGATTTTCTTTGCCTGTTCCAGCTTTTCGCCGATCTTCTCCAGCTCCTCGCGGCTGATCGCCAATTCGACCTGCGGCCACACCACGTCCTGCTCGTACGCGATGTGCTCACGGCCCGCGCGGACGAACTCCTGCAGCGCTTCGTGGTAGTCCGGATCGCCGGGCTTGCCGTCCTCCAGCCGCTGCAACAGCTGCTTGCCGGCCTGCTCCTGCTCGATGGCCTTGTCGACCAGTCCGTCACCGATTGCGTTGCGCACCGCCGGCCAGAAGAACTGTTCCTCAATGACCTCATGCTGTGATTCGGCGATGATGAGGTTGTTCACCATCGTCTCCAGGCCGCTCGCCTCGGCGCCAGAACCCGATGGTGCCCCATCGAGCGTCTCGAACAGACCGAGCACACTTTTGTGGTCTTGACGAAGAAAAGTAATTGCGTCCATGCCTTGCCTTCCAGTTGGGCTTGTCACTCGAAGTGGCCTGCGGATACCCAGGGCTATGGTGTTGAAACGGGCGCCCGAACCCGCAAGCTCCACCGTTTCGATTTATGCGGTCGGGGGTAGCTTTACGCGATGGCGGCTGACGGCATCACCAAGTCTGTCTTGGCGGCGTTCGCTGCCAACGCCGGAATCGCCGTCGCGAAACTCGCCGGCTACCTGGTCACCGGAAGTTCGGCCATGCTCGCCGAGTCGGTGCACTCACTTGCCGACACCATCAACGAAGTGTTGTTGATGGTGGGCAAGCATGCGGCGCTCAGGCGACCAGATGCCTTGCATCAGTTCGGGTATGGCCGAAGCCGCTACTTCTACTCGTTCGTCGTCGCCCTGCTGGTATTCGTCCTCGGGGCGGTAGCCGCCAGCTATGAGGGTTATCGCAAGATCACCCACCCCGAGCCGCTGACCGCACCGGGCGTTGCCATTGCGATCCTCGTCGTCGCCGCGGCCTTGGAAGCCTTGAGCCTGCGGACGGTGCGGACCCAGGCCAAGCGGCTGAAGGGTTCCGACAGCTGGTGGCAGTTCATCCGCAATTCCCGCATCCCGGAGCCACCCGTGGTGCTGTTGGAGGATAGCGCCGCACTAGTCGGTCTGGGCGTGGCGTTCGCGGGCGTGACGGCGACGGTCGTCACGGGAAACCCGTTGTGGGACGCGGTCAGTACGCTTGGCATCGGTGCGCTGCTGGCCGTGATCGCCGTGGTATTGATCATCGAGACGCACAGCATGTTGATCGGCGAGGGAGCAACCACCGACCAGTGCAAGAAGATTCGGTCCGCCCTGCAGCGGGCCGGGAACGTCGATTCCGTGGTTGACCTGCGCACCCAATACCTCGCCCCGGATCAGATGGTGGTGGTCGCCAAGGTCGTGTTCGGGCCCGACAGGCAGTTCGCCACCGCCGCCGAAGTTATCAGGAATGCCGAGGCGCGCATTCGTGACAGCGTGCCCGCGGTGCGGGTCGTCTACATTCAGCCCGAGGTCGAGCCCGGGACGACTTAATGCAACCTGGGCAGGACGTTGGTGCGGTAGAACTCGATGGCCGTCGACGGATTGCCTTGGGGGAAATGCAGAAACGGAACGGCGCCGGCGTCCAAGACCGCTTGCACCGCCTTGACGTGTGGGGCGGGATCGGTGCCGACCGTCCAGTTGGCCAGCACTTTGTCGATCGGGTTGGCCTGCGCGGCGCGCTGGATTTCGACCGGGTTCGGCTGGTCGACCGCGCCGGCGGTGAAGCGCCACAGGTCGGCGGCGGTGGTTGCCACGGCGTCGTCGCCGACGACCGCGAACAGCTCGGCCCGCTTGCCCAGGCCGGCCGGGTCGCGGCCGGCGGCCCGCGCGCCGGCGTTGAACGCGGCCACCAGTGTGGGGTTCGTGACGTCCCGGGCCTGACCGATCCAGCCGTCACCGTATCGACCGGCCAGTGTCGCGCTCTTGGGCCCGCTGGCCGCCACGAAGATCGGCGGGGGTGTGGGCGGTGTGTCGTAGATCTTCAGCGCGTTGGTCTGAAAGTAGCTTCCGGCGAACGAGATTCGCGATCCGCTCCACAACTGGCGGATCAGGCTGATCGCCTCGATCAGGCGATCGTGGCGCTCGGTGTACTTGCCGAACGCGTTGGTGGTCGCCTGCTCGTTGAGCCGTTCCCCGGTGCCGACCCCCAGGAACACCCGTCCGGGGCTGAGGACCGCCAGCGAGGCAAAGGCCTGTGCCACCACGGCCGGGTGATACCGATACGTGGGGCAGGTCACCCCGGTGCCGAACGAGATGCGGCTGGTGGCGTTGCCCACCAGCGCCAGGGTCAGCCACGGGAACATCGAATGGCCCTCGTTGTCCTGCCACGGCTGGATATGGTCGCTGGCCCAGACATATTGGAAGCCGGCCTGTTCGGCGGCCTGGGCTTGTGCAACCAACTGGTCGGTGCGGAATTGTTCATGCGAGAGCACCACACCCACTCCCTTGGCCGCGGGCGGCGGAGCGGCGGGTGTGGCGTGGTCGGTCCTTCCGCGACCGCAGCCGGCGGGAAGCCCGGCGGTGCCGAGCATGCCGGCACCGGCGGCCATCCGCCCGAATGCGCGACGCGAAACGCCGGTCACCGAAGTAACGTACCGCTACCCCGGCGATGACGCCGAAGGATAACGGCACCCGCTAACCTGACTCGGGTGACTCCCCAGGCGCATCCTGCGCGCAAGGCCGATGTCCGCGAACTGTCGCGCACCCTGGCCCGGGCCTTCTACGACGACCCGGTGATGACCTGGCTGCTGCCCGACGCGAGGGCCCGGACGGCGAACTTGTACCGGTTGTTCGCGACGATGACACGCCACCATCATCTGGGCTGCGGCGGCGTCGAGGTGGCCCCCGGCGGCCCCGGCATCGGGGCGGCGGCGCTCTGGGACCCGCCGAATCAGTGGCGCGAGACGCGCCTGGGTGAGCTGTTGATGACGCCGACCTTTCTGCGCGTGTTCGGACTGAAGGCGACGAGGGCACGCGGCGTGCAGGAGTTGATGAAGCGCGCGCATCCCGAAGAGCCACACTGGTATCTCGCCGCGATCGGGAGTGACCCTTCGGTCCGCGGGCAGGGCTTCGGCCAGGCGCTGATGCGGTCACGGCTGGAGCGCTGCGACGCCGAATACTGTCCGGCCTATCTCGAATCGAGCAAGCCCGAGAATGTGCCGTACTACGAACGTTTCGGTTTCACCGTGACCCGCGAGCTCACGTTGCCCGAGGGCGGGCCGAGCATGTGGGCGATGTGGCGCACGCCGCGGTAGCGTTTAGCCCCCCGATCCGGCGGGCAACCGTCCTCGCATGAGCGAAAACCCCCAGGCCGAGGTGGACCCGGCCGACTTTCCCGAGGAGGGCGGGCCCGGTGACACCCTGAACCCGAGCGAAGGCACCGACTCCGACGAGCTCCACAACGACGACGGCGACATCGTCGTCGACCCACCCGAGGGCTGGAGCGAAGCGAACCGGTTCGGCATGACGGCGCGGGAAGAGCGCGAGGGCGAATCCCTGGACGCCCGGCTCGCCGAGGAGGAGCCTGACATATCGCCCGACACCCCGGACGCGAGCGTGCCGGCCGACGGTCCGCCCGGGCGCGCTCATAGGGGCCAGATCGACGGAGTGCCCGAAGACGGCCAGTCGCTGTACGAGGTAGTCGACGAGAACGCCGCGCCCGACTTTACGCAGACGACGGAGTGATGCGGCCAGTGTTCGACTGTTCACTGCGGGTACGGGTCGCTAGGGCGTGCTCTTCCAGCCGGCAATGCCGATGGCGATCATCCGCAACTGCTTGACGGCGATCCGCCGGATGTCTTCCAAAGCCTCGGCGCTTTGCGCGTCCTCGATGGCCTCCGCGATGACGATCATCGCGTTGACGAACAGGGTCGCCAGTACGTTGAGATCTTCGGTTGTCCACTCGTGCAGCCGCGGAAAGCGCGCCAGGTCGGTGGCCAGTTCGGAGGTGATCAGCCGGATCTCGGTGCGGATGGCGTAACGCAGCACGCTCAGCCCGCTGTTGCGTTCGCGTGCGATGAATCGCCAATGTTCCCGCCGCTGCGCGACACTGGCGACCAGGATTTCGACGGACGATTCGATCACCCGGTTCGGATCGAGCTTGCCGGCGCGCGCCTCACGCAGGGTGTCGCGCAGGCTTCGGAACGACTCGTCGATCAAGACCAGCCCGAGGGCCTCCATCGAGTCGAAATGACGGTAGAACGCCGCCGGCACGATCCCCACCTCACGGGTCACCTCGCGCAGGCTCAGGCTGGAAAAGCTACGGTCCTGCAGCAGCTTGAGCGCCGCGGCGATGATGGCGCGACGGGTGGCCTCCTTGCGCTCCTCGCGCGATCGGCTTTCGCGTGTGCGCTCGCGACCAGAACTGCGCACCCGTGAGCTAGGAGTACGGCTGTTCACTATGTGAACCCTACCACAGAGCTGCAGTAAACCCTTGACTGACCGGGTGGTGCGCCCGCACGGTGTACATATGTTCACTCAAACCGCTCAGACTTCTGGTCGGGCCCTCGCTCGGACTTTGCGGAAGCGAGTCTTGGGTTCCGACCTGCTCGACCTGCTCACCGGTCCGCACGGCGTAGACCGTTACACCGAGCTGGTGGCGCCGACCTGGACGCTGGGGGAGGCCCGCGCCAAGGTGATCGACGTGCGCCGCACAACCGTCCGCAGCGTCACCCTCACCCTCGCCCCGAACGAGAGCTTCACGTCCGCCTGGACCGTCAAAGCCGGCCAATACGTCAACCTCAGCGTCGAGGTCGACGGCCGGCGGCACACCCGCTGCTATTCGCCGGCCAACGCCGAAGGGGCCGCCCACCTCGAGGTGACGATCGGTCGGCACGATGGCGGGCTGGTCTCCAACTACCTGTACGAGCACGCCCGCCGCGGCATGGTGGTCGGTCTGGCGGGCGTCGGCGGCGACTTCGTGTTGCCGGCGGTGCGGCCGCGGCGGACCCTGTTCGTTTCCGGTGGAAGCGGCATCACACCGGTGATGGCGATGCTGCGGACCCTGGTCGTCGAGAATCACCCGGGCGAGATCGCGTTCATCCACTACGCCCGCACCGCGGCCGAGGCCTGCTACCGCGACGAGCTGGCGACGCTGCCCGGAGTCCGCGTCCTGCACGGCTACACCCGATCCGACGGCGGCGATCTCGCCGGCCGATTCGACGCCGCGCATCTGGCCGCCGCGATGCCAGCACCCGACGCGGTGTTCGTCTGCGGGCCAACACCTTTGGTCGATGCCGTGCGACACCACTGCGACAACGTCCACAGCGAGAGCTTCGTGCCACCGTCGTTCGAGGCGCCGGCCAATCCCTCGGGCGGACGGGTCAGCTTCTCCGACAGCGGGGTCGATGTCGTCGACGACGGACGCTCCCTGCTGGAACAGGCGGAATCGGCCGGCCTGGCACCCGACAACGGCTGCCGGATGGGTATCTGCCACACCTGCACCCGGCGAAAGACCGCCGGAACGGTGCGCAACCTCGTCACCGGCGCGGTCTCGACCGTTCCGGACGAGGACGTGCAGATCTGCGTGTCCGTCCCGGTCGGCGACGTCGACCTAACGCTGTAGCGCCACCAACTTCTGGAGGAAAACCCATGACACAGAACAAGATCACCCTGACCCCCGAACAGGCCGACGCATTCGGCCGCGAGCTGGACGCCATCAGGGAGCGCGTGATGGCCAGCCTGGGCGCGCAGGACGCCGACTACATCCGCCGCGTCATCAAGGTTCAGCGCGCGCTCGAAGTCGGCGGCCGCGCGTTGCTCTTCCTGCCGCCCGCCTGGCTGCTCGGCACCGCGATGCTGGGCGTCTCGAAGATCCTGGACAACATGGAGATCGGGCACAACGTCATGCACGGTCAATACGACTGGATGCGCGACCCGACCGTCTCGGGCCGGTCCTTCGAGTGGGACACCGCGTGCCCGGCCGATCAATGGCGCCACTCACACAACTACATGCACCACACCCACACCAACATCGTGGGGATGGACCGCGACATCGGTTACGGCATCCTGCGGATGAGCGAGGACCAGCGCTGGGAGCCCTACTTTCTCGGTAACCCGCTCTACGCCTTCTTGCTGATGGCGTTGTTCCAGTACGGCGTCGCACTGCACGAATTGGAGACCGAACGCATCCGCGCCGGCGAGATCGAACTCGCCGAAAAGCGCGAGGTGCTGCGCGCCATCTGGAAGAAGACGCGCAGGCAAACCCTCAAGGACTACGTGGCCTTCCCGCTGCTGGCCGGGCCGTTCGCGCCGTTCGTCTTCGCGGGCAACCTCTCGGCCAACCTGATGCGCAACGTGTGGTCGTACATGATCATCTTCTGCGGCCACTTCCCGGACGGTACGCAGGAGTTCACCGTCGAGGAGACCAAGGACGAGTCCCGCGGCATGTGGTACTTCCGCCAGGTACTCGGTTCGGCAAACCTCACCGGCGGCAAGCTCTTTCACCTGCTTTCGGGCAACCTCTCCCACCAGATCGAGCACCATCTGTTCCCGGACATGCCGGCGCGTCGCTACGCCGAGGTCGCGCCCGAGGTGCAGGCGATCTGCGAACGCTACGGCGTCCCCTACAACCGCGGGCCGCTGCTGCGGCAGTTTGGCACCGTCGTCCGCAAGATCGTCCGGCTGACCTTCCCGGACTCCGTGCTGCGGAAGGCCACCGCCGGCCGGTCCGCCGATCCGGTGCCCGCGGCCGCCTGAGCCCGCGCCACGTCCGCCGACTGTGCGGTCTACGCACGAATGCAACGCGGTTCGCGTACTTAGGCCACACGCTCGGCGGGCTAGGTGATGGCGGTCGGCGCCTGCGAGACCTTCACCAGTTCCACCTCCGGCCGGGCCGGTACACCGTCGGCCAGGAACCACCGGAAGGCGAGGTTGCCACGCGGATAGCCCAGCGTGGTAAGCGAATTCGGGTGGGCGGTCAGCCCGCGGGACAAGATGATGGTCACCGAGCCGTCGCTGTTGAGTGCGGCGCTGTGGCCGTTGATCGAGCAGCGGGCGTCGGCTGCGCCGAAGGTGGCCATGAATTGGTTCCACACCACCAGGTTCCAGAACCTGCATGGGGGAGGCCGGTGCGTGACCACCAGCGCTTCGTCGTCGTCGAGCACGAAGCTGCCGTAGGAGTAGCAGGCATCGCGCGCCGACCACCCGAAGTTGGCGTCGGGCACCCGATAGGGGTCGGCGAACGCGTTCGCGGCGTGTGCGGTTTCGTGCCCCAACGCATGTTGGTCGTCCACGCGCGTCCCGACGGCCAGCGGCACGATGGCAAACATGGTGCGCAGCCAGGTCGCGATCGCGCGCAGGCTCGCGGCCGTCTCGGCGTCGCCGTGCCGGATTGGGTCCGGCTCGTCGAGCGCCTCGATGTGCCAGACGACTGGGCGGCCGGTCAGCGGGTCGGCTTGATAGTCGCGGGTCATCAGCACGGCCGCGTCGGGCGTGGGGCCGAGTTCGAAGGCGAAGTTGCCGTCGGCGTCGATGTCGAGATCGCTGTCGCGGACGATCGCGACGACGCGGTCCGACCAGGCGCCCGGTGACGGCTCGTTGTAGGCGGTCACCGAAAAGTACACGCTGTCACCCCTGTTGCCGCTGATCCGGTAACGGCGGGCCGGATCCACCGGGCACATGAAGTAGTAGGCGTCGGTGTTGTCGCCGCCCCACCGGCGGTCCCGGCGAAACGGTGTGTTCACGGCGACGAACTGGGGCCGGCCGGGCTCGGGGAAGAGGTAGGTGTCGAACGCGACGCCGAGCGTGCTGGCGAGCATGCGGTAGCCGTCGGCGATCTGGCGGTCGTCGGTCACCGCCCGGTCGCCCTGTAGGAAGGACCGGTCAAGGGTGCCCAGGGTGCCGAGCAATTCCTGCCACGCGGCCGTCGATTCGTGCGTCATGCGCTGATTCCCTTCAGGAGCAAGGTGGTGGTGCGGTCGACCCACGCGTCGTCGAGTTCGGTGACGCGGGTGAGTAAGCCCATCAGGGTGATGCCGGCGATGGCGTCGGTGAGCTCGGTGGCGCTCACGTCGGGCCGGACCTCGCCGCGGCGCGCGGCCCGCGCCAGCAATTCGGTCAGGCCGCCGCCGATGACGCCGGCGAACCGCTCCAGCAGCGCCGAGTGCAGGGTCGGGTCCGCGGCCATCTCGCCCACGAGCCCGGGCAGGGCCGCCCTGGCGGCCGGCGTCGTCAGGAAAGCCATTGAGCGACGGACCATTTCGCGTAGGTCCTCGGGCAGGGACCCGGTATCGGGGAGCTCGGTCGCGGCCCCGATGGGGAACACCGCCTCGTGCACCAGGTGCGCTTTGCTCGGCCAGCGCCGGTAGATGGCGGGCTTGCTCGTGCCGGCGCGTTCGGCGATGGCGGAGACCAATAGCCCGGCGTAGCCGGTCTCGGCGAGCAGGTCGACGGTCGCGCTCAGCACAGCGCCGTCGATGCGGGGATCACGGGGGCGGCCAAAATCGACTACCATTACGAAACCGAAAGTAACATAAGTCGGCGTGACCGACGCCGTTCGCCTTGACGACCTCGCCCAGCCCCGATTCAGCCCCGAGGCCCAGCAAATCCTCGACATGATGGCCACGCTGGCGCCCGACTGTCCGCTGGATGCCGACGCGCTGCATGCCAGGGCCACCGCCGACACCGGGCTGGACGATTTCGGCGCGGACGACTATCGGGAGCGGCTCGACGTCTACCTCGCCGCGCTGCGTGACATCGACGGCCGCCACGACGCCGGGATGGTCAACTTCTACGGCCAGTTGGTGCAGCTGCTCAAGAACCGGCTGCTGTTCACCGATCTCCTGAACAGGCATCCCGAGATCGACGACATCGAGCTGCAACCGCCGGTGGTGATCGCCGGCCTACCCCGCACCGGCACCACCCACCTGCACAACCTGCTGGCGGCCCCGCCCACCTTTCGCACCATGCCGTATTGGGAAAGCGTGGAACCGTTCCCGCTACCGGCCGAGGCCGGGGTCGAGCCGGATCCGCGGCGGGCGCGGATGGACGTCGCGGTCGGGGTGATCAACACCGTGATGCCGCATTTCCCGCTGATGCACGAGATGACCACCGAGCACGTCCACGAAGAGATCCAACTGCTCGCCAACGACTTCTCGACCATGCTGTTCGAGACGCTGGCCGACGTGCCGCGCTGGCGTGACTACTACCAGGCCCACGACCAGACCCCGCACTATGAATACCTCGCGCGCCAGCTCAAGGCCATGCAGTTTCTGCGCGGCGGCCGGCGCTGGCTGCTCAAGTCACCCCAGCACCTCGAGCAGGTGCCGGTCCTCGATCGCGTATTCCCCGGCAGCATAGTCGTTTTCACGCACCGGGATCCCGTGCCGGTCGCGCTGTCGATGATCGCGATGATCGCCTACTCCGCGCGCATGCACCGCTCGCCGGTTCCGGTGGAGCAGATCGCGGCATCGTGGATCGAACGCCTGGACGACATGCTCTCCGCGCTCGTCCGCGACCGCGACACCATCGGTCCCGAACGTTCGATCGACGTCCGGTTCGACGACTTCATGGCCGACGAAATCGGCGTCGCCGAACGGGTCTACGCCCTGGCCGGCGAGTCGTTCGGCGACGATGCCCGGGCGGCGATCGACGAGTACCTGGCGGCCCACCGGCGTGGCCGGCTGGGAAGCGTCGCGACGTCCTGCGAGATGTTCGGGCTGGACGAAGCTGATCTGCGGAGCCGCTTCGCGCCCTATGTCGAGCGGTTTCTGGCCTAACCCGCAGCAGGCCGCTACCTTCTCCATTCATGGTCACTATGCCGGCGCTGGACGGGGTTGAACACAGGTACGTGGAGCTGGGAAGCGGCGTGACGATCCACGTCGCGGACGCCGGTCCCGCCGAGGGGCCCGCGGTGATGCTGGTGCACGGTTTCCCCGAGAACTGGTGGGAATGGCGCGAGCTGATCGGCCCGCTGGCCGCCGACGGCTATCGGGTGCTGTGCCCGGACCTGCGCGGTGCGGGCTGGAGTTCGGCTCCGCGCTCGAGCTACACCAAGGCCGAGATGGCCGAGGACCTGGCCGCCGTGCTGGATCGCCTCGGTGTGGCGACGGTCAGGCTCGTCGCCCACGACTGGGGCGGGCCGGTGGCGTTCATCATGATGCTGCGTCACCCCGAGAAGGTGACTGGGTTCTTCGGGGTGAACACCGTGGCGCCCTGGGTGAAGCGCAGTCTGTCGACGGTGAGCAACATCTGGCGGTTCTGGTATCAGGTCCCGATATCGCTGCCGGTCGTCGGGCCGCGGATCATCAGCAATCCCAACTCCCGCTTCGTTCGCCTGCTGACGTCCTGGGTGGGCGGCGGCTTCGCCCCACCCGATGAGGACATCCAGCTCTACATCGAGTGCATGCGCCAGCCCGGCCACGCGGAGGCCGGCTCGCGGTGGTATCGCAGCTTTCAGACCGGCGAGATGCTGCGCTGGATGCGCGGCGAGTACGACGACGCTCGGGTCAACGTCCCCGTCCGATGGTTGACGGGCACCGACGACCCGGTGATCACGGCGGACTTGACCGATGGATATGCCGACCACATAAGCGATTTCGAGGTGGAGCTGGTCGACGGCGTCGGGCACTGGATCGTCGAACAGCGGCCGGAGCTGGTGCTCGACCGCGTGCGGGCGTTCCTCCGCATCGAAACATAAACCGTTGCGCGCCGTTTCGGCGCAACCGGTTATGTGTCGCGGGAAGCCGGCGTGGTCAGCGACCGTGCCGTGGGTTAGTCGACGCCGATGGTGACTTCCGTGGACTTGATGAACACGGTCGCGGGCTGGCCGACCTTGAGGCCAAGGTCGGTCGCGGCGTCCTTGGTAACGGAGGACGTGACGATCTGCTCGCCGCCGTCGAGCTTGACCTTCACGATCGCCATCACGGTGCCGAGGTCGACCTCGGTGATGGTCCCCTTGAGCTGGTTTCGGGTCGATAGCCGCATCGCAAGGTCCTCCATCTGGTTGAGGGGTGTGCGATGAGCCTAGTGTCGCGGGCCGAGCAGGGCTATGGATGCGTCGACGGCCGGCTCGACGATGCCCCGCACCGGTTTTCCGTCTTCGACGGCGAGGGCGGTGAGTTCGCGCAGGCCGCCCAGCAGGATGACCGCCAACGGGGCGGTCAGCGGAGGCAGCTGGGCCCGCCGGAAGCCGGGGCTGGCGCTGAGGTCGATCAGCAGGCTGGACAGCAACTGCAGGCCGCGGCGCTGCACCGGGCGGGCGGCGGCGCCGAGCGACGGGAGTTCTCGAATCCAGCTCAGCGTGATGGCCGGCCGGGACTCGATGTGGCTGACGTACGCCTCGACCGCCTGACGAATCTGTTGATGCCAATCCGCCTCGGGCTCGACGGCAGCCGCGATGGATTCGCCGAGTTTTTCGATGTCGGACCCCAGAAGCTCCAGGAAGCACTCCTCCTTGCTCGCGAACTCGCCGTAGAAGGTGCGCTTGGAGGTGCGGGCATTGCGGACGATGTCGGCGACGGTGCTGGCGCGGTAACCCCGCTCGGCGATCGAGGTGGCGAGGCCGTCGAGCAACCTGAGCCGGAACCGGTCGCCGAGAACCGCTTCGTCAGCCGTTGCTGTCGCCGCTGGAGTCACGGCCGGCGCCCCTTTCGTTGGTACGGCACCCTTGTCACGCCTGGTACTGCAGAGTACCGTATCGGTTTAGGTTTTGGTACACCGCGGTACCACCCCGTTACTCGGGGCAGACTATGGGGAGTAGCCCGCCATGAGTGAAGTCGTCACCGCCCCATCGGGAACCGCCGCCGTCAGGCTGCCCCCCGCCGCGCGCCTACCAAAGGTGTTGCAGGGTCTGGGTTTTGCGGTGTCGCGGCGCGGCATGATCCACCGGCTGGCCCGTCGTTACGGCGACGTGTTCACGCTGAACCTGCCGATGTATGGGCGGGTCGTGGTGGTCGGCGACCCGGCGCTGGCCAAGCAGATCTTCACCACCGGCCCCGACGAGCTCGGCAACATTCAGCCCAACCTGAGCCGGCTGTTCGGCTCCGGCTCGGTGTTCGCCCTCGACGGGGAGGACCACCGCCGCCGGCGGCGACTGTTGGCGCCGCCGTTCCACGGCAAGAGCATGAAGAAGTACGAGGCGATCATCGAAGAAGAGACCTCGCGGGAGACCGCCGCCTGGCCGGAGGGCCAGGCGTTCCCGACGCTTCCGTCGATGATGCGCATCACGCTCAACGCCATCCTGCGCGCCGTCTTCGGGGCCGAAGGCGCCGAACTCGACGAGTTGCGCCGCCTCATCCCGCCGTGGGTCACGCTGGGCTCGCGGATGGCGACCATGCCCAAGCCGCGACGCAATTACGGTCGATACACGCCATGGGGCCGCCTGGACGAGTGGCGCCGCCAGTACGACGTCGTCATCGACCGGCTGATCGAAGCCGAGCGGGCCGATCCGCATTTCGATGAGCGCACCGACGTGCTCGCGCTGATGCTGCGCAGCACCTACGAAGACGGCACGGCCATGTCGCGCAAGGACATTGGCGACGAATTGCTCACCCTGCTGGCCGCCGGCCACGAAACAACGGCCTCGACGCTGGCCTGGGCGTTCGAGCGGCTGACGCGGCACCCGGATGTGCTGGCGGCCCTGGTCGAGGAGGCCGACAACGCGGGCCAGGAGCTGCGCCAGGCAACCATCCTGGAAGTCCAGCGGGCCCGAACAGTGATCGATTTCGCCGCGCGGCGCGTCTATTTGCCGCGTTACCAACTCGGGGAGTGGGTCATTCCCCGCGGCGAGTCAATCCTGGTGAGCATCGCGCAGATTCACGAAAATCCCGACGTGTTCCCCGATCCGGAGCGCTTCGACCCGCAGCGGTACGTCGGGACCAAGCCGTCGGCCTTTGCGTGGATCCCGTTCGGTGGCGGCACCCGTCGCTGCGTGGGGGCCGCGTTCGCCAACATGGAGATGGACGTCGTGCTGCGAACCGTGTTGCGCGACTTCATCATTGACACTACGACGGCGCCGGGGGAACGCTGGCACGGCCGGGGCGTTGCCTACACGCCCAAAGATGGCGGCCGGATCGTGGTGCACCGGCGCTGAACCGGGCCTGCCTACCGGTCCGCGGTCGCCCGGCGCGGCAGTTTCCAGCCCGGGCGGATGTAGTGGCAGGTGTACCCGTTCGGGTAGCGCTGCAGGTAGTCCTGGTGCTCGGGCTCGGCCTCCCAGAAGTCTCCGGCGGGGCTGACCTCGGTCACGACCTTGCCGGGCCACAACCCGGACGCCTCGACGTCGGCGATGGTGTCCAGCGCGATGCGCTTCTGCTCGTCGTCGAGGTAGAAGATGGCCGACCGGTAGCTGGGTCCGCGGTCGTTGCCCTGGCGGTCCTTCGTTGTCGGATCGTGGATCTGGAAGAAGAACTCCAGCATGGTGCGATAGTCGGTAACCGCTGGGTCATAGACGATCTCGACGGCCTCGGCGTGCGTGCCGTGATTGCGGTAGGTCGCGTTCGGGACGTCACCGCCGGTGTAACCGACGCGGGTCGAAACCACGCCCGGCTGCTTGCGGATCAGCTCCTGCATCCCCCAAAAACAGCCGCCGGCGAGTATCGCTTTCTGGGTTGCCATTGCTCGTCCTCCTAACCGGCCACGCTGCCGCCCAGGCTACACTCCGCCGATGAGCCGCAACGTCGCAACGATTTTCCGAAGTTCCGCAGCATGACGGCGCAAGAGTTCTCCCGCGGCGAGCTGTCCGCCGCGTTCGAGAAGTTCGAGGAGACGGTGGCCCGGGCCGCCGAGACCCGCGACTGGGATGCCTGGGTCGAGCAGTACACGCCCGACGTCGAGTACGTCGAGCATGCGGCAGGAACCATGCACGGCCGCGACGAGGTCCGCGAGTGGATCAGGCGCACGATGACGACGTACCCCGGCAGCCACATGGTGGCCTTCCCCTCGCTGTGGTCGGTCATCGACGAGCCCACCGGGCGGATCATCTGCGAGCTCGACAATCCCATGCGCGACCCGGGCGACGGGAGTGTGATCAGCGCGACCAACATCTCGATCGTCACGTACGCGGGCGACGGATTGTGGCGCCGTCAGGAGGACATCTACAACCCGCTGCGTTTCCTGTCGGCCGGCATGAAGTGGTGCCGCAAGGCCCAGGCGCTGGGAACGCTCGACGAAGACGCAGCGCGGTGGATGCAAGAGCACGGAGGGTCTCGGTGAGCATCAAACCCAAACTCGGCCCCAAGCTGGTTATAGGCGCCAACGGCTTTCTGGGCTCGCATGTCACCCGCCTGCTGGTGGCCGACGGTTTCCAGGTGCGGGCCATGGTGCGCCCGAACGCCAACACCCGCTCGATCGACGACCTCGAGCTGACCCGATTCCACGGCGACGTCTTCGACGACGCCACATTGCGTGCGGCGATGGACGGGGTGGACGACGTCTATTACTGCGTCGTCGACACTCGCGCCTGGCTGCGCGACCCGGCGCCGCTGTTTCGCACCAATGTCGAAGGCCTGCGCAACGTTCTCGACGTCGCCGTCGAGCAACCCGACCTGCGCAGGTTCATCTTCACGAGCACCTACGCCACGGTGGGCCGGCGACGCGGGCACGTGGCGACCGAGGAAGACGTGATCCGTTCCCGCGGGCTGACTCCCTACGTCCAATCCCGTGTGCAGGCCGAAGATCTGGTGATGCGGTACGTGGCCGAGGCCGGCCTGCCCGCCATCGCGATGTGCGTGTCGACGACCTACGGCAGCGGCGACTGGGGCGGCACCCCGCACGGTGCCTTCATCGCCGGCGCGGTGTTCGGCAAGCTGCCCTTCGGAATGAACGGCATTCGGCTGGAAGTGGTCGGCGTCGACGACGCGGCGCGGGCCATGATCCTGGCCGCCGAGCGCGGGCGCATCGGTGAGCGATACCTGGTCTCCGAGCGGATGATCGCGCTGAACGACGTCGTCCGCATCGCGGCCGACGAGGCCGGAGTCCCGCCGCCCAAGCGCGCGATCTCGGTGCCGATGCTCTACGCCCTTTCCGCGCTGGGCAGCCTGAAGGCCCGGCTCACCGGCAAAGACTCCGAACTCAGCCTGGCGTCGGTGCGGATGATGCGCGCCGAAGCCGACGTGGACAGCAGCAAGGCGAAGCGGGAATTGGGCTGGCAGCCGCGCCCGGTCGAGGAATCGATTCGCGAGGCGGCCCGGTTCTGGGCCGCCATGCGCACCCCGCGAAAGGCCAGCCCGGCCGCGCAGCCCGAGTAGGTGCCACCTTCCCGTGGACCGGATACGCGTCGATCTCGAGGGGCCGCCGCAGACGATGCTGGCGACGCTGTATGCCAAGGCGCTCGACGCTGACCTGCCAAACCCGATCCTGGGCGACCGTTATGCCAAGGAGGTCGTCCAGCGGATCGAGTACGACTGGACGAAGACCACCATCACCGCGCGCAAATCACCGTCGGTGACGACCCGCGCCGCGCACTTCGACATGTGGGCTCGCCAGTTCCTTGACGCGCATCCGAGCGCCGTCGTCCTGCATGTGGGGTGCGGACTGGACGGCCGGTACTTCAGGCTCCAGCCGGGCCCGCTGGTGGAGTGGTACGACGTCGACTACCCCGACGTCGCCGACCTGCGCACCCTGCTCTACCCCGCTGCCGAGCACTGCCACGTCGTCGCCGCGTCGGTGACCGATCCGGCCTGGCTGGCGCAGGTACCCGACGGCCGGCCCGCGCTGATGATCGCCGAGGGCCTGACCATGTATCTGAGCGAACGGGACGGCATTGCGCTGCTGCGACGGGTGGTTGATCGCTTCGACCGCGGCGAGTTGCAGTTCGACGCGTTCAACCGCATCGGCATCAAGTCTCAGTGGATGAACACGGTGGTGCGCCGGTCCGGATCGAAGTTGAGCTGGGGCATCGACGGGCCGGGCGAGATCCTCGCGGCGGTGCCCGGCACTCGGTTGCTTTCCTGGGTGAGGTGGTTTGAATCGGAGACCTTTGAGCGACTTCCGCGCCCCTACCACGTGATGGGCAGGGTTATGTCGCTGGTTCCGGCCATGGCCAACATGGCCCAATATCACCGCTACGCATTCGGACCGCCCTGACCGGGAAGTCTCGGGCGGCGGCCCGCGTTGAACATCATCGTTTGGAAGGCGGCTAGGAGGAGAGCATGAGCCACCCCGAAATCAAAGAGCCCAACGCTGGCCACCCGATCACCATCGAGCCGACGAAGGGGCGGGTACAGGTGCGCGTCAACGGCGAGCTGGTCGCCGACACGACGGCCGCCCTCGAATTGCGCGAAGCCACTTTGCCTGCGGTGCAATACATTCCGCTGAGCGACGTGACGCAAGACCGGCTGACCCGCACGGACACCAGCTCGTACTGCCCGGTCAAGGGTGAGGCGAGCTACTACAGCGTGACGAGCTCGGCCGGTGACACCGTCGACGACGTCATCTGGACCTACGAACAGCCTTATCCGGCGGTCGCGGCGATCGCCGGGCATGTCGCGTTCTACCCGAACAAGGCCGAAATCAGCGTCTCGGCGTCCTAGCAGATCCACCCGGGGAGCGCGGCCTCGTGGGCCCGGGTGTCGCTGTACAGGCGCATCGAGACGATCAGCCCGTCGCGGGTGTCGAAGATGCAGACGAACGGGCTGTCGTATTGGACGCCGCTCGTGGTGGTGCCGGTGGCCTGCGCCTCGACCACCACGGTCTCTCCCTCGTTGACACAGCGCACCAGGTCGATGGTCAGCTCGAGGTCTTGCTTGCGCCGCTCGACCGCTCGGCGAAAGGTCTCCTTGTCGCAGGAGGTGCGGGTGACCAGTGACCAGTAGGTGAAGTCGTCGCTGAGCAGCGCGAAGCCCTCGTCGAGGTCGCCGCCCTCGCTCGTACTCTGTAGGAACATCCAAGCCAGTTCGCCCTGTGGGTCATCGAACGGCGTCGTCACATCGCAATATTGACTTGGTACATCGTTAACGGTCAATCGGAGAGTTGGTCGGTGGAGCGCGCGCGCACTGTCACCTTCCCCGGGGCGGTCAGCTTCGGGCACACGTTGGCGCCGCTTCGCCGGGGGTTCGGCGATCCCTGTTTCCAGGTGTCCGGTGACGGCACCATTTGGCGGACCAGCCTGCTGCCCAGCGGGCCGGTCGCCGCCAGGATCAGCCGCGCCGCGGCCAACGCCGCCCACTGCGTGGCGTGGGGTAGCGGGGCGCCGGAGTTCGTCGAGAGGCTGCCCGCGCTGCTCGGCCTCGAGGACGACGCCTCGGGTTTCGCGCCCCGCGACCCGACCGTTGCCGCCGCGCACCGTCGGGTCCCGCACTTGCGGCTGGGCCGCACCGGGCTGGTGCTGGAGGCCCTGATTCCGGCGATCATCGAGCAGCGGGTGCCCGGCGCCGACGCGTTTCGCTCGTGGCGACTGCTGGTGTCGAAGTACGGCTCACCGGCCCCGGGACCGGCGCCGGCCGGGATGCGCGTGCCACCCTCGGCCGAGGCGTGGCGACACATCCCGTCGTGGGAATTCCACCGCGCCAATGTCGACCCGGGGCGGGCGCGGACCGTGGTCGCGTGCGCGCGACGGGCCGCCTCGCTGGAACGACTGACCTCCCGGCCTGCCGCGCAGGCCCGCGAGGCGCTGATGTCGCTGCCGGGGGTGGGGGAATGGACCGCCGCCGAGACGGCGCAACGGGCGTTCGGTGACGCCGACGCGCTGTCGGTGGGTGATTATCACGTCCCGAAGATGATCGGCTGGACGCTGACGGGCCGCCCGGTCGACGACGCGGGCATGGTCGAGCTGCTCGAGCCGATGCGACCACACCGCCACCGAGTGGTCCGCTTGCTCGAGGCGAGCGGACTGGCATACGAACCCCGACGGGGCGCCCGGCTACCGGTGCAGCACATCAGCGAGCTCTAAACGTGGTGATGGCCTCGCCCGGCCCGCGTTTTCAGCAACGGCCATCGGGTAACCCCCGTGAGACGTGACCGTGTGCGAACGGAGGAAATCGATGACACAGTTCACCATCCCGGGGCTCACCGACAAACAGGGAGCGCGGCTGACCGAACTGCTGCAAAAACAACTGAGCACCTACAACGATCTTCACCTGACCCTCAAGCATGTCCACTGGAATGTTGTGGGGCCCAACTTCATTGGCGTGCACGAGATGATCGACCCGCAGGTGGAAGCGGTCCGTGGTTTCGCCGATGACGTTGCCGAGCGCATCGCGGCCCTCGGCGGGTCACCGCAGGGCACGCCGGGCGCGATCATCAAAGACCGTACCTGGGACGACTATTCGGTCGGCCGCGATTGCGTGCAGGCGCACCTGGCCGCGCTCGACCTCGTCTACACCGGGATCATCGAGGACATCCGCAGGTACATCGAAGAGACCGAGGAGCTCGACCCGGTTACCCAGGACCTGTTGATCGATCAGGCCGCAAGCCTGGAGAAGTTCCAGTGGTTCGTCCGCGCCCACCTGGAGAACGCGGGCGGGAAGTTGACCCACGAGGGGTCGACCACCGAGAAGGACGCGGCGAGCAGCGCACGCAGTTCCTAGCGGCCGTCCCGGGCCCGATGTTGGCGTTCGGCCGCGGCGGTCTCCCGGGTCAGGCGCTGTGACTCGTAGATCGTGACGTTGGTGCGCGACATCAGCAATGCCGCGATGCCGACGGAGAGGATGGCGCCCGGCACGACCGAGAACGAACCGGTCATCTCGGCGACCATGATCATGATGGCGAGCGGCGCCCGCGCGACGCAGCCGAAGCAGGTCATCATGCCGACCACGACGAAGATCCCGGGATCGTGCGGCACGCCCGGCAGGTTGGACAGCTCGCCCAGCCGCCAGACCGCTGCCCCGACGAAGGCCCCGATCACGATCCCGGGCCCGAAAAGTCCGCCGGAGCCGCCGGTGCCGATCGACAGCGACGTGGCGACGATCTTGGCGATGGGCAGCAGGACGGCGACCCACAACGGGATGCCCAGCAGCGACCCGCGGTCGGCGGCCAGTTGCGCCCAGCCGTAGCCGCTGCTGAGGATCTGGGGAATCAGCAGACCGAGTAGGCCAACGAGGAGCCCGCCGATCGCGGGCTTGAGCACCGGGCCGCCCGGCAGCCGGCGGGTGAGCCGCACCGCGGCGTGGAAGGTCCGGGCGTACAGGTAGCCGATCGCGAAAGCTGCCAGGCCGATGACCACGAACCACAGCAGCGGCCATGCCCTCTCGAAGCGGTACTCGGCGTCGATGTAACCGAACATTGGATCGAAGCCCAGGAAAGCGCCGAGGACCGCGTAGGCCGTGCCGGAGGTGATGAATCCGGGCAACAGGCAGCGGTAGTCGAAATCGTCGCGGTAGGCGATCGACGCGGCCAGGACCGCCCCGCCGAGCGGCGCGGCGAAGATCGCCCCGATGCCGGCGCCGATGCCCAGCGCCACCGCGATCCGGCCGTCCTCGTCGGACAGGTGGAGCCGTCGCGCCAGCAGCGAGCAGAATCCGGCCGAAATCTGCGCCGTCGGGCCCTCCCGGCCCGCCGAACCGCCGGACCCGATGGTCAGCGCGCTGGCCACCATCTTCACCAGCACGGCCCGGAAGCGGATGGCGCGCGGATCGTCGTGCACGGCCTCGATGGCTTGATCGGTGCCATGGCCGGTGGCCTCCGGGGCGAGCTTCGCGACGATCAAGGCGGACAGCAACGCTCCCCCCGTCGTCACCAGCGGGATCGCCCACGCGCGGCGAAAACCGGGATCTCCGTGGCCGCCGCCCTCGCTCACGGGCCTCGGAATCTGGTAGCCACCCAGGTAGCCGAGCAGAAAGTCGCCGGTGTACTTCAGCGCCAGATAGAAGACGACCGCTCCCAGGCCGGCGACGACGCCGATCGTGACGCCCAGCAGCAACCACTTCTGTAGGTAGCCGGACTTTCTGATCGACGCCCCGAATCTCCCACCGGCGCCGGGGGCCGAGGCCACTGGGACCTCAGTGGGCTGGGGTTCGCCGTCGGTTTGTTCGGTCACGGCGCGGGCTTTACCCGCGGCCGCGGCTCCGGTCCCCCAAGCATCAGGTCATCTTATGCAGCGCCGCGACAACGCACCGGGGAATAACTGGACTGCGGTCCGGTTATACGCGATGTTCTGATCCCTCGGAGGTAACATGCCCGCCATCACCGCGAACACGCTGACATTGCCGCGCGTCGGGGCCGCCGCCCCCACCGACACCGAGCGTCTGGTCCGGTCGATCACCACCGGGCCGCGCGGCTACGAGGGAGAGGGTTTTCCCGTCGTCCGCGCCTTCGCCCGGGTCAGCGCTGCGGCCCTGGACCCGTTCGTGCACATGGACCAGATGGGTGAGGTCGAATACCAGCCGGGCGAGCCGAGGGGCACCGACTGGCACCCGCACCGCGGGTTCGAGACGGTCACCTACATGATCGACGGCAAGTTCGCCCACCAGGACTCCCACGGGGGCGGCGGGTTGATCACCGACGGCGCGACGCAGTGGATGACCGCTGGTTCGGGCATCCTGCACATCGAGACGCCACCCACGGAACTGGTCGACAGCGGCGGCCTCTTTCATGGCATCCAGCTGTGGGTGAACCTGCCGAAGCGGGACAAGTTCGCGCCGCCCCGGTACCAGGCCATCGAAGGTGGCGACGCGAAGTTGATCGCCTCCGACGACGGCGGGGCGCTGGTCCGCATCATCGCGGGCGAGGTCGACGGTCACCGCGGGCCCGGCGTCACCCACACGCCGATCACCCTCGCGCACGCCACCATCGAGAACGGCGCGCGGCTCAACCTTCCGTGGCCCCGCGATTTCAACGCGCTCGTCTACGTGTTGTCCGGCAGCGGATACGTCGGTCCGGTCGCTCATCCGATGCGCGGGGGGCAACTGGCGGTGCTCGGCCCCGGAGACCGGATCACCGTGGGGGCAAACAGGGCGCAGGAATCGTCGCGCGTGACCGCGACGGACGTGCTGCTGCTGGGCGGCCAACCCATCCGCGAGCCGGTATTCCACTACGGGCCTTTCGTGATGAACTCACGTGCGGAATTGGTCGGGGCGGTACAGGACTACCAGGCCGGGAAGTTCGGCAGCATTCCGCCAAACGCGCTAATGCCTCACCGTGGCGGTGGCACACTTTAACGATGTCTTCACGGGTTAGTCGCAGGCCAGGGCGCCCCCCTGCCGCCAAGGCCGACGAGACCCGTCAACGGATCATGCAGGCCGCTCGCCTGGTGTTCAGCGAGCGCGGGTACGACGGGGCGACGTTCCAGGCCATAGCGGCCCGCGCCGATCTGACCCGGCCGGCGATCAACCATTACTTCTCCAGCAAACGGGTCCTGTATCGGGAGGTGTTGGACCAAACGAACGAAGCCATCATCGGGACCGGGATCGAAAAGGCCGAGCGGGAGACCACACTGGTGGCGCGGCTGACCGCATTCATCTCCGCGGCGGTGCGCGCGAATTCCGAGAATCCGTCCGGGTCGGCGCTGATAATTTCCGGGGTACTCGAGTCGCAGCGGCACCCGGAATGGAACAAGACCGAAAATGACTCCGTGCGGATCGTCCGGGAATTTCTGGGTCGCGTCGTCCGGGACGCGATCGAGCGCGGCGAGGTCGTCGCCGACATCGACGCGTCGGCATTGGTCGAGTCGCTGGTCGTGATCATGTGCGGCGTCGGCCTGTACGCGGGCTGGGTGGAGAACTACCAGCAGATGCTGGCGGTGACCGGAATGCTGCGGAAGTTGATGGAAGGGGGGCTGTGGCCACCGGAGGCCTAGCCCCGGCAGTGAAGTTGCGCACAAAGCGTATAGGCTAACTAACTTATCTCGGTAACATGGTCTGGTCATGACTGATCTGGACGAGTCGTTACCGCCTTCTTTGAGATCTGCCGGCGACAGCTGGGCCATCACCGAACTCGTCGGTGCCACCGCGTTGGGCGTCGCGGCGTCCCGCGCGGCGGAAACCGCCGGGAACGAGCCGCTGATCCGCGACGAGTTCGCGCGCATCCTGGTCTCGTCGGCCGGCCCCGCGTGGGCGCGGCTCACCGATCCCGAATTGACCTGGCTCGACGGCGACGAGCATGGACGCCGCGCGCATCGCATCGGCATCGACTACCAGGCCGTGCGCACGCACTTCTTCGACGAGTACTTCGACAACGCCGTGCAGGCCGGAATTCGGCAGGTGGTCATCCTGGCCGCCGGGCTGGACTCCAGGGCCTACCGCCTGAACTGGCCGGACGGCACCGCGGTCTACGAGATCGACCAGCCCAAGGTGCTGGAGTACAAGACCGGCATCCTGCAGCAGCATGGCGCCGCCCCCACCGCGAGCCGCCGCCCGGTCCCGGTCGACCTGCGCGACGACTGGCCCGCGGCGTTGGCCTCGGCCGGATTCGACCGCACCCGGCCGACCGCCTGGCTGGCCGAGGGCCTGCTTCCGTACCTGCCCAGCGACGCCCAAGACCGTCTCTTCGAGATGGTCACCGCCCTCAGCGCTCCGGGAAGCCAGGTTGCCATCGAGGCGTTCGGCATGAACTCGCGGAGCAATTCGCAGCGCTGGCTGCGGATGCGGGAGCGGCTGGGCCTGGACGTCAATGTCCAGGCGCTGACCTATCACGAGCCGGACCGTTCGGACGCGGCCCAATGGCTGACCGATCACGGCTGGCGGGTGCAGACCGTGGACAACCGCGAAGAAATGGCCCGGCTGGGCCGCCCGGTACCCGAAGACCTGGCCGAAGACGCGGTGCGCAGCGTGTTGCTGCGCGCGCGTCTCGGCGAGCAGACCGCCTGATTCCGCTCGAGGACCTCAAGGAGCAACACGATGAGTTCACTGCGCACCCACGACGACACCTGGGACATCAAGACCAGTGTCGGCAGTACCGCGGTGATGGTCGCCGCCGCCCGGGCCGCCGAAACCGAACGGCCCGACGCCCTCATCCGGGACCCGTACGCCAAGCTGCTGGTCACCAACGCCGGTGCCGGCGTCTTGTGGGAGCACATGCTCGACCCCGACGTCGCGGCCAGGATCCAGGCCATCGACGCCGAATCCGCGGCGCAGCTCGAGCACATGCGCGGCTATCAGGCGGTGCGCACGCACTTCTTCGACACCTACTTCAAAGACGCCGTCGCCGCCGGAATCCGGCAGGTGGTGATCCTGGCGTCGGGCCTGGATTCGCGCGCGTACCGCCTCGACTGGCCGGCCGGCACCGTGGTGTACGAGATCGACCAGCCGCAGGTGCTGGAGTACAAGTCCGCGACGTTGGCGGAAAGCGGCGTCACGCCGTCGGCCGACCGCCGCGCGGTCGCCATCGACCTGCGGCAGGACTGGCCGGCCGCGTTGCGCGAGGCGGGCTTCGACCCGACGTCGCGGACCGCGTGGCTGGCCGAGGGCCTGCTGATGTACCTGCCGGCCGAGGCGCAGGACCGGTTGTTCACCCAGATCGGCGAGCTGAGCCCGGCCGGAAGCCGGGTGTCCGCGGAAACCGCCTCCGCGCACGCCGAAGAGCGCCGGCAGCAGATGCGCGAGCGATTCAGGAAGGTCGCCGACGAACTCGGCATGGAAGAGCACATCGACGTCGGGGAGCTGATGTACCGCGACGAACACCGCGCGAACGTCACGGACTGGCTCAACAACCACGGGTGGCGCGCTCGAGCGCAGGGTTCGACGGACGAGATGCGCCGGCTGGGTCGTTGGAACGAGAACGTCGTGCAGGCCGACGACAAGGACGCCTTCTCCGACTTCGTCATCGCCGAGCGGCTGTAATCGTGACGGCACCCAAAGCCTGACGGCCCGGCACAGCATCTCCTCACTGCTCTCCCAACCGGATGGTTAGGATCGCGGTTATCACCCATGAGCGCTCGTGCGACGAGCAGCGGGCGCCTCGGGGATGACCGAAGCAGGGAAGGACGACGATGACCACCGAATCGGTTACACCCAAGACCTCCGCCGCCAATGGCTCCAGCTCCGGGCAGTCTCAGCCGGTCGACGTTCCGGCCACGGTGGCCCGGCTGCGCAAGACCTTCGCCACCGGGCGCACCCGCGACATCGAGTGGCGCAGACGGCAGTTGCTGCAGCTGGCGAAGCTGATGGAAGAGAACGAGGCGGCCATCGCGGCCGCCCTCGCCGAAGACCTGGACCGCAGCCCGTTCGAGGCGTTCATCGCCGATATCGCAACCACGGCCGGCGAAGCGAAGTACGCGGCCAAGCGGGTGCGCCGGTGGACGCGCCGCAAGTACCAGCTGCTCGAGATGCCGCAGTTGCCCGGCCGCGGCTGGATCGAATACGAGCCCTACGGCACCGTGCTGATCATCGGCGCGTGGAATTACCCGTTCTACCTGACGCTGGGCCCGGCGGTCGGTGCGATCGCGGCGGGTAACGCCGTCATCCTCAAGCCCTCGGAGATCGCCCCGGCGTCCGCACACTTGATGGCCGAGCTGGTGCCCAAATACCTCGACAGCGACGCGATCGCCGTCGTCGAGGGCGACGGTTCGGTCAGCCAGGAGCTCATCGCGCAGGGCCTGGACCGCGTGCTGTTCACCGGCGGCACCGAGATCGGTCGCAAGGTCTACGAAGGCGCCGCCCCGCATCTCACCCCGTGCACGCTGGAGCTCGGTGGCAAGAGCCCGGTGATCGTGGCGGCGGACGCCGACGTGGACGTCGCGGCCAAGCGGATCGCCTGGATGAAGCTGCTGAACGCCGGGCAGACCTGCGTCGCCCCCGACTATGTGTTGGCCGACGCCAAGATTCGCGATGAGTTGGTGAGCAAGATCGGCGCCGCCATCACGAAGTTCACGTCGGACAAGCCCAACGGAATGCGGATCGTCAACCGGCGTCAGTTCGACCGGATCAGCGGCTACCTCTCCGGTGAGGACGGCAAGGTCGTCGTCGGTGGCAAATGTGACCCGTCGAGCCTGCGCATCCAACCGGCGGTCGTGGTCGACCCCGACCCGGACGGACCGCTGATGCAGAACGAGATCTTCGGACCGGTGCTGCCGGTGATCACCGTTCAATCCCTAGACGACGCAATACGTTTCATCAATTCGCGGCCCAAGCCGTTGTCCGCCTACCTGTTCACCAAGACGCGCGAGACCCGCGAGCGGGTGATCAAGGAGGTGCCGGCCGGCGGCATGCTGGTCAATCACCTGGCCTTCCAGGTGTCGACGGCCAAGCTGCCGTTCGGCGGGGTCGGCGCGTCGGGCATGGGCGCCTATCACGGCCGCTACGGCTTCGAGGAGTTCAGCCACCGCAAGTCGGTGCTGACCAAGCCGACCCGGCCCGACCTGTCCAGCTTCATCTACCCGCCCTACACCGAGCGCGCCTTCAAGATGGCCCGCCGGATGTTCTGACCACCGCTCCAAATCGCTTGCCAGAACGTATTTTTCACCCTAGAGAGGAACCTGATGCCCGGAGTGCAGGATCGCGTCATCGTCGTCACTGGAGCCGGCGGGGGACTGGGCCGCGAATACGCCCTGACCCTGGCCCGGGAGGGGGCCAGCGTCGTCGTCAATGACCTCGGTGGGTCCCGCGACGGTACCGGCGCCGGCCACAACATGGCCGACCACGTCGTGAACGAGATCAAGGAGGCGGGTGGCCGGGCGGTCGCCAACTACGACAGCGTCGCCGACCCCGATGGTGGCGCGAACATCATCAAGACGGCCCTCGACGAGTTCGGAGCCGTGCACGGTGTGGTGAGCAACGCCGGGATCCTGCGCGACGGCACCTTCCACAAGATGACCTTCGAGAACTGGGACGCCGTCCTCAAGGTGCACCTGTACGGCGGGTACAACGTGCTGCGGGCCGCCTGGCCGCATTTCCGGGAGCAGAGCTACGGCCGGGTGGTCGTCGCCACCTCCACCAGCGGCCTGTTCGGCAACTTCGGCCAGACCAACTACGGCGCGGCCAAGCTCGGCCTGGTCGGCATGATCAACACGCTGGCGCAGGAGGGCGCGAAGTACAACATTCACGCCAACGCCGTCGCGCCGATCGCGGCCACCCGGATGACCGAGGACATCCTGCCCAAGGAGGTGCTCGAGAAGCTGACGCCCGAGTACGTCGCGCCGGTGGTGGCCTACCTGTGCACCGAGGAAAACCCCAACACCGCTTCGGTTTTCGTCGTCGGCGGGGGCAAGGTGCAACGGGTGGCGCTGTTCCAGAACGAGGGCGCCAACTTCGACAAGCCGCCGTCAGTGGAGGACGTCGCCGCGCACTGGTCGGAGATCGACGACCTCTCCGCGGCCAAGCAGGCCAACTTCAAGCTGTAGGGGCCGGGCCCGCGTGGTTCGAGTCAGGCGAGCAGCGCCCGGCGTAGTCGGTCCACGTCGGCCTCGGTGATTCCCGCGTCGCTCAAATAGGCGTCCAGCGAGCCGAATCGCTCGTCGATCGTCTGGCGCGCGGCGGCCAGGTACTCCGGCCGGACGCCGAGGACACCGTCGGACAGCCGGGCCTCGGTGAAGGTCCGCACCTCCGGCGTCAGTTCGATTTCCGAGCGCTGCTCGATCATCTCGGAGATCCGGGCCCGCAACTCCCCGACGGCGTCGTTGCTGCGCAGGTAATCGGCGACGATGGTGTCGCGATCGATGCCGACGGACTCCAGCACCGTCGCCACCACGAAGCCGGTGCGGTCCTTGCCCGCGAAACAGTGCGTGAGCACCGGGCGCCCGGCGGCCAGCAGCTTGACGACGCGGTGCACCGCGCGCTGGGCGCCGTTGCGGGTGGGGAATTGGCGGTACTCGTCGACCATGTAGCGGGCGGCGGTTTCACTGATGGACTCGTCCGGGTCGCCGTTGGTCATCAGTTGCCGGAAGGCGTGTTCATGGGGGGCGTCGTCGCCTTCACCGGCGTCGTCGGCGAGGTCCGGGAACGGCAGCAGGTGAACGTCGACGCCGTCGGGAACCCGTCCGGGCCCGCGGCGGGCGACCTCCCGGGCGGCGCGCAGGTCGGCGACGTCGGTGATGCCCAGCTCCATCAGCGTTGCCCGGCCGCCCTCATCCAGGCGGCTCAGCTCGCTGGACCGGAACAGCCGGCCCGGCCGCAGCGCGCCCGCGCCGTCGGCGACATCGCGAAAGTTCCACGCGCCGGGCAATTCCCGCAGGACAGCCTCAGCCATGCGAGGTGACCGCCGCGGCGAGCGGAGACTTCTCCCGGCCGAGTTCGGCCCGCGCGATGGTTCGCATGTGGACCTCGTCGGGTCCGTCGAAGAGCCGCATCGCCCGATGCCAGCCGTACGACCGGGCCAGCACGGTGTCCTCGCTGACCCCGGCGGCGCCGTGCACCTGGATCGCGCGGTCGATCACGTTGCAGGCCACCTGCGGCGCCACCGCCTTGATTTGGGAGACCAGCGTGTGGGCGGCCTTGTTGCCGTGCTGGTCGACCGTCCACGCCGCCTTGTGGCACAACAGCCGGGCCTGGTCGATCTCGTTGCGCGACTTGGCGATTGCCTCCCGCACCACGCCCTGCTCGGCCAGCGGGCGGCCGAACGCCACCCGGTTGGTGGCCCGGTCCACCATGAGGGCCAGCGCGCGTTCGGCGCCGCCGAGCGCGCGCATGCAGTGGTGGATGCGGCCCGGACCCAGCCGGGCCTGGGCGATCGCGAAGCCGCCGCCCTCTTCGCCCAGCAGGTTGGTGACCGGCACCCGGACGTTGTCGTAGATGATCTCGCAGTGCCCGGGCTGGTCCTGGTAACCGAAGACGGTCGTCGAGCGGACAACGGTCACGCCCGGGGTGTCGATGGGCACCAGCACCATCGACTGTTGCTGATGGCTGGCCGCCTCGGGATTGGTGCGGCCCATCACGATCAGGATCTTGCACCGCGGGTCCGACGCCCCGGACGTCCACCACTTGCGCCCGTTGATCACATAGTCGCCACCGTCGCGCACGATCGAGGTCTCGATGTTGCGCGCGTCGCTGCTGGCGACCGCCGGCTCGGTCATGGAGAACGCGCTGCGGATCTCGCCGTTCAGCAACGGCTCCAGCCACTGCTTGCGCTGGTCCTCGGTGGCGAACAGGTGCAGGGTTTCCATGTTGCCGGTGTCGGGCGCCGCGCAGTTGAGCGCTTCGGGCGCGATCTCCAGGCTCCAGCCGGTGATCTCGGCCAGCGGGGCGTACTCGAGGTTGGTCAGTCCCGACTCCGCGGGCAGGAACAGGTTCCACAGGCCGCGCTCTTTGGCCTTGGTCTTCAGTTCCTCGATGATGGGCGGGACGGTGTGGTCGCTTGGGCCGGCTTCTTCGCGGTATTTGTCGTATTCGGCTTCGGCCGGGAAGACGTACTCGGTCATGAAGTCGGACAGTCGCTTGTGATAGTCGCTGGCTTTGGCCGACATCGCGAAGTCCATGCCGTCACGATATCTTCGCGGTAGACAAAGGGCATGAGCGAGTCCCGCCCCCCGTTCCCCCCGTTCACCTACGAGACGGCGCTGCAGAAGGTGCAGGCGGCCGAGGACGCCTGGAACACCCGCGACCCGCACCAGGTCAGCCTGGCGTACACGCCCTACTCGCAGTGGCGAAACCGCGACGAACGCGTCGTCGGCCGCGACGCGATCGTGGCGTTTCTGACCCGCAAGTGGCAGCGCGAGCTCGACTACGCGTTGCGAAAGAGCTTGTGGGACTTCCACGACAACCGCATCGCCGTGCGGTTTCAATACGAGTGCCACGACGCCGCCGGCCAGTGGTACCGCAGCTACGGCAACGAACTCTGGGAGTTCGACCCGTCGGGATTGATGGCGCGCCGCGAGGCCAGCATCAACGACGTGCGGATCGACGAGTCGGAGCGCCGCTACTTCGGGCCCCGGCCGACATCCGAGCACGGCCTGGAGATCCCGCTCTGGTAGCCGGCGGCCACAACCCCGCGTGGGGCACGAACCATCGACGGGAGTCGACCGGCCGCTGGGGGGTATCCCGTCGCGGTCGATCGCACGTCCGGGGCCAAACCGGGCAGGCGTTAAGGTAGCGAAGCGTGCGGCCAGCCAGCGGCACATCCAAACGGCAGGAAAGTGCGGGAAAGCAGATGTACGCGCCATGACAGATGCGCAGACGACTGTAGGGGTGGTCGCCGAGTCCGGGGCCGGCGAACGGCGGGTCGCCCTGGTACCCAAGGCAGTAGCGTCGCTGATCGGCAGCGGTGTGGCGGTGGTGGTCGAGTCGGGTGCGGGCGAAGGGGCGTTGCTTCCCGACCAGCTGTACACCGAGGCCGGCGCCAGCATCGGGGATGCCTGGACCGCCGACATCGTTGTCAAGGTGGCGCCGCCGACCAAAGAGGAGGTCGGCAGGTTGCGCCGCGGGCAGACACTGATCGGCTTCCTGGCGCCCCGCAACGCCGACAACTCGATCGGCGCACTCACCGAAGCCGGTGTGCAGGCGTTCGCCCTCGAGGCCATTCCGCGCATCTCGCGAGCCCAGGTGATGGACGCGCTGTCGTCGCAGGCCAACGTCGCCGGCTACAAGGCCGTGCTGCTGGCCGCGTCGTTGTCGACCCGGTTCTTTCCCATGCTGACGACGGCTGCCGGCACCGTGAAGCCGGCGAGCTTGCTGGTGCTCGGCGTCGGGGTGGCCGGCCTGCAGGCGCTGGCAACGGCCAAACGGCTGGGCGCGCGCACCTCCGGCTACGACGTCCGCCCGGAGGTGGCCGACCAGGTCCGTTCGGTCGGGGCGCAGTGGCTGGACATCGGCATCGACGCCGCCGGTGAGGGCGGGTACGCCCGCGAGCTCACCGACGAAGAACGCGCCCAGCAGCAGAAGTCCCTGGAGAAGGCGATCGCCGGGTTCGACGTGGTGATCACCACCGCGCTGGTCCCGGGACGGCCGGCGCCGCGCCTGGTGACCGCCGCCGCGGTGGAGTCGATGAAGCCCGGCAGCGTGGTGGTGGACCTGGCGGGGGAGACCGGGGGCAACTGCGAACTGACCGAGCCCGGGCAGACGGTCGTCAAGCACGACGTCACCATCGCCTCGCCGCTGAACCTGCCGGCAACGATGCCCGAGCACGCCAGCGAGCTCTACAGCAAGAACATCACGGCGCTACTGGACCTGTTGATCACCGACGGCAAGCTGGCCCCCGACTTCGACGACGAGGTCGTCGCGGCCGCCTGTGTGACCCGCGGGAAGGACTCTTAGATGTACGACGAACTTCTGGCCAATCTGGCGATCCTGGTCCTGTCCGGGTTCGTCGGGTTTGCGGTCATTTCCAAGGTGCCCAACACGCTGCACACGCCGCTGATGTCGGGCACCAACGCCATTCACGGCATCGTGGTGCTGGGCGCGTTGGTGGTCTTCGGCGAGGTGGAGCACCCCTCGCTGGCGGTGCAGATCATCTTGTTCGTCGCCGTGGTGTTCGGCACGCTGAACGTCATCGGCGGCTTCATCGTCACCGATCGGATGCTCGGCATGTTCAAGGGCAAGAAGAGAGTGCCCGCGAAGACGGAAGCGCCGGCGGCGGAATGAACTACCTGGTCACCGTCCTCTACATCATTTCGTTCGCCCTCTTCATCTATGGCCTGATGGGTCTGACCGGGCCCAAGACCGCTGTGCGGGGCAACCTGATCGCCGCGGTGGGCATGGCGATCGCGGTCGGCGCGACGCTGATCAAAATCCGGCACACCGAGTCGTGGGTGCTCATCATCGCCGGCCTGGTCGTGGGTGTCGTGCTCGGTGTGCCGCCGGCGCGGCTGACCAAGATGACGGCGATGCCGCAGTTGGTGGCGTTCTTCAATGGCGTGGGCGGCGGCACGGTCGCGCTCATCGCCCTGTCGGAATTCATTGAGACCACCGGGTTTTCGGCGTTCCAGCACGGGGAGTCGCCGACGGTGCACATCGTGGTGGCGTCACTGTTCGCCGCCATCATCGGGTCGATCTCGTTCTGGGGCTCGATCATCGCGTTCGGCAAGCTGCAGGAGATCATCTCCGGGGCACCGATCGGCTTCGGCAAGGCCCAGCAGCCGATCAACCTGCTGCTGTTTGTCGGCGCGGTGGCGGCGGCGGTGGTCATCGGCCTGCGCGCGCACCCGGGCACCGGTGGGGCGTCCCTGTGGTGGATGGTCGGCCTGCTGGCCGCCGCCGGTGTGCTCGGCCTGATGGTGGTGCTGCCGATCGGCGGCGCCGACATGCCGGTGGTCATCTCGCTGCTCAACGCGATGACCGGGCTGTCGGCCGCGGCGGCCGGCCTGGCGCTCAACAACACCGCGATGATCGTGGCCGGCATGATCGTGGGCGCCTCCGGCTCGATCCTGACCAACCTGATGGCCAAGGCGATGAACCGCTCCATACCGGCGATCGTCGCGGGTGGCTTCGGTGGCGGGGGCGTGGCTCCGGGCGCCGGCGGGGCCGGCGGCGACAAGCACGTCAAGGCGACCTCGGCCGCCGACGCCGCGATCCAGATGGCATACGCCAACCAGGTCATCGTGGTCCCCGGCTATGGGCTGGCGGTCGCGCAGGCGCAGCACGCAGTCAAGGACATGGCCAGCCTGCTCGAAGAGAAGGGCGTGCCGGTGAAGTACGCGATCCATCCGGTCGCGGGCCGCATGCCCGGGCACATGAACGTGCTGCTGGCCGAGGCCGAGGTCGACTACGACGCCATGAAGGACATGGACGACATCAACGACGAGTTCGCCCGCACCGACGTCGCGATCGTCATCGGCGCCAACGACGTCACCAACCCGGCGGCGCGCAACGAACAGTCCAGTCCGATCTACGGCATGCCCATCCTCAACGTGGACAAGGCAAAGTCGGTGATCGTGCTCAAGCGGTCGATGAACTCCGGGTTCGCGGGCATCGACAACCCGCTGTTCTACGCCGACGGCACGACGATGTTGTTCGGGGACGCGAAGAAGTCGGTGACCGAGGTCGCCGAGGAACTGAAGGCGCTGTAGGGCTAAACGGGCGGGTAGTCGGGCGGCGGGTAGCCGTTGCCGTCGACGACGCCGCGCAGGCCCCACGGGACGTAGCGGAAGAAGAACTCGATCTCGTCGCTAGCGTCGTAGTCCGGGCTCGGATCCATGAGGCCACCCCTCCAGTCGCGACTTGAGCTTTGGCAGCGAGTCTAGTCCCATCCGTGTCGGGGCGACACCTGGCCTTTGCCTAAACTGTCCAACCAGTTGATTGATAACCGGCCTTGCCCGGCAGTGACGATAGCGAGTACAGATGGCATCCGAGAGCGGACCAACGCGGCGCGAAGAGTTGCTGGCTGTCGCCACCAAGCTGTTCGCCGCCCGCGGCTACCACGGCACCCGGATGGATGACGTCGCCGACGTGATCGGACTGAACAAGGCGACGGTCTACCACTACTACGCCAGCAAGTCCCTGATCCTCTACGACATTTACCAGCAAGCCGCCGAGGGCACCTTGGCCGCCGTCCACGACGATCCGTCCTGGACGGCCCGCGAGGCGCTCTACCAGTACACGGTCCGGCTGCTCACGGGCATCGCGGCCAATCCGGAGCGGGCCGCCGTCTACTTTCAGGAGGCGCCCTACATCACCGAGTGGTTCACCGAAGAGCAGGTCGCCGCGGTCCGGGAGAAGGAAACCCAGGTCTACGAGCATGTCCACGGCCTCATCGACCGGGGGATCGCCAGCGGCGAGTTCTACCAGTGCGACTCGCACGTGCTGGCGCTCGGATACATCGGCATGACGCTGGGCGCTTACCGATGGTTGCGGCCGAGTGGACGTCGCAGCGCCAAGGAGATCGCGGCCGAGTTCAGCACCGCGCTGCTGCGCGGGCTGATCCGTGACGAAGCGATTCGCACGAGTTCTCCGCTCGGGCCCTAGCCCCAGTCCTGATGGGGGCGACCCCCTTCGCCCGGCTACGCCGCGCTCGCGATCGCCCTAGGCGCCCTTCAGGTGCTTGCCGAGGAAGGCGCGCTGGTCGGCGACGACACGGTCGAACGCCTCGTCGACGTAGATCGCGAAATGGCCCTCGGGATAGAGCTTTACCTCACCGCGCGGAGCCTTGGCGGCGTAGCGCAGCGTCGGTGCCGCTGGGGCCACCGAGTCCGCTTCGCACACGCAGAACAGGATCGGGCAGGCGATCTTCGCGGTTGCGCGGCCGGGACGGTAGGTCATGATCTTCAACCCGATGCGCGCCGCCACCTCGTTCGGCGGCTCCACGCCTTCGGGCACGAGTCGCAGGTAGCCCGGATACGCGTCGGGTGTGCTCATCAACGCCACCTCTCCCGGTCGTCCCACTGTCGGCACCATGACCGGAGGTTTGTGCAGCCGGGCGGCCACCAGGTCACGTGCCGCCAGGAGGCCCACCCGCGCGAAGGTCAACGGATTGCTGATCGTGCGCGCCGACGCGATGCCGTCGGTGAACGGGCACTGGACCACTGCGGCGGCGATCCCCGGCAGCCGGGCCGCCGTGGCGATCACATGCCCACCGGCGAAAGAGGTGCCCCACAGCGCAATTCGATCGTGATCGATGCCGGGCAGCGTCCGGCCATAGGCGACCGCCGCGGCCCAGTCGGCAAGCTGCAAACCGACATCGAGCACCTGGCGGGGCCGGCCCTCGCTGTCGCCGAAGTTGCGGTAGTCGAACACCAGACAGGCGTAACCGGCCGCGCTGAATCGCTCGGCGTAGGCGTCCAGCCGCATGCTGCGCACCGCGCCCAGGCCGTGCGCCATCACCAACAGCGGCGCGGGTTCGCCGCCCTGCGGCCGGTAGAGCCAGGCGCTGATCAGATCGCCACCGGACGGGAACAGGACGTCTTCACGTTGTGTCATCAGCCAGTCATTCTGCCCCGGGGGAGCGGGACCGGTCCGCCGGTATGCGCTGCGAATTTAATGGACTACTGTCTAGAAAAGTTTGGAGCGCTCAACGATCGGAGACTCTCATGGCGATCCGCGTCGCGCACGTCGGTACCGGAAACGTCGGAGGGTTGGCCCTCGCCGCACTCGTCACCAACCCGCAGTTCGAGCTGACGGGCGTGTGCGTGTCCACCCCGGAGAAGGTGGGCAAGGATGCCGGCGAACTGTGCGGCGTCGGACTGGAACCCGGTGTCGTCACCGGCGTCGCGGCCGTCTCGGACCTCGACGCCCTGTTGGCCACCAAGCCCGAGTGCGTCGTCTACTGCGCCATGGGCGACACCCGGCTGCCCGAGGCGATGGCCGACGTCATGCGCATTCTAGCCGCCGGCGTCAACGTCGTCGGGTCGTCGCCCGGGCTGCTGCAATACCCGTGGGGCGTGATGCCCGGCAAATACATCGAGCGCGTCGAAGATGCTGCCAGGCAAGGGAATTCGAGTATATTCATCAGCGGCGTCGACCCGGGATTCGCCAACGACCTGATCCCGTTCGCGCTCGCCGGGACGTGCCAGCGCGTCGAGCAGGTGCGCTGCATGGAGATTCACGATTACGCCAGTTACGGCGGCGCAGAGGTGATGCACTACATGGGATTCGCCCGTCCCATGGATGAAATCCCGATGCTGCTACAACCGGGCATCCTGAGCATCGCGTGGGGTACCGCGATCCGTCAGCTGGCGGCCGGCCTGGGCATCGAGGTCGATGAGATCACCGAGTCCTACCAGCGCGAGCCGGCGCCGGAGGATTTCGACATCGCGGTGGGACG